>JBOGYE010000378.1:0-12758 GCA_050696635.1 Solirubrobacteraceae bacterium | reverse complement strand
ATCGGCTATCACGGAGGCGCCGGCGGCGCGAGCTCCGGCGGCTCGGCAGGCGCGGCGGACGGGGGGCTCCCGGAACCATGCTTCCCGATCCCACAGCCGGTCGTGACTGTCGGCCAGACCGGCGGCGCCGGCGCGCAGGGCACGGGCGGACAGGGCGGCAACTCGCTCGCGGTCGGCTCGTCCTACGGGTCTGAGAGCGGCGCCGGCGGCGGCGGTGGGGGGGGCTGGTATGGCGGTGGTGGGGGAGGCTCGGGGTCTTACTACACCAGCATTGCCGGCCAGGTGTATGGCGCGGCTGGGGGCGGAGGCGCGGGCTCAAGCTACTTCGAGTCCGGGGCGACCGCGACGGGTGCCGGCACGGCTACGAACGGAACCGCCGAGGTGACGATCACGCCGGTGAGCGCGCCCGGCGCGCCGACCGGGGCCAGCGCGACCTCGTCGGCGCCCGCCAGCGCGACGGTCTCGTTCACGCCGCCGTCGGACGACGGCGGGACGCCGATCACCGGCTACACGGTGACCAGCACCGACCTGACCGATCAGGCCGCGCAGAGCGTGACCGCGACCGGATCGGGCAGCCCGATCACGGTCGGAGGGCTGACCAACGGCGACAGCTACACGTTCACGATCGCGGCGACCAACGCGGCCGGAGCCGGCCCGTCGTCGGCGCCGTCGAACCCCACGACGCTGAAGTCGACGAGCACGAGCCTGACCGCCTCGCCCAGTCCGGGCGTGGTCGGCCAGGCGGTGACCTACACCGCGACGGTCACGCCGCGGCCGGACGGGGGGACGGTCTCGTTCAGCGACGCCGGCGGCACGATCTCGGGCTGCGGCGCGCAGTCGGTCTCGACCAGCGACGGGACGGCGACCTGCGTCACGTCGTACTCGAAGACCGGTACCGAGCAGGTGACCGCCACCTACGCGGGGGACAACACGTTCCCCTCGTCGACCTCCCACGCGGTCGAGGAGATGATCGATCAGGCGGCGACCTCCACGGTCGTGCGCGGGGCGCCAGATCCGGCCGAGGCCGGCTGGCTGGTGACGTACACGGCGACGGTGTCCCCGTCGCCTGATGGTGGGAGCGTGACGTTCTCCGACGGGCAGGGAACGCTGTGCGGTTCGGTGCCGGTGTCCGGCGGTACGGCCTCCTGCTCGCTCTACGCCTGGACGGCGGGCTCCGACCAGGTGTCGGCGGTGTACAGCGGGGACTCCAACTATCAGGGATCCACGGGCTCCGTCACCGAGCAGATCCACGCGCAGCTGACGACCACGGTCCTGAGCGCGTACCCCAGTTCGGTCACGGTCGGCCAGCAGCTGACCTTCATGGCGGTGGTGTCGCCGAAGCCGGACCGTGGGACCGTCTCGTTCAGCGACGCCGGCGGCACGATCAAGGGCTGCGACGCGGTAACGGTGAGCGATGGGACCGCGGAATGTGAGACGTCGTATGCTACCGCGGGCTCCGAGGACGTGACGGCGGCCTACTCCGGAGATGCCGGCTTTGAGCCGTCGGCCTCCGTCTCGGCTGTCACGGTCGACAAGGGCTCGTCGTCGACGAGCGTGAAGGCGTCGCCGAGCCCGGCTCAGGCAGGCCGTGCGGTCACGTACACGGCGACGGTCTCTCCGTCGGCGGCCGGGGGGTCTGTGTCGTTCCTCGAAGGGCAGAGCACCCTCTCGGACTGCGGCTCGGTGGCGGTGTCCGGTGGGACGGCCTCGTGTTCGACGAGCTACCCGGCCTCGGGCTCGCACGAGATCTCCGCGATCTACGGTGGCGACGCCAACTACACCGGCTCCAGCGGCGATGTGACCGAGCAGATCGACAAGCTGTCGACCGCCACGAGTCTGACCGTGGCGCCCAGCCCGGGCGCGGTGAACCAGGCGGTGACGTTGACCGCGACGGTCTCACCGGTCCCGGATGGTGGGACGGTCTCGTTCGCCAGCGGCGCGACCACGATCTCCGCGTGCTCGTCCCAGACGATCGATGTCAACGGGAAGGCGACCTGCACGATCGATTGGACGGCCGGGACCTACGCCTTCACGGCGAGCTATGGCGGTGACGGCGCCTATGCTGGCTCGACGTCCAGTCCGGTGGGCGAGACGATCGACCGCGCGTCGACGTCGACCGGCCTGACGTCGTCCGCCAATCCGGCATCGGTCGGAGACAAGGTGACGTATACGGCCACGGTGTCCCCGGTCCCGGATGGTGGCACGGTCTCGTTCAGTGACGCCAGCAGCGGGATCTCGGGCTGCGGCTCACAGCCGGTGTCGGGCAGCGACGGCACGGCGACCTGCGTGACGACCTACTCGTCGGTCGGTACCGACCAGGTGACGGCCGCCTACGCAGGGAACGGCGACTACGACCAGTCAAGCTCGGGCCCGATCACGGAGACCGTGGTCGCGACGGCCACGAGCACGGCGCTGAAGGCGTCCCCGAGCTCGGCCGGCGTGGGCGATCCCGTGACCTACACCGCGACCGTGTCCCCGGTTCCGGATGGCGGAATCGTGGCGTTCGGCGACGGCGGCGCCACGATCAGCGGCTGCGCCTCGCAGGCGGTCTCCGCCGCGGACGGCACGGCGACCTGCGTCGTCACATACCCAACGTCCGGCAAGCGGTCGGTCACGGCCGCCTATGGCGGGCACGGAAACTACGCCAGCTCAACCTCGGACCCCGTCGATGAGACGGTCCATGCGGCGCCGACGCAGACGGTGCTGTCCGCCTCGCCGGCGTCGGCGGTGACGGGTCAGGAGGTGACCTATATCGCGAAGGTCTCGCCGGCGCCGGATGGCGGGACGGTGGCGTTCGCCGATGGTGGCCAGCCCGTCACCGGGTGTGGCTCTGAGCCGGTGGGAGCCGATGGCAGCGCGAGCTGCAAGGTGTCCTACGCCTCGGCGGGCTCGCACTCGCTGACCGCGGCCTACGGTGGTAATGCCGACTTTGCCGGCTCGGTGTCGAGCGCGGTGTCCGAGACGCTCAGCGCACCGGTTGCCAGCCCGCCGACGGGGACGGGCGGCAGCCCTGGCGGCGGCACGCCTAGCGGTGGCAGCCCCGGCGGGGGTAGCCCCGGCGGGAGCAGTCCCGGCGGCGGTTCGCCGACCGGTGGCGTCCCGCACCCGCGGTCGAGCATCGTGAAGTTGTCCGGCGCGGTGTTGTCTCGCGGCGGCGTGGTCGTCGACCGGATCTCATGCTCTGGCTCGAGCGCGTGCCGGGTGACTGAGACGCTGACAACGGTGGTGCTTACGCGCGGCGGCCGGCTGCTGGGTGCGGTGGCGGCCGGTGTGCGGACCACGCGCGTGCCGCTGTTGGTCGGTTCGCGGATGCTGACGGTTCCGGCCGGTAAGACGGAGTCTGTCTCGATTGCGCTGCGTCCGGCGGCCCGGCGGCTGCTGGCGCGGCTGGGCAGGCTGCCGGTGCTGTTGACCGTCAGCGAGATCAGGGGTGGCAAGCGGGTCACGCTCGCGCGCCGCCGCCTCGTGATCGTCGCCACCCGCGCCAAGCACCACCACAAGAAGCACAACTGAACAGGGGGTGACGCAGGCCGCGCCGGCGTCGGGCGAGTGCACGCGTCCGCAAGTTCCAGCCACGCTCAGCCACCCGCCGAGTCCACGCAGAACTTCCGGACACATGCACTAGACCTGCATCACCGGCGGGTGCGCGGTCCAATCCGACGGCCTGCGGCTGCGACGGTCGCCCTGCGTACGCCACAATCCGCCGCCGTGGCATTTGCGAAGACTGTGTTCTGGGCCTCGGCGGGGCTGCTCGTGTATACGCACGCCGGCTACCCGGCGGCGCTGGCCGCCGCGGACCGCGTTCGTCGAGCGCGACCCGGCGCGCGGCCGTCCGGCACCCCCGCGCCCGGTCCCATCGCTGCGCCACCCGCCGACCAGGACCTGCCGTCCGTCTCGGTGATCGTCGCCGCCTACGCCGAGCAGGAGGTAATCGCCGACCGTGTCGCCAACCTGCGGGCGCTCGACTATCCGGCCGACCGGCTGGAGGTGATCGTCTGCTGCGACGGCTCGCCCGACGAGACCGCCAAGCGCGCGAGAGAGGCCGGCGCCGACGCCGTCCTGGAGCTGCGGCGCAGCGGCAAGGTGCGCGCGCAGGACGCGGGCGTGGAGCGCTGCACCGGCGCGATCGTCGCGTTCTCGGACGCGAACGCCCGCTGGGCGCCCGACGGGCTGCGCGAGCTGGTGGCGCCATTCGCCGACCCCGCGATCGGCTACGTGTGCGGCGACGTGCGCTTCGTCAACGAGCGCGGTGACAACCAGGAGGGGCTCTACTGGCGCTACGAGATGGCCGTGCGCACGCTGGAGTCGCGGCTGCGCTCGGTCACCGGCGGCACCGGTGCGATCTACGCCACCCGGCGCGAGTCCTACCTGATCGTCGATCCGATCATGGGCCACGATCTGTCGTTTCCATTCAACATGGTCAAGCGCGGCTGGCGGGCGGTGTATGCGCCCCGCGCCCACGCGAGCGAGAAGATGGTCCCGACGATCGAGGGCGAGTTCGCGCGCAAGCGACGGATGATGAGCCACGGCTGGCCGATCGTCCTGCGCGGCGGCCTGCTCGACCCGCGCGGATATGACCCCGGCTACGCGCTGATGATCTTCTCCCACCGGCTGCTGCGCTACGCATCGCCGTTTCTGCACGCCAGCGCGTACGTCGCGAGCCTGGCCCTGGCGATCGGCCGCGGGCCTCGTCTGACCGTGTATCGCGCGGCGGCGGTGCTCCAGCCGGCGCTCGTCGTGGCTGCATTCGCCGCGATCGCGCTCCCGGCCAGGCCGCTGCTGGTGGCGCGCTACTACGTGCTGACGACCGCGTCGCTGGCGGCCGGCCTGTGGGACTGGCTGGCGCAGGGCACCGAGGCCGGCTGGGAGGCGGCGGCGGGAACGCGATGACCCGCCGCGCACTCGACCTCGCGATCGCGCTGCCGCTGGCTGCGCTGACCGCCCCGCTGGTCGCGCTGCTGGCGCTGCTCGTGCGCGTCGAGTCACCCGGCGATCCGCTCTACCGCCAGCAGCGGGTCGGCTGCGCCGGGCGCACGTTTCAGATCTACAAGCTGCGGACGATGGTCGCCGGCGCGGAGCACACCGGCGCCGGCCTGGCGATCGCCGCCGGGGACTCGCGGATCACCCGTGTCGGCGCGTTCCTGCGGCGCTGGTCGCTGGACGAGCTGCCCAATCTGTGGAACGTCGTCCGCGGCGAGATGTCAATCGTCGGCCCGCGCCCGACGCTGTCTCACCAGGTGCAGGATTACACCGAGCGCCAGCGCGGCCGGCTGGCCGTCAAGCCGGGCATCACCGGTTGGGCGCAGGTCAACGGCCGCGCCTCGCTGCCGTGGTCTGAGCGGATCGAGCTCGACCTCTGGTACGTCGAGCACCGCTCGCTGGCGCTCGACCTGCGGATCCTCGCCCAGACGGTCGGCATGGTGCTGGGCGGTGGCGGTCTCTACAAAGGCGCGGGCGGCGGCTGGCATCCGCCTGCCGACGATCAGCCATGAGCTCGCGCACGACGGACCGGGATGTCGCCGTGCTGCTGACCGGGGTCGGCAAGCGCTTCGCGCTCGTCACCGCCTTCGCCCGCCACGCGGTCACGATCGCCGCCGACCCCAACCCGCTCGCGCCCGCGCAGTACGCCGCGGACCACCGCCGCTCGGTGCCGCTGATCGACGACCCGGGCTACGTGCCGGCGCTCCAAGAGCTGTGCGAGGAGTTCGGCGCCGGCGCGGTCGTGCCGCTGACCGATCTGGATCTTGAGGTGCTCGGCCGCGCCCGCTCGGACGTCGGCCTGCCCGCGTTCGTCCCCGATGGCGAGATTGCGCGCCAGACGTTTGACAAGTACGAGACCCACCTGCTGCTGGGGCGCCTGGGGCTGCCCTCGCCGCCGACCGCGCTTCCGGGCGATCCGGTCGAGCACTACCCGGTGATGGTCAAACCGCGCTGGGGGTCGGGCGCCCGCTCGATCCACCTCGCCGCCGACGCCCGCGAGGCCGAGTTCCTGTGCGCCTACATCCGCGAGCCGGCGATGGTCCAGCGCGCGATGCGCGGCCCCGAGTTGTCGATCGACTGCCTGTCGGACCTGGACGGGCGCTGTCTGAACGCGATCCCTCGCACGATGCTCGAGTCGCGGGGCGGCGAGTCGATCAAGGGCACCGTGATCGCCGACGAGGAGCTGATCGACCTCGGCCGCCGGACCGTCGAGGCGCTGCACTGCCGGGGTCCGTGCACGGTGCAGGCGTTCCGCGACCCCGAGATCGGCCTGGCGATCACCGACGTCAACACTCGCTTCGGCGGCGCCTGCCCGGCGCACCTGTACGCCGCACTGCCGGGGCGCAGCTATCCGGAGCTGATCGTGCGAATGGCGCGCGGCGAGCGGATCGAGCCCCACCTGGGGGCCTTCCGCGCCGGGGTCACGTTCACCCGCTACTACTGGCAGCTCGAGCTAGACGAAGCCCTGACTCCCACCGGCCGCGAGATCTGATCGGTCGCGGGGCGGAGCCGGACGACTCAATCTAGGAAGCCAGCAGCAGCAGCATGCCACCACCTCCCGGCCTGATGCTCCGCCTGATTTCGCGGCTAGCGGCTCGCGATCGACGGTCGATATCGTCACTCAGACCGTGATCGACTCGGGCGTCGTCAACGAGACACAGCAGATCGTGCTGCACTGGCTGGCCGACGGGCGCCGGGTCGTCCAGGCGCTGCTGGTCGAGGTCGAGGGCTCGGCCCCGCTGCCCGACGGCGCGATGATGGCGATCGACGAGCGCGGCAACATCGAGGGCTCGATCACCGGCGGTTGCGTCGAGGGCGCGGTCGTTGCCGAGGCCGAGGCGATTCTGGCGCTGCGCGACGCGCCCGCCAAGGTCCTGCGCTACGGGATCTCCGACGAGCTGGCCGGCACCGTAGGTCTGATGTGCGGCGGGATCGTTCACATTCTCGTCGCTGAGCTGCGCGGCGACCCGGGCGCGCTTGAGCGTGCCGTCCTCGAGGAGCATGCGGCCGGCCGGCCGGCGGCGATCGCGACCCTGATCGACGGCGACCGAGCCGGTGCCCGCCTGGCCGTGATCGACGATCGCACCGAGGGCTCGCTCGGGGCAGGGGCGCTGCTCGATGCAAACGTCGGGCGCGAGACGCGGGGCCTGCTCGAGGAGGGCAAGACGACGCTGCGGCGGTTCGGCGCCGACGGCGCGACGCTCGGCGACGACCTGCGCGTGCAGATCCGCTCCTACGCGCCGCCCCCGCGGATGATGATCTTCGGCGCGATCGACTTCTCCGCCGCGCTGGCCCCGTTCGCGTCGAAGATCGGCTATGACGTGACGATCGTCGACGCGCGCGATCGGTTTGCCCGCTCGGCTCGCTTCAGCAGCGACGCGACCGTCCGGATCGGCTGGCCCCAGGATCTGATGGAGGGCGTGCAGATGGGCCCGCGCGATGCGGTGCTGGTGTTCACCCACGACTCCAAGTTCGACGAGCCCGCGCTGATCGCCGCGCTGGCCACCGGCGCCGGCTACATCGGCGCGCTCGGCTCGCGCCAGACAACCGCGGACCGCGAGGCGCGCCTGCGCGCCGCCGGCGTCACCGACGAGCAGCTGGCGCGGATCCACGCACCCTGCGGGCTCGACATCGGCAGCCGCACGGCCGAGGAGACGGCCGTGTCGGTGCTGGCCGAGATCATCGCCTCGCGGGCGCGGCGAGCGCCCATGCCGCTGCGTTCCGCGCAGGGCCCGATCCACGCCCGCGACCGGACCGCCTGAGGCCCTGCCAACGAGTCAGGGCCGCGTCGCGGTCACCGCCGCAAAGCTCTGTGCGAACAGCAGCTCGCCTGCATCGCCGCGCCGCGGCGCCAGGCCGCTCGGGACGCCGCTCGCCAGCTCGACCTCCAGGCGCTCGCGGATCTCGGCCGCCGCCGCGGCCGGCGTGCGTGCGTGCTCGAGCCATGTCTGGAGTGGACGCTCCAGCGCCCGCGTCCGGACGTCGCTCAAGCCCAGTCCGGCGTCGGTCAGCAGCGACTCCAGTTCGCCGCGAGTGAGCGCGCGCAGGTGCGAGGGATCGCGCAGCAGTTCGAGCCGCTGCTGTTCGGCGGCGACCAGCGGGTCCTCGTCGGCGATCAGGTCGGCGAGCAGCACCCGCCCACCCGGCCGCGTGCAGCGTGCGATCTCCGCCATGACCCGCGCGGGGCGGTCGAAGTGGTGGACCGCGAAGCGCGACACGATCACGTCGAACGACTCGTCGCAGAACGGCAGCGTGTGCGCGTCGCCGCGCATGAACACGAGGTTGCGCACCCCTTCGGCCCGGGCGGCGGCCTGCCCCCGGGCGAGCATCGCCGCGGTCGTGTCGAGCGCGATCACGAGCCGCACGCGCGGCGCCAGCAGGCGGGCCGCGTGGCCAGTCCCGGCGGCCACGTCGAGCGCCAGATCGTCTCCTGGCAGCTCGAGCGTGTCGAAGATCCAGCGGGCGTCGTCGGTCAGCGCCCGATTGCGCGCCGGATCCTCGAACGCGTCGGCCTGTGCGGTGAATGCGCACTCGACCTCGTGTGCGTGGACGCCGTGCTCCATCTGTGTAACAGTAATGCCCGTCTGACCGGGGTTCGTTGACCCAACCGAGCCAAGAGGAGCAGGAGTGACCCTGATCGTGATCTTCAACGTGGTCCTCTCGATCCTGATCGTCGCGGGCACGGTCTGGCAGCTGGCCCGCTCGCTGCGGCCTCAGCGCAAGCCGGGCACCGGGCACCGCGCCCCGCTCGCCCGGCTGGCGCTGAGCGTCAGCGCGCGTCGCCGCCGCCGGGCCGCGCCCGGCGCTCCGCCGTCGGCCTGACCCGTCCGTCCACCCGCCGGCGCCCGTGATCTTGGCAGTCTGGGCACTCTGAGCCACGCGCCCGCGCTCTGGAGCCGGCGTGTCCGCCAGTGCTCGGGGAGCGAGCATTACGGGACACGCCGCGCGTCGCTGGCCATCGCGTGTCCCGAAGTGCCCGAACTGACCGCGTCTTGGCGCCAGGCCCGGCGTCATCACGCCTGGTTGGCCCGGCCAGCCCGGGCGCGCGCCGCGGACCCGGTCTCAGCGCCCTGGTTGGCCGGCCAGCCAGGGCGCCCTTGCGCCCGCAACCGATACATTGCGATCATGGCCAAGGCTCCACGCTTGCTCGCCGGGCGGGTCGTCGTCGTCACCGGCGGCGCCCGCGGAATCGGCCGCGCGACCGCGGCGGCCCTGATCGCGCAGGGGGCGCGGGTCGCGATCGGCGACCTCGACGCGTCGCTCGCGGCGCAGGCCGCCTGCGAGCTCGGCGGCGGCACGCTGGGGTTGGTGCTCGATGTGACCGAGCGCTCGAGCTTCGCCGCCTTCCTGGACGAGGTCGAGCGCCGGCTCGGCCCGCTCGACGTGCTGGTCAACAACGCCGGGATCATGCCTGTGGGGCCGTTCGTGGAGGAGACCGACGCGACTGCCCAGCGGCTCGTGGACGTCAACCTGCACGGGGTGATCATCGGCTCAAAGCTCGCGATCGAGCGGTTCCAGCGCCGCGGGGGCGGCCATCTGGTCAACATCGCATCCGTGGCCGGTAATGGCGGCTTCCCGGGCGGCGCCACCTACTGCGCGACAAAGCACGCGGTCGTCGGGCTCAGCGAGGCGATCCGCGCGGAGTTGCGCGGCACGGCGATCGACGTCAGCATCGTGATGCCGGTGGTCGTCAACACCGAGCTGGGCTCGGGCCTGCACCGAACCCGCGGCATCCCGCTCGTCCAGCCCGACGATGTGGCCCGCGCGATCGTCGATGCGCTCCAGACCGGGCGCGTTGACGTCTACGTGCCGCGCCCGGTCGCGCTGCTGTTCCGCGCGATCCCGGTCGTGCCGCGCTGGTTCTCCGACTTCGTCGTGCGGGCCCTGAAGGGCGACCAGGTGCTGGTGAATCCCGACCACATGGCGCGCGACGCGTACCAGCGCCGGCTGGCCGACAGGCCCGGTGCCGCCGACGCCCAGACCGTCCCGTGTGCCGCCGACGGCCCAAAGGGCGACGCCGAGGCCACCGCCACGCCCGAGGCCACCGCCACGCCCGAGGCCACCGCCGCGTCCGAGGCCACCGCCACGCCCGAGGCCACCGCCGCGCCCGAGGCCACCGCCGCGTCCGAGGCGACCGCCACGCCCGAGTCAGCCAACCAGCCGGCCTAGATGCTTGCCCTCAGATGCCAGCCAGGCGGCGGCATCCGAGGCGACCGTGATGTGGATCACGTCCGGCTCCCGCGCCCAGGCGATTAGGTTCAGCGACTGCAGGCGGTCGAGCACCGCCTGAAACGCCTCGGCCTGCGCGCCGGACGCGTACGCTCGCCTGATCGAGAACGCGTAGCCGGTTGCGGCCGCGGCGAACGAGTCGCCGGTCCGGCGCTGGTAGCGCTCGTCGGCGACCGTGGAGGCGACCGTCAGCGGCGCCGCCACGCGCGACAGCCGGCGGACCTGCGCCGCGATATCGACCAGCACCCGTAGCGCCAGCGGTGCCAGCCCTCGGTACAGCGACCGCGGCGCCCCGACGCCGGCGGCTCCGGCGCCCATGGACGCGGAGATCGACAGCCCGAGCGCCGCGGCGTTGGCCGGCAACGGCTCCAGTGCCCGCCCTTGGTAGGCGGCCGACAGCGCCGCCGGGTCCGCGTACGGGCGCACTCGATCGGGGGGATGCAGCACCGCAGCGCCGGCGTCGTCGGCGGTCTGCAGAGCCGTCAGGTGTGCTAGCGCGCTGCGGTCGCCGCGATACAGGTGCATGACTGCGACCGCGCCCAGCACGCGCCACAGATACAGCGAGGAGTCGTCGCCGAAGCCCGCCAGCAGGCGGTAGGCGGCCGCGTGGCGGTCGGGTGCGCTGTCGAAGTACAGCTGCGCGTACGGGACCGGGCGGCCGTGGTCGTAATCGGCCAGTACGTCGCCGAGGTTGCCGATTCCCATGTGGTAGGACTCGATCGCCAGGTCGATGCGGCCGAAATGCCGTCGCGCGATCTCAAGGTAGCGAACCGTGGCTGCCAGCGCGCGGCGCGGGTCAAACCGGTCGTCGATCGCCGCCCGGCGCGCCAGCAGTCGCCGCAGCTGCTTGTCAGCGCCGCCCGCCGTGCCCGCCGGGATCGCGTCGATCTGCCGTGTCAGCCGGCGGCTCGCGGCCAGATCGATGTGCATCCCCAGCAGCGATTGGCCGGTCTGGGCCAGGATCTGGGTCAGCCCGGCGGCGTTCGCCGGGTCGCTCCCCGCGATCGCTTCAGGCCGGCCCGCGCTCTCGACGAACACCAGCCCCTCCAGCAGCCTCGCCGAGATCCCCGTGCCCGCGACCGCTCGGTCGATCGCCGGCCGCCACGCGGCCACGCGTGCGGCGGTCGCCGGCACCCCGCCGGGGCTCTTGGCAAACAGCACGTGCACGTTGCCGACCGTGGCCCGCGCGACGAATTGCGACTCCTGTGCGGAGCGGTACGCGAACGGATCGCCCGGCCCGGCACCGTCCACGATCGGGGCCGGCCCAGGCGCAGGCAGGGCGCCACCGCCCCGAACGACGAGCAGCGCCACCACGATGCCGAGCGCGCACAGTCCCAGCGCCAGCACCGCGCGGCGGCGGGCGAACTTCGCAGACACGACGCGATCAAGGTAGCACCCACCCCGACGGATGCCCTCACGCGGGCGGGCCGCCCCGTCGGCTATCCTCGTCCGCCTGCCGGCAGCGTCCGCGCCTCTCTCGGCCGGCCGTGTGCCCGCCCCGGCGGACCGCGACCGGCCAACCCTCACACCCGTACACAAGGCAACGGACCGTCGCATGCAAAACCCTTCCGGGGCGAGTCCCACGGATCTCAGCGGCCGCCGCGTGCTGGTCACCGGCGGCTCGGGCTTCATCGGCCGCCACGTCGTGGCGCAGCTTTCGGCGCAGGGGGCGACCGTGCGCGTGATCGACCTCAAGCCCCATCCGGATCCGGAGATCGACGTCGTGATCGGCGACATCGCGGACGAGGCGGCGCTTGCGCGCGCGTTCGACGGTGGCTTCGATGCGGTCGTCCATCTGGCCGCCGAGACCTCGGTGCTGCGGTCGATCGAGCGGCCCGAGGCGACGTTTCACACCAACCTGCTTGGCACCAACGCGCTGCTGGCCGCGGGTCGCGCGGCCGGGGTGAGTTCGCTCGCGTTCGCGTCGACCAATGCCGTCACCGGCCCGATGACAGCGCCCAGGATCTCGGAGGCCGCGGTGCTGAACCCGCTGACCCCATATGGCTCGACGAAAGCGGCCGGCGAGATGTTGATGTCGGCGTACACGGCCTCCTACGGACTGCGCTGCGCCTGCATCCGCCTGACCAACGTGTACGGGCCCGGGATGCAGGCCAAGGACAGCATCGTCGCGCGGCTGATGCGCGCGATCCGCCTGGGGACGACGTTCGAGATCTACGGCGACGGCGCCCAGGTGCGCGACTACGTGCACGTCCACGACGTTGTCGCCGCGTTCACGCTCGGATTGACCGACGAGCGGTGGGCTGGCCCGACCGTGATCGGCACCGGCACGTCGCTGTCGGTGCTCGAGGTGATCGACGCCGTCCGCCGCGTCTCAGGCGCCGAGGTCGACGTTCGCCATGGACCCGCCAAGGCCGGCGAGATGCCGGCCGTGATCGTCGACCCGTCCCGCGCTCACGCCGCCGGCTGGCGGCCGCGGTTCCCGTCGCTCGACGATGGCCTTGTCGGCGTCTGGGAGGAGTGGTCGGTCGCCGAAGTGGCGCCGGTGCCTACGCCCCGGAGCCCTGCGCCCGCTTCGCCCGCTGCATGAC
>JBOGYE010000377.1:0-1964 GCA_050696635.1 Solirubrobacteraceae bacterium | reverse complement strand
ACTGGCGCGGCTCGTCCCCAGCGCGGCGATGAGCTGGAGCTGACGATCGAGGCGCTTGCGTTCGGTGGCGCCGGCGTCGCCCGCGCCGACGGCTACGTCGTATTCGTCTCAGGCGCGATGCCGGGAGACCGGGTTCGCGCGGTGATCGGCAAGCGCAAGCGGGCCTACGGGGAGGCGCGCGCGGTCGAGATCCTGGAGCCCGGCCCGGACCGGATCGAGCCGCTTGCCGACCATCCAGGCGCACCATGGCAGGTGCTATCCTACGAGCGCCAGCTCGAGGTCAAACGGGCTCAGGTCGACGACGCGCTACGACGGATCGGGCGACTGGACGGGTTTGCCCTTGAGCCGATCCTGCCGGCGGTCTCGCAGTGGCGCTACCGCAACAAGCTCGAGTACTCGTTCGGCACCGACCCGGCGGGGACGCTCGTATGCGGCTTTCACGCGTCCGGACGGTGGGACGAGATCGTCGCGATCGAAGACTGCCTGCTGGCCTCGGAACGTGCCAACGAGGCACGGGAGCGGATCGTGGCCTGGTGTCGCGCCCAGGGTCTGGCCGCCTATGACCGGCGCTCGGGCGAGGGTCTGCTGCGCAACCTGGTCGTCCGCGAAGGGGTGTCCAGCGGCGCGATCCAGTTACGCCTCGTGACCTCCGACGGGCAGCTGGACCGCGACTCGCTGGTCCGCGCCGCCGCCGGCCTCGACGGGCTGCTGTGGACCCGCCAGGCGGGCGTCGCCGAGGTCACGCAGGGTGGCGAGACCGAGCTTTTGGCGGGCTCTGATCGCTTCGAGGAGAAGCTCGCTCAGATGCGCTTTGAGGTCTCCTCCGCGGCCTTCTTTCAGACCAACACCGAGATGGCCGAGCGCCTGTACGCGCAGGCGATCGAGTACGCCGCGCCGACTGGCTTCGAGCGCGTGTACGACCTTTACTGCGGGATCGGCACGATCGGACTGCTGATCTCCCCTCGCGTGGCGGAGGTGTGGGGTCTGGAGTTGGTGCCCGAGGCGATCTCCGACGCGATCGCCAACGCGCGAATCAACGAGGTCGACAACGCCCGCTTCTTCGCGGGCGACGTTCGCCTGGCCATGCGCGAGCTGGTTCAGAAGGCGGGCCGGCCGGACCTGCTGGTCGTCGACCCCCCTCGCGCCGGCCTATCGCAGAAGGTCGTGCGCCGCGTGATCGAGGCCTCGCCGGCGCGGATCGTCTACGTCTCCTGCAACCCGACCACGCTGGCGCCCAACGCGGCGCAGCTCGTCGAAGCCGGGTACGAGCTGGTCCGCGTGCGTCCGATCGACATGTTCCCCCAGACGCCGCACATCGAGTGCGTCGCCCAGCTGGTCAGGCGACGACGTGAGGTATCTAAGTAACGCTATGCATTACTTAGATACGCCACGCCTGGCGCGGGTAGGCTGAGCGCCCATGCGCGCGGTGACGATCTCCGACGGGGAGCTGTCGGTGAAACAGCACGCGGACCCGTCGCCGGGTGCCGGCGAGGTGCTGATCGCCGTCCGCGCGGCCGGGCTCAACGGGGCCGACATGATCCAGCTGCGCGGCCACTACCCGGCGCCGCCGGGCTCGCCCCAGGACATCCCCGGGCTGGAGCTGACCGGCGAGGTCGCGGCCCTCGGCCCGGCCGCGCCGCGATTCAGCGTCGGCGACCGGGTGATGGGGATCGTCGGCGGCGGTGGCCAGGCCGAGCTGGCGGTCGTCCACGAGCGCCAGCTGATGCCGGTTCCCGACGAGCTGGGGTGGCCACAGGCGGGCGGCGTCCCCGAGGTGTTCACGACCGCTCACGACGCCCTGTTCACCCAGGCCGGCCTGGTCGCCGGCGAGCGGCTGCTGGTCCACGGCGCCGCCGGCGGGGTCGGCACCGCGGCGGAGACCGAAGTGACGCCGGGCATTGTCGCCGACCGGCACACCGAGCGGTCGATCCGGGACGGATCGACGGTGCCGCGGTGCGTGAGCG
>JBOGYE010000376.1:0-11254 GCA_050696635.1 Solirubrobacteraceae bacterium | reverse complement strand
TGCAGCGGAGGGGGCGGGATTCGAACCCGCGGTCCGGGGTTGCCGGACTCCGGTTTTCAAGACCGGTGCATTCGACCGCTCTGCCACCCCTCCGGGGACGCCGACGGGCCGATCCTAGCTGGGAATTGCGCCGTCATCGGGCGGCGGATCGGGCGCGTCCAGACGCAGTCGTCGGGAGCGTCCAGGCGCACTCTAGACTGCCTGCGACAAGTCCAGGAGAGGTGGCCGAGTGGCTGAAGGCACTCGCCTGCTAAGCGAGTATGGGGTTCACGCTCCATCGCGGGTTCGAATCCCGCCCTCTCCGTTTCTCGCAGCCGGCGGCGTCCCGCCGCGGCCGGTCGTCAGGCGTCGCGCTTGCGGGGCGGCGCCGGAGCGGTGCCGAACACGTGGTCCCAGAACGGCGCGCTGACGCCGTAGCCGCGCTCGTGGTCCTGGAAGTGATGGCGCATGTGCAGTTCGCGCAGCAGGCGTCCGAGCGCGGTCTTCGGACGGTGATGGTGCACGTGGTAGTGCAGCATGTCGTAGGCGAGGTAGCCGGCCAAAAAGCCGGCACCGAATGGCAGGAAGGCCGGGCTGCCGAGCACCGCGTAGAAGCCGAGCACGAACAGCGCCGCCAGCGGGACGCTCAACGACGGCGGCATCACGAGCCGCATCGGATCGTTGGGATGATCGTGGTGGACCCCGTGGATGATCCAATGCAGGCGCGCGCCGATCCCGTCCTCGGGCTCGAAATGGAACACGATCCGGTGCAGCCAGTACTCGGTCAGGGTCCAGAACAGGTAGCCGCACAGCAGCCAGACTGGCGTCAGCGCGCCGGAGCCATTCACGAGGCCGAGCACGAACAGAACCGCGATCGCCGGCACGAACAGAACCGGGGGAACCGCGGGGTGAACGCGGCTGAGTCGGTCCAGCAGGTCTGAGTCGAACATGCGCGGCGAGGCTCGCAGTACGTCGCTTCGACTGAGGCCGTTCAGGTCATCGGCGCGATTGGTGGCCACACCGAGATCTTAGGACACCTCGGCCGACTCAGGGAGGGGGCGCGTCGCCCGCGGCGGCCGGCATCGCCAGCACGACGTGGCGCACCGACAGGGCGATGAACTCGCGCCGTTGCACTCTCGACGGGGCCTCGAGGTTGGTCACCTCGACGTCGGTGAGCGCCAGGAACTGTCGCTCAGAGGCGTTCAGATAGTCCGTCAGCCGGCTGCGGTACCCGTCGGCCGGGAGCCGCAACAGCCCGGTGATCCGGTGCCTGTCGGTCTCGACGATCACGCGCTCGTCTCGCTGCTCCACAACGCAGCACGATATCGGGCCAGGCGACCGCGGTGACATGCTCTGGACCCATGTCCAGGTCGCCGAAGCCGCGCTGGTGGCAGGTCCGCCGCGCGCAGAACCGCAAGCCGGCGACCTACCGCTGCCCGCTGTGCGGCAATCACCTGCCGGCGCTGTCCGAGCACATACTGCTGCTCCCCGAGGGGGACCCAGCGGGAAGGCGCCACGCGCACACCGAGTGCGTGCTTGCCGCTCGCCGGGCCGGTCGGCTGCCGACCCGCGAGGAGTGGCGGCGCTCGCAGCCGCGCCCCGAGCGTCAGCCCGGCGCGCTCTCGAGGCTGGGCGCCGCGCTCCGCGGCCGGGCTCGCGGGTAGGGTCTGCATCGATGGCGCGCGAGCTGGCACTCGGTTTGAACCTCGGCTACTGGCCGGGCGCGCCGCCGCCGGGGACAGCCGCGTCGATCGCCGAGGCTGAGCGGCTCGGGTTTGGATCGATCTGGACCGCCGAGGCGTACGGATCCGATGCGCTGATGCCGCTCGCGTGGTGGGGGGCCGCGACGTCACGCGTCAAGCTCGGCACCGCGATCGTGCAGGTCTCAGCACGCACGCCGGCGGCGACCGCGATGGCCGCCATGACACTCGACCACCTCTCCGGCGGGCGGCTGATCCTCGGGCTCGGGGTCTCAGGCCCGCAGGTCGTCGAGGGCTGGTACGGCCAGCCGTTCGCCAAGCCGCTGGCCCGCACGCGCGAGTACATTTCGATCCTGCGCGCGATCTGGGCGCGCGAGGGACCGGTCACCAACGACGGCGCGCACTACCCGCTGCCGGTGGCCGGTCGTGACGGCACAACCGGGCTGGGCAAGCCGTTGAAGTCCAGCCTGCGCCCGCTGCGCGAGCAGATCCCGATCTACCTCGCTGCCGAGGGCCCGAAGAACATCGCCCTGGCCAGAGAGCTGTGTGACGGCTGGCTGGCGCTGTTCTACTCGCCTCACCACGACGGCTTCTACCGGGACGCGCTGGGCGAGGGGCTCGCGAGGCCGGGCGCGCGGCGGACCGCCAACGAGTTCGAGGTCGCGGCCACGGTGCCGCTGATCGTCACCGCAGACGTCGAGGCGGCGGCCGACGCGCTGCGGCCGATGTACGCGCTGTACTTCGGCGGCATGGGCGCGCGAGGGACCAACTTCCACGCCGATGTTGCGATCCGGATGGGCTACGAGGCGCAGGTCGCGCGGATCCAAGAGCTGTACCTGTCCGGCCACAAGGACGAGGCGGCCGCCGCCGTGCCCACCGCGCTGCTTCAGCAACTGACGCTGATCGGCCCGCCGGACAAGATCCGACACGATCTGGAGGCGTGGCGTGACTCGATCGTGACCACGCTGCTGATCGCCGGCGACCCGGCGACGCTGCGGACGGCGGCCGAGCTGGTGCTCGGCTGAGCGACCCGCGCCGGGAACTCACACGGCCGTTGGGGCGCCCGGTGAGGTGACCGCCTCGCTGGCGAAGGGAGGCATCCCGTTCGGGTAGCCCAGCGACGGGATGTCGGACGGGTACACCTCGTGCCCGTGCTCGGCGGTGTCGCCGATCTCCATGTTGCGTTCGGTCATCCGCAGCGGGACGAACAGCCCCACCAGCTTGAGCAGCCCGAAGGTCCCAGCCGCGGACCACACGATCACGAACAGGCCGGCGAGGAACTGCCACTTCAGCAGCGACCAGTTGCCATGCAGAACGCCGCCCGCGGAGATGCTCGGGGTCTTGCCCACGCCCGGATAGACGATCATGTTCGGGTCGGCGAAGATCCCGGTCAAGAGACCCCCGGCGAACCCGGCGAAGCCGTGCGTGTAGATCACGCCGAGGGTGTCGTCGACGTTGCGGAACGGCCGCATCCGGCTCAGGTAGTTGAGCGCGAAGTAGACCAGTGTCGATGCGATCACCCCCAGCGCGATGGCTCCGAAGCCGTTGACGTAGCCAGCGGCGGGAGTGATCGCGACCAGCCCGACGATCATCCCGTTGACTCCCGAGATCAGGCCCGGCTTGCGCCCGGTCATGTAGTCCCAGCCGACCCAGACCAGGAACGCGACCGCCGTGCAGAGGTTCGTATTGAGGATCGCGGCCGAGGCCGACGCGCCGGCGAAGTACGGATCGCCGCCGTTGAAGCCGTTCCAGCCCAGCCATAGCAGCCCGGCGCCGACCGCCACCATCGCGACGTTGTTGGGGGCGTCGATCTCCCGGTCGCGCTGCAGGCGCGGGCCGATCACGGCAGCGGCGACGAAGCCCGAGACGCCCGCCGAGAGATGGATCACGTAGCCGCCCGAATAATCGACGGCTCCGTGCTGGGCGAAGAAGCCGCCGCCCCAGATGAGGAACGCGTCGACCGTGTAGACGATCGAGGACCACAGCGCCACGAACGGGATCCAGGCCTTGAAGTTGATCCGCCCGAGCACCGAGCCGAGCATCAGGATCGGCGTGATCCCGGCGAACACGAACTGGAAGTAGGCCAGCGTCGCCTGCGGGAAGCGGAAGCTGGGACCGCTGCTGATCTCCGGGATGCTCGCGCGGCCCTGCTCGGCGCTGTGGCCGAGGATCTCGCCCGGAATGCCGATGAAGTTGGCGAAGAAGCCGCCGTGCGACAACCCGTGCCAGGGGGTGCCGAAGCTCATCTTGAACGCCCACAGCACCCACACCACCAGCACAACCGCGAATGCGGCGAAGGTCAGCATCATGCTGTTGATCGACCAGCGCTTCTGCATCACGCCGCCGTAGAGCACGACCAGCCCCGGCACGCTCATCAGGCCGACCAGCGTCGCCGCCGTCATCTGCCAGGCGTTGTCGCCTGGGCTGAGCCACGATGGGTATGCGAGCCACGTCATCTGCTGGTATCTCCCTCGTTCGGGGGCAGGCGCGCGGGCGCGGCCGTCGACGAAAAGTCTCGTCGTGCAGCGCCGCCGCACCCATGGCCTCGCGTCCAGCAAACGGACCGACCGACTGGACATTGGGATAAAAGCTCCCGTCAGTGGTCCCAACGGGAGCCCTGAGACCGTCAGGCGAAGGTCAGCGGAGCGTCGCGCGGGAGCACGATCACCGAGCCGCGGGCCGCGTCGAGCCGGGCGCGGGTGGCGCCCCCGAGCGCGATCCTCCCCGGCGCTGCGTGACTCTGGGAGTCGACCAGGATCAGGTCGGCGTCGCCGGTTGCGGCGACGATCCGCGCTCCCAGCGCGACCGCCAGCGACTCGGCCGTCCCCGCGGCGGCGCCGCCGGGCTCGCCGGCGACGGCGATCGTCGCGATCGCCGCCCCTAACTGCGCGTGCACTCCGGCCTGCGCCACCCCGATCGAGATCGCGCCGCCTTCCAGCAGCCCCTGCGCTGACCCGCCTGGCGCAACTCGGCCCGCCGATGTTCGGTATTCGGAGCCGAACAGGATCAGCCGCGCGCCGCTCGCCGCGGCCAGTCGCGCCAGGCCGGCGCTGGTTGAGGGGTTGACCACGACGTGGCGCTCGATCTCCGGATCGCCGAGCCAGGCGGCGCCGTGCTCCAGTCTGCGCGTGGCGTCATCGGCCGCCCGCTGCTCGCGCCTCGGGTCGTGCTCGCGCGCGTGGCGCACGTAGGCAAGCGACAGCGTCACACCGGCGACCGACAGCATCCGTCCCAGCGCGAGCGCATCATCGTCGTTCAGGGTGCCGTCGTAAGAGACGATCGCGGACCGCGCCATGGCGGCACCAATCGTCGGTCACATCCGACGCTCAGGCATTGGCCGCATGGACAAGGTTGCGGGTGGCACGGCTGTCCCGACGGCCCGCCGAGCGAGTAGCCGACCTGCCACGATCGGCGGGTGCGGCGAACATGCGTGGTGGGGGCGATGCTCGTTGTGGCGCTGCTGCACATCCACCTCCACATCCACCCGCGTTTCGAGGGCTCGCCGCTCGACTACGTCGGGGTTGCCGCCGCCGCGGCCGCGAGCTGGATCGGGCTGCCGGGGCCCGGGGAGCCGGTGCTGCTGGCCGCGGGAGTACTGTCGGCCAAGGGTCAGCTGGATCTGGCGACGGTGGTGATCGTCGCCTGGCTCGCCGCGACCGCGGGCGGGATCGTCGGCTGGGCGGTCGGACTCAAGGCCGGTCGGGCGCTGATCACCGGCCCAGGCCCGCTGCGGACGCTGCGGCTGCGGCTGGTGGCACGGGGCGAGCAGGTGTTCGCAAGCCATCCGGTGATTGCGATCCTGGTCACGCCGTCGTTCGTGGCGGGAATCCACGGCGTGCGCAGCCGCGTCTACCAGCCGATCAACGCGATCTCCGCCGCCGTCTGGGCGGTGGTGATCGGTGTCGGCGGCTACCTGGTCGGACCGCCAGTGCTCGACGTGCTTAGCGACGCGGGCACGATCGTCACATCGGTCGTGATCGCGGTGGTCGTCGCGACCGTGGGTTTGGAGCTGATCCGCCGCCGTCGTCGCGCGCAAGGTCCGGGCTGAGCGGCGCGGGTGACGCGCGAGTCCGGCGCAACGACGCTCAGAGCTGCGTCTTGGACCAGTCGATCGTCACGATCGGCGGGGCGGGCTCGCCGATCTCCAGCTGGATGTCCTGATGTGACAGCAGCGGGATTGCGCGGGGGTTGCGAGACCACGGCTTACCGTTGACGAACGCCGTCACCTTTCCGTGCAGGCGCGCGATCATGTTCGGGCCCAACGGCTGGCGCCACACGTCGAAGAATTCGCCCAGGGTGTAGATCCGCCTGGATGGGGACTCGATGTGGATCACGCCGTCGGTGGTGTGGGTGTGCAGCCAGAAGAAGCACTTGCCCTGTCCGACGACGGTGCCCACGTTGGTCTGCTGGACCACCGCCCCCGGGATTCCCACGCCGGCGGGAACC
Organism: Solirubrobacteraceae bacterium; assembly: GCA_050696635.1. Lineage (GTDB taxonomy): Bacteria > Actinomycetota > Thermoleophilia > Solirubrobacterales > Solirubrobacteraceae > Palsa-465. The sequence goes on along the minus strand of JBOGYE010000376.1, from coordinate 5,129 downwards.
GCGTACATCCGGCCGTCGTCAAACACGGTCAGGCGGGCATGGATGTGGTACACAAGCTGCTCGCGGGTGTCGCAGGAGATCCCGTCGACCGATTGCGGACGGGTGGTTGAGGCCGGGGCGAGCAGCGGTCCCTGCTCGAGCGGCACGCCCTCGAAGCCGATCTGAGGCGAGCTCCCCGCGGAGGGGGTCGTGCCGGCCGAGCCGCTCCCGGTCGTCGCGGCCGAGGAGCTGGTCGCCCCCGATGTGCTCGGCTGGGACGCGCTGCTCGAGCTCGACCCGCCGCACGCGCCGACGGCGGCGGCGCAGAGCAGCGCGCACGCGGCTGAGGTGATCCGGGTCCGCATCGCTGAGCGGGAAAGGTAGCCGTCGCGCGCCGACGGTGCGGCGCTGGTAGTTTGCGCACGATGGCGGATCAGAGCGCAGCGGCCGGACTGCCGATGACGACAGCGCTTGAGCTGCCGGGCGTCAAGGTGACCGAGAATCTGGGCGTCGTCTACGGCCTGGTGGTGCGCAGCATGGGCCTCGTCGGAGGTGTCGGCGCGGCCTTCAAGGGCCTGCGGCGCGGCGAGATCAGCCAGTACACGCAGCTGCTGGAGGATTCGCGCCGCCACGCGATCGACCGGATGGTGGACAACGCGCGGCTGGTGGGTGCGGAGGCGGTGATCGCGGTGCGGTTCGACTCCTCCGAGATCGGCCAGCAGTTCACCGAGATCGTCGCCTACGGGACCGCTGTCAAGGTGACCTCCGCCGGCGGGTAGCGCGGCGCCGTGGCGCTTGCCGACTCCGACCGCGAGCTGCTCTACGAGCAGCTCAGCCGCCAGGCCGCCGCCGGCGCGATCGACCTGGACGAGCTCGAGCGCCGCGTCGCCGCGGTATCCGGCGCGCAGACCCGCGAGCAGGCGCTGGCCGCGCTCGCCGACCTGCCGCCGCTGGCGCCCAACCCAGGGACCGAACCGCGCGCGCCCGCCCCGCGCCTGGGCTGGAAGCCGAGCCATGGTGAGGCGGACGCGGCGGCGCCGGACTGGCAGCCGACGCCCGAACGCTTCCGTGACCCGCGCACTGGGCGCGTGATGCGCGTCTGGGAGGACGCCGCCGGCGGTCGGCACTACCTCCCCGACCGCGAGCCGTAAGCCAGGTCAGCGCGAGAGTCAGGGCCGAGCGTCAGCGACGCGAGCCGCCGCCGCCGAACAGCGTCAGAAAGAACAAGAAGACGTTGAAGACGTCGAGGAAGATCGACGCCGCGATCGGCACCGCGCCGGCCGTCGAGGTGCGGCGCAGGCGGTTGAAGTCCAGCACCGTGAAGCCACCGAACACGACCAGGCCACCGATCGCCCAGATCAGGTTCGCGCCTGGGATCGCGATGAAGATCGCCGCGATCACGAACAGCAGCAGCACCATCAGCGCGAAGAACAGCGGCCGTGCCCAGGCCGACAGGTCCCGGCGGGAGGCGTAGCCGTAGGAGCCGAGCGCCGCGACGAACGCGCCGGTCGCGCCGGCGGCCTGGTAGACCGCCGTCGGGTCGGCCTTCGCGTACACGGCCAGCACCGGTCCGAGGAAGATCCCAAGCGTCAACCCGAGCGCGAACAGGAGCGCGATCGCCAGTTGCTCGTGGCCGCGCGCCGCGGCGGCCTGTAGGCCGATGATGCAGGCGAACATGGCCAGCAGGAACAGGATCCCCGTCCCGCCGGTGAAGTCGCGGCCGATGTAGGCGCCGAGCGCGGTGCAGCCGAGCGTCAGCGCCACCAGGCCCATCACCTGGCCGAACACGCCGCGGGTCTGGTCGCGGGTCAGCGCCGGCCGCGTGGGCGCGTACTGCTGATCTGACAGGCGAGAGAAGGACATGCGCACAAGGATAGGCGGTGGCCCCTCCCGAACCTGCGGGATTCATATCGATTTCATAGGTGGCCGGCGGGCGGCCCAGCTCGGGTGGTCGGGGCGTCGTCGGCGGTTGGGCGTCGGACGCCCGCGGCAGCGGCTGACGGCCGTCGGCCATACTGGGACGGTGCCCCACGCGACGCTCGCGGAGCCGGCCGAAGGCCCGGCGCCCGCCAGGACTCCGGTCGATCGCTCCGCCTGGACGCGGCTGGCGGCATGCACCGCCGCGGCAGCACTGCTGCAGCTCGACGGCACGCTGATCACCGTCGCGCTGCCATCGGTGGCCCACGGGTTGCACGTGACCGGCAGCACCACCTCGGCGGTGCTGAGCGCCTTTTTCGCAGCCGATGCACTGGCTCTGATCCCCGGGGGAGAGCTGGTCGACCGGCTCGGCGCGCGCCGGGTCGCGCTCGCGGGCCTGGGGCTGTTCGCGCTCGGTGCGCTGCTCGGGGCGGTGGCCGGCAGCTTCACGATGCTGCTGGTCGCGCGGGTCATCCAGGGAGCCGGCGCCGGGCTGGTCAGCCCGGCGGCGCTGGCGGGCGCGGTGTCAGGCTTCCCGCCGGAGCGGCGCGGCTCGGCGCTCGGCATCTGGGGGGCGAGCGCGGGCATGTCGAACCTGGTCGGGCCGTTGCTCGGCGGGCTGCTGACGGTCGCGTTCGGGTGGCGCGCCAACTGGTGGGCGCTGCTGCCGCTGACCGGCGCCGCGGCGGTGGCGATCGCTCGGCTGGTCCCGGGGATCGTGCACGGTGACGGCGACGGGCGCAATCCGGCGATGAACCGGATCGTCCTGGCGGCCACGCTGGTCGCGGCGCTCACCTTCGCGGTCATGATCGGAGCCTTCTACATCGCCGAGCAGTACCTGCAGCGCGTCGCCGGCTTCTCGGCGCTGGGGGCGTCAGGCGCGCTGGTTCTGGTGGCGCTGCTGGTCGGCGGCGCAGCGCCGGTCGCGGGCAAGATGGTCGATCGCCACGGCGAGACGCGCCCGGCGCTGATCGGGTTCGTGGCGTCGGCGGTCGGGCTGGCCGTGCTCGGCATCCCCGGCTTCGAGCTTGCCGGAGTGGTGACGATCCTGCCGCTGATCCCGGTCGGGCTCGGGCTGGGGATGCTGTTCGTTCCGACCAGCCGTGCCGCCCTGAACGCGAGTCCGTTGGCCTCTCACGGGCGCACCTCGGCGCTGCTGTCCGTCGGCCGGCTGGTCGGCGCGGCGATCGGGGCCGGGCTGGCGGGGATTGCGCTGAGCGGGACGCTGACCGCCGGGACCGTCCACCGCACGCTGCTGATCGGCGCGGCCCTGTGCGTGCTGGTTGGGATTCCGGCGGCCGGGGCGCTGACCCGGGGTGATGGCGAGGCGGTCGCGCAGGGCGATGCGGCCCCGCAGGCTGAGACCGTCTCCGGTGGCCAAGCCGGCTGAACGGCTCAGGGGCCGCGCTTGGCCCGATAGGCGCGCACCTTGGTGCGGTTGCCGCATACCGACATGTCGCACCAACGGGCTGAGCGGTTGCGCGAGCGGTCGTAGAACGCCTCGCTGCAGGCGTCGGCATCGCAGACCTTGACGCGCTGCCAGGTTCCGTCCAGCGCGGCGTAGGCGACGGGAACCAGCAGACGTGCCAGCGCCGCGTCGCAATCCCCCGCGCGCGCCGTGATCGCCACGGCGCCGTCCCCGGCGAAGCTGATCGACAGCCTGCCTCGCCGGGCGATCGGTTCCAGGGCTTCGCATGGCTCGCTGTCGCCGCGGGTGTGCGACCGCAGCGTCGTACGCAGGCCCTCGCGCAGATCGATCGCGCTGGTCAGTTCGTCCGGGCCGACCCACGCCCGGGTGTCCGTCAGTCGCCGCTCGCCAAGCCAGCGGCCCAGCGCCTCGGGCGTGCTGAGCAGATCCTCGCCGGAGGCGACGTCGAGCGTGTTGACGAAGTCGAGCACGAGTTGGAGGTCGTGCGGAGGTAGCTCGCTTGACACCATCGTTCGAGTTTAGTAGGTTACTCAGGACACCAGTCAACTGACTTAGGAGGTGTCAAGAATGCCAGAGTCGAGTGCCGTCGCGGTTCCTGTGGGCGATCGTGGTCATCGCCGCCCGCGGGCCAGCAGCCACGAGGACAGGCTGTCGCCGGCGCCGGCCGTGCGCGCACTCGCGCGCCTGTGCAGACTGCCGCTCAACCGCCGGATCGTCAGCGGAGCCGACCCTGTCGGCTCGCCGCTGCTGGCGGCACGTGCGCTGCAGCTCGCCTGCCCCGCGACGCGGCGCCGGATCGCATCCGCGCTGGAGCGGCTCGCGCTCAGCGCCGACCGGCCGCTGAGCGCGTTCGCCACGGCGCCGCTGCGCAGCGCGGTCGCGCCGAACCGCGATGCGCTACTGGAAACGGCGGATGCGCTGCGGCGGCCTGGCCCGCTGTACGCTCGCGGGATCGCGATGCTGGAGCTGATCCTGATCGACGGCAGCGGGCCGGCGTACACCGACGCGCGCGGCGAGGGTCTGACCCGCCAGCTCCAGCTGGCCGCGGACTGGCTGGCGGGCTGACGCCGGATGGGAGTGACGCCGCGCAAGCGGCTCGCACCCGGGCTGCGAGAGCGGCTCGCGTGCGGAGCGCATCCGCGGCTGGCGCCGGGCCTGCGCGCGGGAGCTCCCTACGCCGCCGCCGGACTGCTGGTCGGCGGCTCGTTTGGAGTCCTGGCGCGACCCGTGATGGGACCGGGCGCCGCGATCGTGATGTCGGTCGTCGTGTTCGCGGGGTCGGCGCAGTTTGCGGCGTTGGCGGTCCTGTCGGCCGGCGGCGGCGCGGTGGCGGCGATCCTGGCTGGGCTGCTGCTGAACCTGCGGTTCGTGCCGATGGGGATCGCGATCGCGTCGTCGCTGCGCCGTCGCGCGTTCGGGCGCGCGCTGCACGGGCAGGCGCTGGTCGACGCCTCCTGGGCGATGGCGAACCGCGGCGACGGGAGCTTCGACATCGATCTGCTGCTCGGCGCGACGCTGGCGCAGTATCCGACCTGGGTGCTCGGAACGGTCGCGGGCGCGCTCGGTGGGGGTCTGATCGGGAATCCGCAGTCGCTCGGCCTGGACGCGATCTTCCCCGCCTTCTTCCTGTCGCTGCTGGTCGCGGAGCTGCGTCGCGGCGAGCGGGCGCAGGTCGCGGTCCTCGGCGCGGTGATCGCGCTGGCACTGACGCCGCTGGCGCCGGCGGGAGTGCCGATCGTCGCGGCGGCAGCGGCGGCGCTGCTGGGGCTCCGCGGGGGACGAGACCGGGCGCGCGACACCGGCC
>JBOGYE010000375.1:0-2240 GCA_050696635.1 Solirubrobacteraceae bacterium | reverse complement strand
GCCCGTGACGGAGCGGCCACCGCCGGCGAGCGCCCCGCCCGCGCCCGTCGCGAGCGGCCGTGTGGCCAGGCCCTCGGCTCCCGGCCCGCGGTCTTGGCCCGAGCAGGCGGCGGGCGAGGCGCTGTGGGTCGCCGCGCTGCGCGACGAGATTCACCGCTCGACCGCGGGGTCGCTGTCGCTGCTGCTGGCCGAGCTGGAGGACGCCGACCGGGTGACCGCGATCGAGACGCGATCGCAGGCGACGACGACCTTCGCTTGCTTCGCGAGCGCGTTGCGCGGCGCTTTGCGCAGCCACGACATCCTCGTCCGCGAGAGCGAAGCACGCGCCTGGATCATCGCCCGTGGGACCTCGCGAGCAGACGCGCGCGCGCTGGGCGAGCGAATCTCCGACGCGGTTCGGGGCGCGCCGCCGTGGCGCGGGGCGCCGTTGGCGGCCAGCGTCGGCGTGGCGGTGCTCGGAGAGGACGGGGGCACGACGGCGGAGCTGATCGACGCAGCCGAAGAGGCGCGGTTCGAGGCCGTGGCGCGCGGCCACGGCGTCGGCGAGCACCGGCCGCAGGACGCCGGCTGAGCCCCGGTGGCTCGTCAGGACGGCGGCGACGCCGGCGGGGCCGGCAGCGACACGGCGCCGATCGCGGCGGAGCCGTCGATCCCTAGAGCTTGCGCGGTGGCGGTGGTCAGGTCCCAGTCGGCCCCGTTGGCATAGGGGCCGCGGTCGATCACCGGCACGGACAGGGTGCGGCCCCGGAAGTAGAGCGCGACCATCGTGCCGCACCGCAGTTTCTTGTTGGCGAGCCCGATCGTGTCACGGTGCAGGCGCTGCCCGCACGCGGTCCGGCGGCCGTAGAAGCCCGGTCCGTACTGGGTTGCGAATGAGCGCCGGTAGACGGTCGTGCTGAGCGCCGGGGTGGCGGCGCCGCTGGGCGTCACGGCCGGCTGAAAGGGACCAGCGCTCCCGGTCGAGGCCGTGGTCGGCGCCGTGGACGCCGTCGGTCCGCCGACCACAGCCCGAATCTGGAATGCACCGATGTGGTTCGTGTGCCAGAGCGCGTGGAAGCTGCCGTCGGATCGGATTGTGGCGGACACCGTCGCGGTCCAGGTCCAATCCGTCTCGTGCCCAAGGCGCTCTATCTGGACCGTCTCGCCCGCCATGCTGCGCGGCGCGGTCCCGAACAACCTCATCGCGCGGCGCAGCATCGTCGAGGCGCGGGTGTGGAGCGTGATCCCGGAGCCGCTGGCCACGACGGTCACGTTGCCCTCAGCGGGAGCGGTGGGCGAGGGATCGGATCCGGGTGCAGGGGTCAGGCCGGCGCCGCCGGTCGCGGCGCCCGCCGGGTCCGGAGTGGCCAGTGCACCGGCGGCTGGCAGGAGCGCCAGCGCGCCACCGGCCAGCAGCGGGGCCAGTACGGCATACGGATGTCGACGTCGACTCCTGATCTCTCGGTCCGTTTCGGTTGGCTTGGAGCCTGCGGGGTGAGCTGACGGGCTCGCGCGGCTGGCGCGCTACGGTCCTTTGCGGGACCGATTCGCCCCCGCGGGTCACGTGACCCGCAAGTGGTTCCCCCGTCGATCCGACCCTGAGGCTCGGACCGTTCGGCTGGTGGCGCGCGAGAGTATATGCGTGACGCGGCAGGCGTGCGTGCGACCGTGAAGCAACTCTTGGCGCAGCACTGAAACGAGTGCCCGTGCTATGCGTATAGATGCAGAGGCCGTCCGCGCCTCCCTGGGCCCTCGTGGGCCCGACCCGGATTGACTTCACAAAATATAGTGACTATAGTCGGACCCCGTGGTTGAGTTGCGGTCGTACGCTCTCACAGGGGTGGCGACCGGGTCTGGATTTCACTGATGATCGGCACCTCCGGCGTGCCGTAGCCAACGACGGAAACGGAATCAGATGTCTGTAGCGGAACTGCAGGAGTTGGAGGAGATCAAGGGTCTCGTGAACCGGGGCCAGCAGCTCGGTGTGCTCACGTATGCCGAGATCGCGGGGGCGGTGTCTGAGCTGGATCTCGATGAGGCCGACGTCGAGGAGCTGCACGGCTTCCTGGAGCGCGCCGAGATTGAGCTCGTCGAGGAGGTCGATCCCGCCCAGGCGGCAGCTGAGGTCGAGCGCGCGCCCGACAAGCGTGGGCGGCGCAAGGCCAAGACGGCGCTGGATCTCAAGCCGGACATGACCACCGACTCGCTTCAGCTGTTCCTGAAGGACATCGGCAAGGTCAGGCTGCTGACCGCCCAGGAGG
>JBOGYE010000374.1:0-8911 GCA_050696635.1 Solirubrobacteraceae bacterium | reverse complement strand
AGGAACTCGTCGACGCCCTCGGTGTTGAAGTTGAGCGGGCACTCGTAGATGTTCGCGACGTCGTACGCCGACACGATCGCCTCGACCGGAAGGCTCGCGAACAGGGCGATCTTGCGCCGGATCTCGGCCGACAACGGCGACTCCGAGCGGCAGACCAGCATGTCGGGCTGGATGCCGATCCGCCGCAGTTCGTTGACCGAATGCTGGGTCGGCTTCGTCTTGAGCTCGCCGGCGTGACCGATGTACGGCACCAGCGTCAGGTGGATGAACATGCAGCGGCGGCGCCCGACGTCGACCGGGAACTGGCGGATTGCCTCCAGGAACGGCAGCGACTCGATGTCGCCGACGGTGCCGCCGATCTCGGTGATCACGAAGTCGACGTTGGTCGACTCGGCGATCAGCGTGATCCGCTGCTTGATCTCGTCGGTGATGTGCGGGACGACCTGGACGGTCGCGCCGAGATAGTCGCCACGGCGCTCGCGGCGGATCACCGCGTTGTAGATGCCGCCGGCGGTGACGTTCGACGCGCGACTGGTGTTGGCGTCGGTGAACCGCTCGTAGTGCCCGAGGTCGATGTCGGTCTCGGCGCCGTCCTCGGTCACGAAGACCTCGCCGTGCTGGTAGGGCGACATCGTCCCCGGGTCGACGTTGATGTACGGATCGAACTTCTGCAGCTGGACCGACAGGCCGCGCGAGACCAGCAGCCGCCCGATCGAGGCAGCGGCGATCCCCTTGCCCAGTGAGGACACCACCCCGCCGGTGATGAAGATAAAGCGCGTCTCGCCCAGTGACATCGATCGCGACTGAGTCTAACGCGGGCTCCGGCGGCCACCCGCCAAGCCTCCCGCGGTGGCGGTCGGAGCCGAGGCGGCGCGCCCGCGGCCGGAGCTGCGGCGGCGCGCAGCCCGCCCCCGACCGCGGCTCACGCGGTGCGCAGCAGCTCACGCGCGTGCTCGCCGGCGGCCCGGTCCTGAGCGCCGCCACCCAGCATCCGCACCAGCTCGGCGACCACATCGTCGCCGCGCAGCTCGGTCACCATCGTCGTCGCGGCCTTGCCGGAGCCGTCCTTGACGATCGTGAAGTGGCGGTCGGCCAGCGCCGCCACCTGAGGCAGGTGCGTGATGCACAAAAGCTGGCGGCCGGCCGCGAGGCGGCGCAGGTGCTCGCCGACCGCGCGCGCCGTGTGTCCGCCGATCCCGGTGTCGATCTCGTCGAACACCAGCAGCGCGTCCCCTCGCGCCTCGTCGTCGGCGTGGGCGACGCTCAGCAGCGCCAGCATCACCCGCGACAGCTCGCCGCCCGAGGCGACTTCGCGCAGAGGCCCCAGCGGGCCACCTGGATTGGCGGCGATCAGCATCTCCAGCGAGTCCGCGCCCCGTGGCCCGCAACCCTCCGCGCGCGGCGTCAGCTCGAGCTCGAACCGGGCCGCGTCCATCGCCAGCTCCGCGAGCCGCTCGCGGACCGCCGCGGCCAGCCTGGGCGCCGCGGCCGCGCGTGCCGCTGCCAGCCGTGCCGCGAGCCGGTCGCGCTCGCGCAACGCCTCGGCGAGCTGCGTCTGTGCCAGCCCGAGCGCGCCGTCGGCATCGTCAAGCTGCGCCAGCCGCAGCCGGCAGCGCTCCGCGTAGGCGAGCACGTCGGCCACCGTCCCCCCGTGCTTTCGCTCCAGACGCGCGACCAGTGCCAGCCGGGCCTCGATCTCCTCCAGCGAGCCTTCGGCGTCGGGGGCCCCTTGATCCAGCTGCGCCAGCCAGGCGGCGAGATCGCCGGCGACGTCCTCGGCCTCGTAGCGCAGCGCATCAAGTCGCCGCGCCAGATCCGCCAGCCCCGGGTCAAGCTCAGCGACCGAGGAAAGGCGAACGGTCGCGGTCGCCAGCAGCTCGCAGACCGCGCCCCCGTCGCCCGCGTCGCCGCCGAGGTGGTCGCCGCCGCCACGTACGCACCGCGCGGCACCGGCCGCTGCATGCACCAGCGCCTCGCGGTGACGGAGCCGGTCGCGCGCGAGCATCAGCGCCCCCTTCTCCGCCTCGGTCGGCGCCGCGGTCTCGATCTCCGCAAGCTCGAAGCTCAGCAGGTCGGACTCGCGGTCTCGCGCGCCCGCCAGCTCGCTGTAGTGCGCGACCTCCGCCTCCAGCTCGCGCGCCCGCTCGTGGCCGGCACGCAGCGCCGTCCGCAGCTCGGCCTGGCCGGGCCCGCAGTAGGCATCCAGCAGCTCCAGCTGAGCCGTGGACAGCATCAGCCGACGGTGCTCGTGCTGGCCGTAGAACGACAGCATTCGGTTGCCGAGCTCCTGCAGGTCGGACAAGGTGGCCGCGCGCCCGCACACGTACGCCCGCGTGCGCCCGTCGGGCCACACCCGGCGGGCCAGGACCAGCTCCTGCGCGCCGGCCGGGAGGCGATCGTCCCCGGCGAGCTCGGGCGGCAGCTCGAACACGCCCTCGACGTACGCCTCGTCTGATCCGGCGCGCACGATGCCCCGGCGCGCCCTGCCGCCGAGCAGCAGATCGAGCGCGTGGGCGAGCAGCGTCTTGCCCGCGCCGGTCTCGCCGGTCAGCATGTTCAGCCCGGGCGCCAGCCGCAGTTGAGCGCGCTCCATCAGCAGCAGGTTCTCGACGCGCAGCTCATGCAGCATGCACCGGGTCTACCAGCCCGGCAGGACGGAACCGGGCCCGCCACCCCAGGCGGCCTACGGCGTCGCCATCCGGCCGAACTTCTCGCGCAGGCGGTGATAGAAGCTCGTCCCCGGCACCTGGGCGAGCGCTCCCTGGTCGATCAGGAAGCGCGCCTGCACCCGGTCGCCCGCTGCCAGCACGCACACGGGGCGACCGTCGACGATCACGTCCACGGGCTCGTCTCGGGAACGGTTATCGACCGCCAGCCGATCGCCCGGCGCGACCACCAGCGTGCGGGCGGTCAGCGAGTGCGGCGAGATGAATGAGACGACGTAGCCGTGCACCCCCCAGGCCATCACCGGACCGCCGTTGGCCAGGTTGTAGCCGGTCGAGCCGGCGGGGGTGGAGATCACCAGCCCGTCGCAGCGAACCCGGCCGACCTCGTCGCCACCAACCGAGTACTCGAGGTCGGCGACCCGCATCCCCTGCTGGCGGTGAATCGAGACGTCGTTGAACGCCAGCGCGCTGGCGCCCGAGCCGGTCAGCTCGATCCCCGGCAACGACAGCACCTCGAAGTCGCCCGCCAGGGCGCGCAGCGTGCCCGCCCACGCCTCGTCGCGGTCCACCGTGGCCAGGAAGCCCATCTCGCCGAAGTTGATGCCGAACACCGGCACGCCGGTGCCGGCGTACGCGCGCAGGGCCGCCAGGATGGTGCCGTCGCCGCCGAGCGCGAAGCACAGGTCGACCGCCGGATCGACGAGCGCGTCGAGCATCAGCGGCTCGCCGTCGGCGAGGGCGTGCTTACGGGTCTCGTCGGCGTCGAAGCGCAGCGTCACGCCGGCCTCGCGCGCCATCTCGACCAGGGAGGCGATGGCCGCGCCGGTGTCATCGGGCCGGCGGTGGGTCAGCACGGTGGCAACACGGATCCGCCTCACGCCCCAAGCACCCCCGCGCCCTCCGGTCCGCCGACAGGTCCGCCGACAGGTCCGCCGTCCGGCTCCGCCGCCAGCGCCGCCGTCCACAGCGCCTGCGCCCCCTCGGCCACGGCGTCCTCCCGGCCACCCTCGCCCAGCCAGACGAAGCTCTCGCGGTTGCCCTTGGGCCCGGGCAGCCCGGACGCCGCGTAGCCCAGCACGCTCGCCCCCAGCCCCTGCGCCGCGGCGCCGACGGCCACCAGCGAGCCGCGACGCGCCACGGTGTCACGCACGACGCCGCCGCGCCCGACCGCCGCACGACCGACCTCGAACTGGGGCTTGACAAGCGCCAGCACGTCGAACCGCGCCGGCGCGCAGCAGCCCAGCACGGCGCCAAGCACCTTCGCGAGCGAGATGAACGAGACGTCGATCACGACCAGATCGGGCGCATAGGGCAGCGCCTCAGCCTCCACAGAGCGGGCGTTGCGGCGCTCGAGCACCGTCACCCGAGGATCCTCGCGCAGCCCCCAATCCAGCTGCCCGTAGGCGACGTCGAGCGCCACCACGTGCTCGGCGCCGCGCTTCAGCAGGCAATCGGTGAAGCCCCCGGTCGAGGCGCCCACATCCAAGGCCCTGCGCCCGCGGACCACAACGCCCAGCCCATCGAGCGCATTGGAGAGCTTGATCCCGCCGCGCGAGACGAACGCGGGCGCGGCGAGCACCGCCAGCTCCACCTCGTCTGAGACCAGTTGGCCGGGCTTGGCCGCCCGCCGCCGCTCGGGCCCGAGCAGCACCTCGCCGGCGAGTACCGACGCGGCCGCGCGCGTGCGTGACGGGAACACGCCCCGCTCCGATAGAAGGTGGTCGAGACGCACGCGGCGCATCGCGGGCAAACGGTACGGGATCGGGCGCGGCGGTTGCGCCCGCAGGCCGGGCGTACCGGACCAGACCCGGCCCGTGCGGCCGGCTCAGGCGACGCCGCTGGGCTCGGCGACCGCCGCCAGCACCCGCTCGGCGATCCGCTCGCCCGTGAACCCGATCTCCTCGTGCAGCAGCGCCGCCGCCCCGTGGGTGACGTAGCGGTCCGGCAGCCCGACGCGCATGATCCGCGTCGCGGCGGCGCCGGCGCCGGTGTCCGACAGCGTCTCCCACACGGCGGTGCCGAAGCCGCCCGCCAGCACCCCCTCCTCGACCGTCACCAGCAGGTCGTGCTCGGCCGCCAGCTGGGCGACCAGCCCGGCATCGATCGGCTTGGCGAAACGGGCATCCGCGACCGTCGCAGCCAGCCCGTGGCCGGCGAGCAGATCGGCGGCATCAAGCGCCTTCTCCACCCCGGTCCCATAGCCGAGCAGCGCGACCCGCGAGTCGCCCTCGCGCAGGATCTCACCGGCGCCGATCTCGATCGGCTCCGGCACCCGCGGCAGCGCCACGCCGACCCCCGACCCGCGCGGGTAGCGCAGCGCGATCGGGCCGTCGTCGTAGCTCAGCGCCGTGTGCAACATGTGAACCAGCATCGCCTCGTCGCGCGGGGCCATCAGCACGATGTTGGGCAGGCAGCGCAGGTAGGCGATGTCGAACGCTCCGTGATGGGTCGGGCCGTCGTCGCCGACCAGCCCGGCGCGGTCCATCGCCAGCACCACGTTCAGCCGCTGCAGGCAGAGGTCGTGCACGATCTGGTCGTAGGCGCGCTGCAGGAAGGTCGAGTAGATCGCGGCGACCGGCTTGCAGCCCTGCAGCGCCAGCCCCGCCGCGAACAGCAGCGCCTGCTGCTCGGCGATCCCGACGTCGTAGTAGCGGTCGGGCAGCTCGCGCTGCAGGATGTTCAGACCGGTGCCGGAGTTCATCGCGGCCGTGATCCCGATCACGCGCTCGTCGCGTCGCGCCTCGGCGACCAGCGCCTCGCCGAACACCTGCGTGTAGGCGGGCGGCGCCGGCTTGGCGATCACGGCCGCGGCCGCCCCACCGTTGCCGGCGGAGACCGGCTCAGGCGCAGGCGCGGGCTCGCCGTTGGCGATCGACTTGGGCTTGGCGGCGTGCCACTTCTCCATCCCCTCAAGGCCGCCGTTCTCGGCCGGCCCGAAGCCCTTGCCCTTGACCGTCGCGCAGTGCACGACCACCGGCCGCTGTGCCGCCAGCGCCTCGCGCAGAGCGCGTCGCAGCGCCCGCACGTCGTGCCCGTCGATCACGCCCATGTAGGCGAAGTCCAGCTCCTCCCACCATAGGCCGGGCGCCCAGAACGCCTTGATCGACTCCTTGAAGTGCGGCCCCAGGCGCTCGAACGCGTCGCCGATCCCGACCGGGAGCTTGGTCAGGCCGCCCTCGACCTCCTCGCGCGCGTGCCACAGCTTGGGGTTCAGGCGCACCCGGTTGAAGTAGCGCGACAGCGCGCCGACGTTGGGCGCGATCGACATGCCGTTGTCGTTGAGCAGCACCACGATCGGAGTCCCGTCGCCGCCCGCCTGGTGGACCGCCTCGAACGCCACCCCGCCGGTAAGGGCGCCGTCGCCGACGACCGCGACCACGTGGCCATCGACCCCGTGCCCGGCGCGCATCGCCTGCTTGATCCCGACCGCGTAGCCGATCGCGGTCGAGGCATGGCCGGCGCCGATGATGTCGTGCTCGGACTCGGCTATCGAGCAGAACGGCGCCAGGCCGCCGTAGTGGCGGATCGTGGACAGCTCGTCGCGGCGACCGGTCAGGACCTTGTGGGGGTATGCCTGATGCCCGACGTCCCAGAGCACCTTGTCACGCGGAGAGTCAAGCAGCGAGTGCAGCGCGACCGCGATCTCGCAGGTGCCAAGGTTGGCGCCGAAATGGCCGCCCACCTCGCCGACGGTGTCGATGATGTGCTCGCGCACCTCCTGGGCGACCCGCACGAGCTGCTCGTCCGTGAGGCCGTGCAGGTCCTGCGGTCGCTCAATCAGCTGCAGAAGCTCGGGCATCGGCGTCCAGAGATTAGCTACCCCGCGCGCGTCGGTCACCAACTTCGCGTCGCGATGAAGTCCGCGATCTGCGCCAGCGCGCCCGTGTCGCCCCCGCGGGCGACGCCGGCTCGCACCCGAGACAGCGCCTCCCGGGCGCGACCGTGGGACTCCTCCGCCAGCCCCCGCGCGCCATCGAGCCCGAACTCGGTCACGTAGGTGCGCTTGCCCAGCCGCTCATCGGCGCCCTGGAGCTTGCCCAGCTGCTGGGCGGACCCGGTCACGTCGAGGATGTCGTCGACGATCTGGAACAACACCCCCAGTTCGCCGGCGAACGCCCGCCAGGCGGCCACCTCGTCAGGGTCCCGCTCGCCGGACAGCAGGCGTACGCACTCGATCCCGGCGGCGATCAGCCTGCCGGTCTTGAGCTCGTGCAGCCGGCGCAGCCCCGGCCCGCCGTCCGGCGCGGTCCCGGCCACGTCGATGTACTGGCCGCCGACCATCCCCTGCACGCCGGTCGCGGCCGCCAGCTCGCGCGCGGCCGCCAACACGTTGGCGGGCTCGCCGCGCTGCTCGGTCAACAGCAGCCGGAAGGCCTCCGCGTAGAGCCCGTCGCCGGCCAGGATCGCGACGTCCTCGCCGAACGCCCGGTGGCAGCTGAGCCGTCCGCGGCGCAGGTCGTCGTCGTCCATCGCCGGCAGGTCATCGTGGATCAGCGAGTAGGTGTGGATCAACTCGATCGCGGCCGCCAGTGGCAGCACCTCCGCGCGGGCCATCCCCAGAGCGCCCGCGGTCGCGAGCGCCAGCACCGGCCGGATGCGCTTGCCGCCGGCCAGCAGCGAGTAGCGCATCGCCTCCTCCAGGCCCGCGGTCGCCAGCTCGGTCGAGAAGCGGATCGACTCCAGATAGCGCTCGATCTCTGCGCGCAGGTCCTCGGGGTACCCCGGGACCGGGGCCGCCGGCGTCGGGGGCTGCGCCGAGGTCAAGCGTGCGCCGCCGGCAGCGGCAGCTGACCGGGCAGGTCCGGCAGCGGCTCGAGCGCCGCGCGGACTCGCTCGTCGACCTGCGCCGACGCCTCGGAGGCGAGGCTCGCACAGTCCTCGATCAGCGCCAGGGCGGCGTCGGGCGCCAGCTCGCCGTCGCGCAGCAGCTGCGCGGTATGCCGCAGCCGCTCGCTGAGCTCGATCAGTGAATCGCTCACGCCCACAACGGTACTCACGCTCACGCCCATAACAGTACTCAGCCCGCGTCCGCAGCGCGGTTCTCAGCCGCCGTCCAGGGCGCGGTTCACCAACGCGTCGGCGCGAGCGTTCTGCTCCCGCGGCACGGTGCGAATCGACCAGTCGTCGAAGGCCTCCAGGGCCGCGACCGCCTGCTCGTGCAGAGCCTTCATCGCCGGGTGCTTGACGCGATAGGCGCCGGTCAGCTGCTTAGCCACCAGCTCTGAGTCGTTGACCAGCGCCACCTCCCGCGCCCCCAGCTCCGCGGCGCGCTCCAGACCGCGCAGCAGCGCCCGGTACTCGGCGACGTTGTTGGTCGCCTTCCCGATCCGCTCGCCGAGCTCGTCCAGCACCTCTCCGCCAGGCTCGAAGACCACGACGCCGACCGCGGCCGGGCCGGGGTTGCCACGAGCGCCGCCGTCGACGTGCACGGTCACCGCCCGCGGAGCCGTCGCCCGATCCACGCTCAATTGCTCAGTGGTCAGTCGTTCGGGAGCTCGGGGAGCTCGCCGGGGATTCTCGGGCGACGCCGGTCGCGCAGCTCGCGCATGCCGCCGCCGGAGTGCACGTCGCGCCGGCGCGAGGCGCGGCGGCGGTCGACGATCACGGTCACGTGCGGATCGTCGGCGTAGTAGCTCTCGAGCCTGGGCAGCAGCTCGTCGGCGAGCACCTCCGGGACCACGCAGTAGATCACGCGATCGATGCTAGCCGCGAGGCGGCGCGGGTCGCCATCGAACGTCTGTCGAGTGATCGACCCAAAGGCTCACGGACAGACGTTCAAGACTCACGCGAGCGCGAGGCGACCGCGCTCGTCGGCGACGGCGTTGCCTCGGCGCTCGATCTCGCCCAGCTCCGACAGCTCATAGCCCTGGCCCGCGACCCGCACCCGCGCATCCCCATCGGACAGGTCGACCTCGTACCGGTACCAGCACAGCTCCCAGGAGACGACCAGGCGCACGATGCTGCCGACCGCCTCCAAGGGGTGCACGGCGACGTCGGGCAGCCCCAGCGAGCGCGCCACCCCGGCGATCGTGCGCGTGTGCTCGGACTCGTTGAACAGCGCCACGGCCGAGGAGCTCCGCTGCTCGACGCTGCTGGGCACGGCATGGACGCGCCGCGGCTCGCGGCCCGGCCCTGACGACCGCGGCACTCTGCGCCGTTGCGGCGCCGTGGGCGGCGCGGGATCGGGCGCGGAGTCGGGCTGGTCGGCGGCGGCGCCGGGGCCGGCACCGGCGTCATCGGAGTCC
>JBOGYE010000373.1:0-2457 GCA_050696635.1 Solirubrobacteraceae bacterium | reverse complement strand
ACCGGCTTCATCGAGAACTGGGTCACGGTCCTGAACACCCGCTCGCCGTTCTCGTCGGCGCCCGCGTCGGCGATCTGCAGCGGAAGGATCTCGGTCAGCGGCCGGTCGGAGATCACCACCGCCGCGGCATGGATCGAGGAGTTGCGCACGATCCCCTCAAGGCCCTGGGCGACGTCGACGATCTGCTTGGCGGTCCCGTCGCGGTCGACCTCGGCGCGCAGGGGCTGTCCCGCCGTCAGGCACTCGGCGAAGCTCGGGGGGCGTCCCTGCTGCGGGTCGGGGATCAGCTTTGCCAGTCGATCGCCGATCGCGTAGTCGTGGCCGAGCACGCGGGCCGCGTCGCGGGTCGCCGCGCGAGGGAACATCTTGCCGAAGGTGATGATCTGCGCGACCGCCTGCGCGCCGTACTTGTCGGTCACGTAGCGGATCACGCGCTCGCGACCGCGGACGGAGAAGTCCATGTCGATGTCTGGCATCGACACCCGTTCCGGGTTCAGGAAGCGCTCGAACAGGAGCTCGTAGCGGAGGGGATCCATGTCGGTGATCCGCAGGCAGTAGGAGACGATCGAGCCGGCGGCCGAGCCGCGGCCCGGACCGACCGCGATTCCCTCGTCTCGCGCGAACTTGACGAAGTCCCAGACGATCAGGAAGTAGGCGTTGAAGCCCATCCGATCGATCACGCTCAGCTCGTAGTCGGCGCGCTCCCGCGCGGGAGCCGGCACCGGATCACCGTAGCGCTCGCGCAGGCCGCGGTCGACCAGCTCACGCAGATACGAACCCTCTGACAGGCCTTCGGGCGTCGAGTAGCGCGGGATCAGCTGTCGGCCGAGCTCGAGCTCGACGTCGCAGCGCTGCGCGATCTCCAGCGTCGATGCGATCGCCTCCGGCCACTGCGCGAAGGCGTCCACCATCTCCTCGCTGGAGCGCAGGTAGAACTCGTTGGTGTCAAATGTGATCTTCGGTTCCGCCAGCGTCGACTTGGTCTGTACGCACAGCAGCGCGGCATGGTGGTGGTAGTCCTCGCGTGTCAGGTAGTGCACGTCGCTGGTTCCGACCAGCGGCCGACCCAGGTCGCGTGCGATCGCCACGATCTGCTCGTTGCAGCGGTCCTGGATCGCGAGCCCGTTCTTTTGAACCTCGAAGTACACGTTGTCTGAGCCGACCGCCTCCATCAGCTCGCGTGCGTGCGCGCGAGCCTCATCTGGACGCTCTTCGATCAGGTGCTGGCAGAAGCGCGACTGCAGGCAGCCCGAGAGCGCGATCAGGCCGTCCCCGTGCGCGGCCAGCTGCTCCATGTCGACCGCCGGCTTGCCGCGCTGGTACCCCTCCAGAAAGCCCGCGGAGGAGAGCTTGGTCAGGTTGCGGTAGCCGACCGGAGTTGCTGCCAGCAGGGTCAGGTGGAAGCGCTCCAGCCGCCCCGGCGCGCGGCGCGCGTGATCGCCGACGATGTAGGCCTCGCAGCCGATGATCGGCTTGATCTGCGCAGCGCGGCAGGCGGTGAACAGCTCGACCGCCCCGTTCATCACACCGTGGTCGGTGAGCGCGAGCGCGGGCTGGTCAAACGACGCCGCGCGCTCGGCGAGCTTGTTGATCTTGCAGGCCCCGTCGAGCAGCGAGTACTCGGAGTGGACGTGCAGGTGGGCGCAGGCGGCAGTCATCGACGGTCTGGCCAGGGTAGGCGCCGGCCCGGACGGCGCGCCGCCCGCGCGCCGGTTTCAGCCGCTCTGTGCGCGCACAATCCATTCGCGCAGCAGGCGCAGCGGCCGCTCCTCGCCGGCGACATTCAGGCCGTGCACCGAGTCGCCCGCCAGCGCCGGCGCCAGCCGATCGGCACGGCAGCCCACCGTCGTCGCGATTCCATCCGATGGGGCGGTGGCGATTACCCGCGGCGGGCGCCCGTCGCGCACCACCAGGTGCGCCGGGCGAGCGCCGGGCGTGACCAGCGCCAGCGCGAACCGCTCCCCCGCCGTCCAGCGCGGATCGATCATGCCTGCGACGAGCGACAGCGCGGTCTCAGCGTCCAGCCGCACGCCCGCGCGGTGCAGCTCGCCGAGGTCCAGCGGCAGCGCCAGCAGCGCCGCGAGCGCCGCCAACCCCGCGCGCCGTCCGCGGACGCGGGCGACCCCCAAGCCGCTGCGCCGCCGCCAGCGCCCGGCAATCAGCAGCCGCGCGATCCGGCCCGGCGCGCCGATCAGCTGCAGGTCGACCTCGTCGCGGGGGCGCGGTATGGGCGAGACGCGGATCGTGGTGGACCCCGCGGCTGCGGTGACCCACAGGCAGGGACCGCCGCGCGCGTCCGGCACGATGTCGTACGCGATCGCCCCGCGCCAGGCCGTGCCCTGGAGCGGCAGCAGCGCGAGCAGCAGCCTTCCGGCGGCCTCCGCGTCGCTGCGGGCCAGCGCACGGAACGTCCGATCGATCGTCGGCCCGGGCGTCGCGCGCCGGCGCGGCACGGGC
>JBOGYE010000372.1:0-10556 GCA_050696635.1 Solirubrobacteraceae bacterium | reverse complement strand
GGATTGGCCGCCGCGTTGAGCTTCAGCGGGCGGTACACGTCGCCCGAGGAGTCGACGATCTCGAAGTTGTCGGTCGTCGACTCGGCCTGATGCCGCTGGTTCTTGGCCCACAGGAAGACGCCGTACCACGCCTGCTGCGCGGTCAGCGTCGGGCTGACGCCGGCCGGCAGGCCCCTGACGTACAGCGAGTCCTCGGCGCTGTACTGGTTCAGCGCCCGCGAGATCTGCAGCTGGTAGGTGACCGGTCCGGCGTCAACGTAGCCACCGTCGTTGTTGGCGTCGGCGACGTGCGGGTGGGGCGTCTTATGGCCGCACGCAGCGAGCCCCAGCACGAGCGACAGGGCGCAGAGGATGGTCCAGGGACGGCGAGGGGCCACGGCCGGCGGGAGTCTACCCGCGGGGCTGCGCGCTCGACGGCCCGCCCATCAGGCCGCCTCGACCGTCACGCGCTGGCCTCGGTCGCGCCCTTCCTCGAGGATGCTGCGCAGCCTGTTCATCGCCCTGGCGGCCTGGAGGCGCGTCCACGAGCGCCCGCCGAACGTCTCCATCAGCTTGTCCGACAGCTGTACAGGCTCGGTCTCGTACGTGAACGCGACCTTGGTCGTGGCACCCGGTCCGGGCGACAGCGTGTAGGTGCCGAGCATCCGGATCCGGTTGTACTTTCCCCCGCGGCCGCGCTCGACGATCCTGAACGGCGCCTGCATCTCCGCGAACGTCATGTCGGCCCAGGCGAAGCGGTTCATCGGCGCCTTGACGCGGAACCTGGCGCCGGCGCCGAGTCCAAAGGTGTCCACCCGGGTCAGATGCCAGTCGACCAGATAGTGGTCGGTGAACTCGGCATGGTTGGCGATATCGGCCAGGTACTCCCAGACCTGCTCGCGCGGGCAGGAGATCGTGGTCGTGACGGTGAACGGCTCCACGCCGCGGGATCCTAGGCGATTTCGTGGCGCCTGATCTCAGGCGGCCGCACGGCGGTCGGCGATCCGGATCGTGTGGCCGAACTCGGGGCCGTGGACGATCCTGATCTGCGTCGGCTCCTGCGCGCGCTCGACACGACACAGCTCGCAGGCGATCGTCCCCGACGCGTACTCGTAGACCCGTTCGCCCACCAGCGGCGTGCGGCGGCAGCAGGTGCACCGCTCCGAGCCCGCCAGCCGGCGGTCCAGGCCCCGGCGCAGCAGCGCGTGCTCCAGATCGAGCATGTCGCGCAGCGAGATCGCCATGACGCCTGGGTTCGCCCGCGCGCCGCCGGCTCCTGCCCGTGGCAGGCGACTTGCAACGCGCGCCGGCGCCCGCCGAGCGCCCCGCCGAGCGCCCAGCGCTCTGGACGAACGTCTCACGCTCCCTTTAGGGACGATTTGGACCCCGGGCTATGATCGGTGAACGGCTCCGCGGCGGGAGAGTGGCGCAGCCGGTATCCGCATCAAGGAGACGGCCATGAAGGCATGGACAGCAGGCAGCGTCGCCGGGACCGGAACGTTTCGGTGCACGGAATGCGACTTTCCGGTCTCGCTCGACGAGGCCGACGAACTGCCCGTGTGCGCCAACTGCGGCGGCACCGAGTTCGTACGCTCGTCACTGTTCACGACCTCCCAGCAGGCGATTCTCGACGTCGGGCAGGAGGTCGAGGAGGGCGGCTGGATCGACGAGCTGCGCGGCGGCCTGGAGGAACCGGGCGAGTACATCGCCTATCGCTCCGGCCCCGAGGTGGTCGCCTACGCGCTGACCCGGGAGTGGACCCGGATCGGCCGCAGCCTGGCGGCGGACATCCGCTTCGACGATCCCACCGTCTCGCGCCGCCATGCGCTGATCGTGCGCCAGCCAGATGGGCTGCGGGTGCTCGACGACCGCAGCCTCAACGGCGTGTTCGTCAACGGCGAGCGGGTGGAGTGGAGCACGCTCGCCGACGGCGACGAGGTCGTGATCGGACGCCACCACCTGCACTTCATCGACGTGCCCGCCGTGTCCGGAATGCGGGGCCGGCTGGCGACGCCCGAGACGGGCGCCGGCACCCAGGCGCCCTGACCGTCGCGGTCATATAGTCGGGCGCGATGCCCGTCACGATCTCGGTTCTGTCTCAGAAGGGCGGCACCGGCAAGACGACCACGGTCAGGACGCTGACTGACGTGTTCTTGCGCGGTGGCCTGTCCGTGCTGGCGGTCGATCTCGACCCGCAGGGCAACCTGTCTGACTATCTGGACGTCGATCCCGACGCCGCCCCGACGATCGGCGACGTGCTCGCGGGCCGCGCCGGCGCCTGCGACGCGGTCCACAACGGGATCATCCCGGCCAACCTGTCATTGGCCGAGGCCGAGCTGGCGCTGGGGGGCAAGATCGGCCGGGAGCTGACGTTGCGCAAGGCGCTGCGAGATGTTGCCGGGGAGTTCGACATCGTCCTGATCGACTGCCCGCCGGCGCTCGGCCTGCTCACCGTCAACGCGCTGGTCGCCTCAGATCGCGCGCTGCTGTCGGCCGAGGCCCAGTACTTCGCGCTGCAGGGGGTCGAGCAGGCGCTGCAGGTGATCGATCTGGCGCGCGACACGCTCAACCCCGACCTCGAGCTGCTCGGAATCCTGCTCAACATCGCCGACATGCGCACCCGCCACTCGCGCGAGGCGTACGAGTCGCTGCGCAGGCACTACCCAGACAAGCTGCTGAAGACCACCGTCAGGTCCTCGATCGCCTACGCCGAGTCGGCCGAGCGGGCGCTGTCGATCCTCGACCACCGACCCGACCTCGGCGCCGACTACCTGGGCGTCGCCGACGAACTGCTCGCGCGCCTCGGGCTCGGCGCGGCCCGGCGCCAGGTGCGCCGGCTGGCTCGCGAGCTGGCTCCAACGGCGGCTTCAGACTGAGCCGTCGTCGTCGCCGTGAGCTCCGAGTCAGTCACGGCCACGACCGTCCGCCGGCGCCCTACGGCCGTCCTCGTGCTCGGCGTCCTGGGGCTGCTCACGTTCGCCCTGATCCCGGTCCGGGTCAACACGATCTACGGCGGCCTGCCGGCCCACCCGCTGTTCCTGCATGTGCCGGTGATCCTGATCCCGGTGGCGGGGATCGCAGCACTGCTGCTGGCGGTCCGCCCCGC
Organism: Solirubrobacteraceae bacterium; assembly: GCA_050696635.1. GTDB lineage: Bacteria > Actinomycetota > Thermoleophilia > Solirubrobacterales > Solirubrobacteraceae > Palsa-465. Next base: position 7,471 of record JBOGYE010000372.1, on the reverse strand, counting down.
GCTGTTTGACCGCCACGGCGTGTGGGTCGTCGCGGTCACGATCGCGGCGCTGGCGTCCACGAACCTGACGGTCGCCTCGGGCAAGGCGCTCAAGGCCGACCTGTTCGGCGGTGTGGCCGGCCGGCTGGTCGGGACCCGCGGCCAGGTGGGGCTGATCCTCCGCCACGAGCACGCCGCCGACATCCTGCGGCTCCTGACGATCGCGTTTACCGCGGCGATGATCGTCGCACTGGCGCTCTGGCGCGCCGGCGGGCAGCGGGATGTCACCGCCAACGCCATGCTCGACGGGCTGCTGGCCCGGGTTCGCGCGCCGATGCCGAGGCTGATCCCGATGCGACTGGCGATTGCCGCACTGGCGCTGGCGTGCCTGTACTTCGTGTTCCACACCGGCGATCTGGGCGCCAGAGCGGTGTGGCAGGGCCGCGTCAGCTCCGGTGCCCGGCTGCACCAGCTCGGGTTCGGCGCTCCGAAGCCGGGCGGATCGCTGTTCCCGCCCGGCGTGCACCCGCCGGGCGCGCCGCCCGGCAGCTGAGGACCCGCGGTCCGCTAGAGCTCCCGCACGTCCGCTCCCTGGGACTCGAACGTGACCCGCATCACCGCCGCCCATCCCTCCGCGACCGCAGCGGCCGCGTTCGCCACCACCGCGGTCTGGTCATAGCGGCACCACAGCAGCACCGACGGACCGGCTCCCGAGATCGTCGCCCCCAGTGCGCCGAGCTCGGTCGCGCGCGCCAGCAGCTGTGCCGAGCGCGGGTACAGGCGCGCCCGCTGGTCCTGGTGCAGTCGGTCGCGCAGCCCCGCGGCGACCAGGTCCCAGTCGGCGGTCGCCAGCCCGAGCGTCAGCGTCGCCGCGCAGGCGATGTTGAAGGCCGCGTCGGCCAGCGGCACGGTCTGCGCCAGCGCCGCGCGCGCCCGCTCGGTGCACACCGGCTGCGAAGGGACCACCAGCACTCCCTCGAGGCCCGGCGGGGCGTCGACACGGTGCGTCGCATCGCCGTCGCAGATCACGAACCCGCCAGCCAGCGCGGCCGCCACGTTATCGGCGTGCCCCTCCAGCGTCACCGCGTGTGCGTGAATGTCGGCGTCGAGCTCGAACAGGTGGTCGGCGGCGAGCAGGCCGGCGACCACCGCCGCGGCGCTCGACCCCAGTCCGCCGCTGAGCGGGATCGATGACGCGATCCGAAACTGGAGCCCGTCGGCCGGATGCAGCGCCTCGAACGCTCGCACGACCAGGTTGCCGCGGTCCCGGGGCACGTCCAGCTCGGTGACGACGGCGAACGAGCCGGTCTCCACCACCTCCAGCTCCAGGTGCAGCGACAGCGCGGCCGCCATCACGTCGAACCCGGGCCCGAGGTTCGCGCTCGACGCCGGCACCCGGACCAGGCGCCGACGAGCGAGCGTCATCCCAGCACCGCGCTCTCCAGCGCGTCCAGCTGCGGCGCACACGGGACCACGGCGTCGTTGACCTGGGCCAGCGCCGTCTGCGGGTCCTTGAGCCCGTGGCCGGTCAGCACGCAGGCGACCCGCCGCGCGTCGCCCGCGCCGTGTGCCAGCAGGCCCGCCACCGAGGCGGCGGAGGCCGGCTCGCAGAAGATCCCCTCGGTGCGCGCCAGCAGCCTGTAGGCCGACAGGATCTGCTCATCCGAGACCTCTGCGACCGAGCCGCCCGACGCGGTCATCGCGTTCATCGCGTCCTCCCACCGGGCCGGGTTGCCGATCCGGATCGCGCTGGCGATGGTCTCAGGCGCGGCGACCGGCGCGCCCCGCACCAGCGGCGCCGCACCGGCCGCCTGAAAGCCCAGCATCCGCGGCCTGGGCGCGTCGAATGGCAACAGCTCGGTGAACCCACGCCAGTAGGCGGTGATGTTGCCCGCGTTGCCGACCGGGATGCAGAGCGCATCGAGCTCGCCCTCGAGCTGCTCGACCAGCTCGAAGGCCGCGGTCTTCTGACCCTCCATGCGGAAGTCGTTGACCGAGTTGACCAGCGAGATCGGGTGCTCGGCGACCAGCTCGCGGACCAATTGGAGAGCGACGTCGAAGTTCGCCCGCAGGGCGACCACGCGTGCCCCGTGCATCAGCGCCTGTGCCAGCTTGCCGGAGGCGATCCGCCCCTCGGGGACGATCACCGCGCAGCGCAGGCCGGCGCGCGCGGCGTACGCGGCCGCCGAGGCAGCGGTGTTACCGGTCGACGCGCAGACGATCGCCTCGGACCCTTCCCTGACCGCCGCGGACACCGCGCACGTCATCCCGCGGTCCTTGAACGAGCCGGTCGGGTTGAGCCCCTCGAGCTTGCACCACACCTCCGCCCCGACCCGCTCCGACAGCCCCGGCGCGAGCACCAGCGGCGTCGAGCCCTCGCCGAGCGACACGACCGGGTCGGCGTCGGCGAACGGCAGTCGCTCCCGGTATCGCTCGATCAGTCCTGGCATACGTCGAGCACGACCTTGCCGGTCGCGCCGCGCTCGTCCATCAGCTCGAGCGCCTCGGCGGCACGCTCCAGCTCAAACCGAGCGCCAACCAGCGGCCGGATCTGCCCCGCCTCGATCAGTCCGTCAAGCTCGCGTCCGATCCGCTGCGTGCGCTCGGGCCAGCCGAGCACGGACGCCCCCCAGCCGGCGCCGATCACCTCGGTGTTGCCGAGCAGCAGGCGGTTCACGCGGACCTCGGGGATCGAGCCGGCGGTGAACCCGACGACGACCACGCGTCCACCCTCGCGCAGCGAGCGCAGGCTGTCGGTGAAGCGGTCGCCGCCGACCGGATCGATCACGATGTCAGCGCCCCCCAGTTGCTTGATCTCGTCCTTCCAGGGCCCGTCGGAGCGCACCACCTCGTCGGCGCCGACCTCGCGCGCGACGCGCTCCTTTGCGTCCGAGGACACGACCGCGATCGCCCGCGCGCCACACGCCTTGGCGACCTGCAGCGTGGCGGTGCCGACACCCCCGGCGGCTCCGTGCACGACAACGGTCTCCCCCTCCGCCAGGCGGCCGCGGGTGATCAGCGCGAAGTACGCCGTGTGGTAATTGAGGACCAGCGCGGCGCCCTGGGCGAAGTCCCACGCGTCAGGGATCGGGAAGGTGAAGTAGGCGGGCGCCACGGTCGCCTGCGCCCAGCCGCCGAGCATGCAGAAGGCCGCCACCCGGTCGCCGGGCCTCACGGCCGCCTCGCCGGTCACTTCACGAACGACGCCGCCGACCTCCGAGCCGGGCACGAACGGCAGCTCCGGCTTGAGCTGGTACTCGCCCTTGGTCTGCAGCAGCTCGGGGAACGAGACCCCCGCCGCGTGAACGTCGACCAGCACGCCGGCGCCGGGCGTCATCGGGTGCTCGGCCGCGGGCTCGGGCACGTCCGCCCGCGCCAGCGCCGTCGCGGGCCCGGTCAGCTGCGTGATCTGGATCGCCCGCATCGCCGGGCCGATCCTATCCGGCGAGCAGCCGCCGCAGGTCGTCGATCACTCTCTCCGGCTGCTCGACGATCTGGCGGTAGGTGATGCGTACCACGCGCCAGCCGGCGACCGCAAGCGCTCGATCACGCCGCCGGTCGTCCTCGAAGCTGGCCCGACCGCGGTGAAACGCGAATCCGTCGAGCTCGACGATCAGGCGCTGGGCAACCCAGGCGCAGTCGACCAGACTGCCGGCGACCGGGACGTTGAAACTGGGCATCGGCAGGCCCGATCCGAGCAGCAGCTCACGGAAGCGCTCCTCCAGCTCGGACTGCGTCCACGGCGGCTCGTCGATCAGCTCGGCGAGGGCCAGCCGGAGTGGCCTCAGGCCCCGGCGCCCATGGTTGCGGGCGATCACCAGATCGAACGCTCGGGCGTCGAGCATCAGCCGACGCTGCCCCGCCTCCAGCGCCGCGCGCAGCTGGCGCGGAGATGAACTCTCAGCGTAGTCGAGCGCCGTGCGCGCCAGCGCGGTGACCGGGATCCCGTCGATCTCGGCCCGGTCGACGGCCGGCACGGCGCTCACATGGCAACGGACGCCGGCGTGGCGCCGGCGGACGGGCGCGGTCACGTCGATCCGGCCCTGGGGGGTCGGCCGAAGCTCCCACAGGGCGAAGGCCGCATGGTGGCTGACCAGGGCGTCCGGTCCGCAGGCCAGAACCGCCGCCATGCAGTGGCCTACGAACCTCAGCGGCGTATGGGAGGTCGTGTAGACGCCGCGGTGCACCGGGCGCAGCCAGTGGTCGGCGACTCGCCGAGCGATCGCCGGCCGCGAGTAGCCGATCGCCTCCATCTGCGCAGTGGCCACCACGCCGTGCTGCGCCACCACCAACGCAGCGAGCGCCTCAGCACGTGAGGGATCTTTGTAACGGTATGCGTTACTTAGATCCCTCACGCCTGCAAGCGTTCCACCGATCCGGAACGCCCGCGCAAATTGTGACGGTCTTTTTACACGAACTCTTCTTCGATCACCCGGATCGCCCGCGGCGCCCCGCGGATGCTCGGAAGCGCTCCGATCGCCTCCATCGCAGCGGCAAAGCGGCTCTCGGGCACCGGGTGGACCACCATCACCAGCCTCGCCTGCTCGCTCATCCCCCGCTGCACGACGGACTTGACCGACACCCCCTGGTCCGCCAGCACCCGCGCCACCTCGGCGAGCACGCCCGGCTCGTCGGCCACCTCCAGGTGCAGGTAGAACGCCGACGTGATATCGGTCACCAGGCGCAGCGACTCGGTCGCCGGCGGCGTCGAGGCCGGCGGGATCATCGCCGAGATCACGTCGCCGAGCACGGCGCTGGCGGTCTGCGGGCCGCCCGCGCCCGGGCCCGACATCGTGATCTCGGTGATCTCCGCCGATTCCACGGTGACCGCGTTGAACGGTCCGCTGACCGACGCGAGCGGATGGCCGGGATACAGGAACGCGGGGTGCACGCTGACCGCGAGCCCGTCGGCGCCGACCCGCGCCGCGGATCCGATCAGCTTCAGACCGAGGCCGAGCTCGCGGGCATACTCCAGGTCGTCGGGATGGATGCGCTCGATCCCCTCGTATCGGACCTGGTCGATGTGGACCGGCGTCTCGAACGCCAGCCTGGCGAGGATCGCCATCTTCGCCGCCGCGTCGCGCCCGTCGACGTCCTCCGACGGGTCGGCCTCGGCGTACCCGAGGCGCTGCGCCTCGGCCAGCGCTTCCGCAAACGAGCACCCGGTCCTGGCCATCTCGGTGAGGATGTAGTTGGTGGTGCCGTTGACGATCCCGTGCACGCGGTCGATCCTGGCCCCCGCGAGCGACTCCTGGAGCACGCGGATCACCGGCACGACGCCGGCGACCGTGCCCTCGAAGCGCAGCTGCACGCCACGCTCGCGAGCCTCGTCCCACAGCTCCTCGCCGTGGTGGGAGAGCAGCTGCTTGTTGGCGGTCACCACGTGACGCCCTGACCGCATCGCCGTCAGCAGGTACTCGCGGGCGGGCTCGAGGCCGCCGATCAGCTCGACGATCAGGTCCGAGTCGTTCAGCAGCTGATCGAAGCTGCCGCGGCTGCGGGTCAGCACACCTGCCAGCTCGGGGCGCAGCCCCGTGATCCGCTCGATCCGATCGGCGTGGCGGGGCAGCAGCTCGGCAAACGCCGAGCCGACCGTACCGTGACCGAGCAGGCCGACGCGGAAGCTCGCCATCAGACGTCCCTGGCCAGCAGGTCGGCGTAGGTCTCGCGCCGGACGACCTCGCGGGCCTCGCCGTCGCGCACGAACACGACCGGCGGGCGGGGCACTCCGTTGTAGTTATTGGCCATCGCGTAGCCGTAGGCGCCGGTCACCGGGGTCACGACCACGTCGCCCGGCACCGGATCCGGTAGCCGCAGGTCGCCGATCAGCACGTCGCCGGACTCGCAGTGCTTGCCGGCCAGATGGCAGGGCTCGCCGCCGCCGGCCAGCGGCCGGTTGGCCAGGACCGCCTCGTAGCGGGAGCCGTACATCATCGGGCGCAGGTTGTCGGACATGCCGCCGTCGACCGCGACCCAGGTAGAGATGTTGCGCTTGACCGTCTGCACCGTGTAGAGCGTGACGGTCGAGTTGGCGACCAGCGCCCGCCCCGGTTCGATCAGCAGCCTCACATCCGTGCCCAGCTCCGCGTGGGCCGTCGCCACCAGCGTCTGAATCCAGCTCTCCGGGGTCGGCGGATGCTGGTCGGCCGTGTACGCGACGCCGAGCCCGCCGCCGAGGTTGTAGACCCCGAACTCGCCCAACCCCGCGATCGCGCGGACAGCGGCCCGGAACGGCTCGAGCTCCGTCAGCTGGGAGCCGATGTGGAAGTGCAGACCGACCAGGCGCAGCCGGGGATGGCCTTCGAGCGCCGCGATCGCGTCGCGCGCCTGATCGGGCGAGAAGCCGAACTTCGAGTCGGCCTGGCCGGTCGAGATCGCCCGGTGGGTGTCGCCGCGCACGTCGGGCGTGACTCGGATCAGCACCTCCGCCGTGGCCCCGACCTGCGCCGCGACCACGTCCAGCAGCTCGATCTCGTGCACCGAGTCGAGCACGATCTGGCCGACCCGCGCCTGCAGCGCCTCGCGCAGCTCGTGCTCGGACTTGGCGTTGCCATGCATGCAGATCCGGTCCGGCGCGACGCCCGCCGCCAGCGCCAGAGCCAGCTCGCCTCCGGACGCGACGTCGCACCCCAGTCCCTCCTGCGCCAGCGTTCGGTAGACGGCCGTGCAGGGGAACGCCTTGGAGGCGAACAGCACCGCGGAGTTTGGGTGCCGGATGCTGAGCGCTTCGACGATCGCCCGCGCCCGCGCCCGCAGGTCGTCCTGCACCACGACGTAGGCGGGCGTGCCGAACCGCCGCGCGAGCTCGATCGCGTCGCACCCTCCCAGTTCCAGGTGACCGCGCTCGTTGACGCGGCTCGCGCTGGGGTACACATGGGACAGCGCCGTGGTCGTCGTAGCGGTCACGGCGCTAAGGGTATGGGCTCCCCGCGGACGAGCGCGGCCGGCTCAGGTTTGAGCCGCGAAGCCGCCGGCTACCAGCCGGGACCGTTGCCGTGTCCGCCCCAGCCGTCCTGCTGCCCGCCGGGACCGTTGCCCTGTCCGTCCCCGCCGGCCTGCTGCCCGCCGTCGTGACCGCCCCAGCCATGACGCTGCCAGCCGGTCTGCGCTTGCCCGTCCTGCGCGGACTGCCCGCTCGGCGCAGGCGCAGCCGGCGCGGGCGTGGCCGCCGCTGCGCTCGGCGCTGCGGCCGCGGTGCCCGACCAGCCATTCAGCGCCGAGGCGCGGCCGGCGGCCGCCGACTCGGCCAGCTTGCGCAGGTGCCGGCTGAGGCTGGTCACCGCGCCGCGGACGCTGATCGGTCCGCCCTGGTGGCCACCGCCCATCACCGGCGGCACCGGAGTCGCCGGCACGGTGACCGGCGGAGTGGTCACCGGCGGCGACGGGGTCGTGGTCGGCGGCGCGACAGGGGGCGGAGTCGTCTGCGTAGGCGGAGCGCTCTGCACCGGCGGCGCGGCGGCGGCGACCGCGGGCGGAGCGGCCGGTGCCGGGG
>JBOGYE010000371.1:0-2668 GCA_050696635.1 Solirubrobacteraceae bacterium | reverse complement strand
GCCCCGCGGACGCAGCCGTCCCGGCGGCCCCGGCCCCGCCGGCGGCGGCCGCGACCGCCGCGGCGAACCCCCGCAGCTTGGCCGGGTCCTTGCGGCCCGGCCGGAGCTCGACTCCGCTGGCGACGTCCACGGCGTATGGCCGCACGGCGGCGATCGCGGCCGCGACGTTGTCAGGCGCCAGACCCCCGGACAGGATCATCGGCGCGCCGCGATGCGCTCGCGCGAGCTCCCAGGACCAGGTCTCCCCCGTCCCGCCCGGAATCCCCCGCGCGTAGCTGTCGAGCAGGTGAAAATCGGTGTGGTAGGCCCCGACCGCCTGGATGTCGGCGCGGCTGCGCACGCGTGCGGCCTTGATCACCCGGCAGCCGGTCCGGCGCGCCGCCTCCCCGCAGAACACCGGCCCCTCGTCCCCGTGTAGCTGCAGCATCGTCAGCCCGATCTCGTCGGCGGCGTGCGCGACCTGATCCAGCGTCGCGTTCACGAACACTCCGACGATCTCCGTCCGGCGCCGGTACGCGGCGGCGATCTCCGCGGCGACCGCTATCCGGCAGCGCCGCGGCGAGCCCGCCCACAGGATCACGCCCAGCGCCCAGGCGCTGGCGGCCACCGCCAGTTCGGCGTCCGCGGCATCGGTCAGGCCGCAGAACTTGATCTTGGGGGCGTGCGCGTCCACACGCACATCGTACGAACGCGCGAGCGCGCGCAGCCCGCGGCTCGTAGCCGCGGCTACTTCTTCTGGCCAGGTGTCTCGGTCAGGCTGCCGAGCACGACCGGCAGCAGCTGCGGATGCGGACGGTGGCGGAGCGTCAGGCGGACCGTCTGCCCTGGGCTGAGGGTCGACACGACCGCCAGCACGTCGCCGATCGAATCGACCGCGACCCCATCTACCCCCGTGATCGTGTCGCCGCGCCTCAGCCCGGCACGAGCCGCCGGCCCGTCCTTGGCCAGGCGCTGCACGACCGCGCCGCCGCGCGCCGTTGTGCCGGTCGCGTCGATGCCTATGTAGGCGAGCTTCAGCGCCACCTGGCGGTCGACCTTCGCCAGCACCGATTCCGCGGTGTCGATCGGGATCGCAAACGCAAGCTGCTGGGTCTGCCCGCCGCTGCCGGCGACCGCTTCGACCTGCGAATCGACGCCGATCACGCGGCCGGCGCCATCGAGCAGCGGCCCGCCCGAGTAGCCGGCGATCAGCGGCTGGCTGGTCTGGATGACGCTGTCGATCCGATCGCCGTTCGCCGTTCGGACCTCGTGCTGCAGCGCTGCGACGTTGCCGTTGGTCATCGTCCGGTCGGTCCCGAACGGGTCTCCCATCGCCAGCGTCGGATCGCCGACCCGCACCAGCGCCGAGTCGCCGAACTGCAGCGGTCGCACGGGCGGAACGCCTGTCATGTCGACGCGCAGCACCGCCAGATCATCGGCCTGGTCGACGGCGATCACGCTCGCGCCGCGGACGCTGCCGCCGTCGAACGTGACCGTCACGCCCCCGGTCCGGGGCGCACCCTGGATCAGGTGGAAGTTCGTCAGCACGTCGCCGCGCCTGTCGACCAGGAACCCGGAGCCGGTGGAGGTGCCGCTGGAGCCGTGGAACTGGTTAAAGGGGCTCGGCAGCTGAGCGACCAGCTTGGCGGAGACGAACACCACTGCGGGACCGTCGCGCTCGTAGATGTCGGACAGCGACAGCCCCGAGGTCGGGAACGCGGCCGTCTGCACCGCCGTCGGCGCCTGCTGGAACACTGTCATGGTGCGCCGGCCACCGGTCAGGTCCACAGCGGTCAACGCCCCGGCCACGACCAACCCGCCGATCACGGCGGCCAGGAAGTAGAGCTTCAGCGAGCCCATCGTCCGAGTGTTCGCAACGCTGCCAAAGGGAAGCTAAAGGATCAACTCCCGGCAGGCCGCCTCGACATCGGCCGCGCGCATCAGTGCCTCGCCGACCAGGACGGCCTGCACCCCGGCATCGCGGAGGCGTGCCAACTGCGAGCGCTCGCGCCAGCCGGACTCGGACACGACCGTCGTACCGGACGGCACCTCCGCAAGCAGCTCAAAGGTCGTTTGCGCGCGCACGATCAGGGTGGTCAGGTCGCGGTTGTTGATCCCGATCACGCTCGCGCCAAGCGCGGCGGCAGTCGCCAGCTCGGCCGCGTCGTGGATCTCGACCAGCACCCCCAGGCCCAGCTCCCGAGCCTGCTCATACAGCTCGCTCAAGGCGCCGGCGTCCTGCACCGCGGCGACGATCAGCAGGATCGCGTCCGCGCCCGCCGCGCACGACTCGACCACCTGGTAGGCGTCGACGATGAAGTCCTTGCGCAGCACAGGCAGCGCCGACGCCGCGCGGGCCCGGCCAAGGTCATCCAGCGCGCCTCCGAAGCTCGACGTCTCGGTCAGGACCGACAGCGCGTGCGCACCGGCGCGCTCGTAGGCGCCGACCACGTGCTCGAGCGCGAGATCCTCCCGGATCGTGCCGGCCGACGGCGAGCGCCGCTTGTGTTCGGCGATCACCGACAGTCCGGGGGCCGCCAGCGCCGCCTCGAACGCACGCGGGGGGTCGCTCGCCAGGCGCGCAGACGCGGCCCGCGCAAGCTCGGCGGCGCCCACCCGCGCGCGGCGCGTCGCCAGCTGCGCCCGCGTGCGCGCGACGATCTGCTCGAGCGCGTTCACGGCGGGGACG
>JBOGYE010000370.1:0-3860 GCA_050696635.1 Solirubrobacteraceae bacterium | reverse complement strand
GCCGCCGGCGGCGCAGTAGCGCCAGCTGGACCAGCAGCAGCTCGTCAAACGCCAACCGGCTGCGCCCCAGCTCCTGCCGGCGCTCGTCGCCTAGGTGCGCGGCCGCCAGCGCGGCGCCGCGATCCGGAAGCCGCTCGGCGACCCGGACCCGCGCGGGCAGCGGCTCGGGCACATCGGCCAGCGCAGCCGCGTGCTCGCGCACGAGCGCCAGGATCTGCGTCGACGACAGCCCCTCGGTGGCGGCGTAGTGGCCGACGGCGCCGGCGCCCGCGGCCGCCGTCTCGGTGGTCGTCGCATGACCCTGGACGCGAAATCGGTTGCGCGCCTCGTAGCGGCCGTGCAGCACCAGTCGCGTCCCACGCGGATACTTCTGCGCCAACCACGGCTGGTTGAAGAAGGTCGCCTCCACCGTGCCGGTCCCGTCGGCGACCGTCGCGCACACCAGCGGACGCATCCCCCGTCGGCGCACCCGGCGCGACGCTATCGCCCGCACCTCGACGATGACCGTGGCCGTCTCCCCCACCACCAGCTCGCCCAGGCAGCGGGCCTCGCGGCGGTCGCGTGGCAGATGCTCGAGCAGCTCACCAACGGTCGTCAGCCCCAGGCCGGCAGCCGCCTTGGCGGCACGCGAGTGCTCGAAGCGCAGTGGCTGCGCAAGCCGCGACGGCCGCGGGCTGTGAACGGGAGCCGCGCGCAGCAGCTCCGGGTCCAGCGGCTCACCCTCGGCGAACGTTCGCGGCGTCATCGTGGCACCGATGATGCACCGCGCGGCGGTCGTGCTCAGGGTCCCCAGGGATCCTTCACTCGGCCGACACCAGCCACCACCAGCTCGACTGCCCGCCGTGCGACAGCTCCAGTTCGGCCTCGCCGCGGAACAGCGAACGCGCCTGCTCATCGTTCAGGGGGGCGCCCTCCCCACGTAGGCACGTGACCAGGTCGGCGCCGCGCTCCAGCTGCGCCAGCACCGCGCGGAGTGTTTCGTCCGGCGGACCCCAGGCGACGAGCTCCTCCTCGACGAAGCCGACCGCATCGCCGGCCGCGAACCGGCCCTGGGCGTCGTCGCGGGCCGCCTGCGCCACGCCACCGGTGCGCACGCGTGCCAGGGTCGCGTCCATCGCCCGCGCGTTGTCTGCGGCGCGGATGCTCGGATCGAGGCTGACCGCCGCCGCGAGCCCCGCCTGCTGGGAGCGCGACCGCACTACCGCGACCGTCTTCTCCGACAGCTCCGCGGCGCGCTCGGCCGTCATCAGCACGTTGGCGCTGTTGGGCAGCACGACCACCTCCTCGGCAGGAACCGCATGGATCGCCGCGAGCAGGTCATAGGTCGAGGGGTTCAGGGTCGTCCCCCCGTCAAGCACCTCTAGTCCGAGGCCGCTGAACAGCTCAGCCATCCCGGCGCCGCTGACGACCGCGAGCCCGCCGCACGCCCCCACCACCGGCTCGGCGCGCTCGCGCAGGCGCTGGTCGCGGCTGCGGACCTGCATGCGCATGTCGGCGACATCGAGGTGGGAGACGATCCCGAGGCCCTCAAACAGCATCGACGCCGCGTCCGGGTCGTCGGTGTGGAGGTGGACCTTGAGCGTGGTGGCATCGCCCACGACCAGGACCGAGTCGCCGATCGCCTCCAGCGCCTCCACGAACCGGCGCTGCTCGAGGCCGCTGCCGGTGACGGCGAAGTTCGTGCAGTAGCGAAATGTCGTCGAGGCGTGTTGTGGATGCGTGATCCGCGCGGCGCGGTGGTGGGCCAGCGCCGGCGCCTGGCTGCCCTTCAGCCCGCCGACGATCCCCGCCAGCATCACCGTCAGCCCGTAGCCGCCCGCGTCCACGACACCGGCTTCGCGCAGCACCGGCAGCAGCTCCGGACCTCGCTTGACCGACGCCTCGCCGGCCGCGAGCGCGCTCTGGATCACGTCGGCGATCACCTCGTCCTGCTGCGAGGCGGTCGCGCCGTCGTCCAGCCGCGCGTCCGAGCGGTGGGCGATCTCCGATGCGACGCGATGCGCCATCTCGCGCACGACGGTCAGGATCGTTCCCTCCGCCGGGTCGCGAACCGACCCGTAGGCCTGATCGGCGGCCCGCGCGAGCGCCGCGCCGATCAGCACCGGATCGACCAGCTCCCCGGGACGACTGGCGAGCTCCTCCGCCGCACCGCGGATCAGCTGGGAGAGGATCACACCGCTGTTGCCGCGCGCGCCCAGCAACGCGGCGCGAGCGACCGACGCGACGATCTCGTCACGGCCGATCTCGTCGATCGTGCGGCCCGCGGACGCGTCCGCCAACCGGTCCAGCTCCTGCAGGACGGCGCGCAGCGTAAGCACCATGTTGTCTCCGGTGTCGCCGTCGGCGACGGGGAAGACGTTGAGGTCATTGACCTCCTCGCGGCGCGACTCGAGGGCCGCCAGGCCAGCCTGTAGCACCGCCCGGAAGCGGACGATGCTGGGATCCGAGGCCCCCGTCCCGTCGGACGAACCGATCCCGTCCGTCGCTTCCCCGGCTGCGGCCATGGCGCTTGTCTTGCCGGCTGCGCTCAGCGGGCCTTGGTGACTTTGCCGGCCTTGAGGCAGCGCGTGCACACGTAGACGCGCCGCGGCGTGCCCCGATCGTCGATGCGCACCCGCTGCAGGTTGGGGTCGAAGCGGCGCTTGGTGGCGACCATCGAGTGGCTGCGGCTGTGCCCGAATGCGGGGCCCTTCGCACACACGTGACAGATCTTCGGCATCGGGGGCAGTATAGGAGGCGTCCACGCCAGCCGGCCTGAGCACGTACTATGAAGGCCCGGTCGTGGATCTCAAGGCAGCGACACCGCCCCGATGGAGCGCAGAGCACAACCACCCGCGCTGACCCTGCCGGACCGGTATCGCCTGCGCCGACACGTGGCGGCGGGCGGGATGGCGTCGGTCTGGTGTGCCGACGATCTCGTGCTCGGGCGCAAGGTCGCGATCAAGATCCTGTCCGAGCGCTTCGCTCACGACGAGATCGCGGTCAGGCGCTTCAAGCGCGAGGCGCGCGCGGCGGCTCGCGTGTCGGCGCACCGGCATGTGGTCACGATCTACGACGTCGGCGAGATCGACAGCGACGGCGATGCCCCCGGGCGAGCGTTCATCGTCATGGAGCACCTTGCGGGTGGCACGGTCGCGGATGCGATCCGGGTCGGGGCTGTGCGCCACCGCGAGGCGCTGCGCTGGCTGCGCGAGGCCGCCTCCGCGCTTGACCACGCTCATGGCCGCGGGATCGTGCACCGGGACATCAAGCCGGCCAACTTCCTGCTCGATCGCAGCCGGGTGCTGCACGTGGCCGACTTCGGGATCGCGCGGATGGCGAGCGAAGACACGATCGCGGGCGATGATCTGTTCGGTACGGCCGCCTACCTGTCGCCTGAGCAGGCGCTGGGTCGCGAGGCGACCGGCGCCTCGGACCGCTACGCGCTGGCGGTCGTGGCATTCGAGCTGCTGGCCGGCCGGCGCCCGTTCGTCGCCGAGCACTTCGCCGCGCAGGCGCGGGCACACATCGAGATCCCGTGCCCGCGGATCTCCGAGCACGATCGCACGCTGCCCGCGGCGCTCGACGAGGTGCTGATGCGCGGCCTCGCCAAGCAGCCCGAGGAGCGCTTCGAGACCGCTGGCGAGCTGGTCGACGCGATCGAGAGGGCATTGTCTGGGGGCGTCCCGCTGCTCGCCCCGGCGGCCGCCCCGCCGGCTGCGAGCGCCACAGCTCGGATGGCGACCGCCGCCACCCGGATGGCGACGACCTCACGCCGGACGGCGTCCCCGCGCGCCGCCGTCGGCCGGACGGCGTCCCCGCGGGCCGCAGGTGGTCGGGCGGCGAGCCCGCCGGCCAGGACGGCCGTCCCCGGCCCCGGC
>JBOGYE010000369.1:0-5009 GCA_050696635.1 Solirubrobacteraceae bacterium | reverse complement strand
GGCTGGCCGCGCTCGCTCCGGCAGTCGCGCGGCTGCGGGCCGACCCGGGCGCGCGCGTGCATCCGCTCGGGGGCGAGCGCCAGCGGCGGCTCGCGATCCGGATCGCCCGGCTCGCCGGGCGCCCGGTGGCGCGTTGATGCGCGTGCAGCTGGTCGACCCGCCGGCGTTCACGCCCCCGTATGACCGCGCACTGGCGGCGGCACTGGCGCGCGCAGGCGCGCGGGTTGAGCTGGTCACCAGCCGCTTCGCCTACGGCCAGCTGCCCGCGCCCGACGGGTACGCGGTGCGCGAGCTGTTCTACCGCCACGCGCTCGGCGCGCCCGGCTCCACCCTGCGCCGCGCCGCCAAGCTTGCCGAGCACGTGCCTGACATGCTGCGCTGGCGCGCGCACGCGGACGACGCCGACGTCGTCCACATTCAGTGGCTGACCGCGCCGGTGCTGGATCTGGCGCTGCTGCCGCGCCGGCCGCTGGTGCTGACCGCGCACGACCTGCTGCCGCGCGAGCCCCGGCTCGGCCAAGTTCGGGCGCAGCGGCGTCTGCTGCGCCGGGTGGACGCGGTCGTGACGCATTCGCAGCACGGTCGCGAGCAGCTCGTGGAGCGCATCGGGGTGCCTGCCGATCGCGTGCACGTGATCCCCCACGGCGCCTTTGCCCCGGGCCCGCCCGGGCGGCTTCCGCCGGAGCTGTCGGACACCGGCGAGCCCGTGGTCCTGTTCGCGGGCCTGCTGCGCCCCTACAAGGGGCTCGACACGCTGCTGGACGCCTGGCGCGGGATCGCAGCCGCCCAGTTGTGGATCGCCGGGCGCCCGATGCTCGACACCGCGCCGCTTCGCGCACGCGCTCCGGCCGGGGTCTCGTTCGTGACCCGGTTCGTCTCCGACAGCGAACTGGCGGCGCTGCTGGCCCGCGCGGACGTGGTGGTGCTTCCGTACCGGCGGACCGAGCGGCTGGACCAGTCTGGCGTGCTGGCGGCGGCGCTCGGCCACGGCCGCGCGATCGTCGTCTCAGACGTCGGCGGCTTCAGTGAGGTTGCGGCCCTCGGCGCCGCGCGCCTGGTGGCGCCCGGGGACCCCGCGGCGCTGCGGGCAGCGCTGATGGCACTGATCGCCGACCCCGCCGCGCGCGCGCAGCTGGCCTCCGGCGCGCTGGCCGCGGCCCGCGGCCCGCTCTCCTGGGACGCGGCGGCACGCGCGACGCTCGACCTCTACCAGCGGCTGCGAGGGCGACGCTGACTTAGGGCTCACGACGGAATTACTGGCGTCTTTGCCGGCTTCTGCTCGGTCTTGCGGCCCGCTCGGCATCCAGCCTCGCCCGACAGGGCCGCGCCCGAGTCGTCCGGCTGCCTGGCGCCACCCGTGGGAATCGCCGATGCTCAGGCATCGACTCATCCCACGTGCGTCGCCAGTCACGCCCAGCCACTCGTCAAATCCACCCACTAATTCTCTCGTGAGTCCTTAGCCCCGGGTTGCGCCGGCTCGGTCCCGGGTCACGGTCAACCTGGCGTGCATCCCCAGCTTCAGATGGCCGGGCATCGAGCAATACAGCTCGTAGCGTCCCGCGCCCAGGCGCCAGGTCGCATGGCCGATCTGACCTGAGAGCGTGGTTCGCACCGCGCCCAGCACCCTGCCGACCATCCGGCCCCGGGAGTCGAGCCGGCGGACCCGCAGGTCGTGGGCGTCCTGCCCGCGATTCCATAGCTGCACGGCGATCGTCCCGGCCGGGACCGACGGGCGCGACGGCCACAGCGACCACTCCTGCGCCTGCACCAGCAGGTGAGCGGGCACGCGGGCGCGTGCCGTCGCTGCGACGCCCGCCGGGCGAGCGCCCGCGACGGCCCCCGCAGGGAGCGCGGCCGCAACGGCGCAGATGGCAGCAAGTGTCGCGACCGAGTGCCTCATGCCAGCAGTTGATAGCGCGGCAAGCGCCTCGCGTTGGGGATCACGGCCTCTGCCGCCTGGTTGAACCACTGCTCCAGCAGCGAGCAGTACACGCCGCGGAAGTCGACGTTGCGCTCCTGGTTGCCGTTTGCGTCGAGTCGGGTGAGCGGCGCGAACTCGCCGATCATCCCACCGTTCACGCGGCTGCCGATCAGCAGCGAGCATCCGGCCGCGCCGTGGTCGGTGCCATCCGAGCCGTTCTCCTGGGCGCGGCGCCCGAACTCCGACCAGACCTGGACGACGACGCGACCGTCGACGCCGCGTGCCTCCAGGTCGGCCTGGAAGGCGGCCAGCGAGTCGGCCGCCAGCTTGAGCCCTGACTCGAACGTTCGCTCCTGACCTGAGTGGGTGTCGAACTGAGTGTCGGTCGTCAGCGCCACGCAGCGCAGCGGGATGCCCGCAGCGATCATCGCCGCCAGGCCGGCCAGCCGCGCGGGCAGGTCGCCGGTCGAGGCGGTCGGATAGGTGACTGAGCTGCCGTATGCGGCGCCGGGGTTGGAGGGTGTCGCGCCGGCACCGCCGGCGTTGGCGTTGGTCGATCCGAACGGCTTCAGCGCGCGGCGGACGGTCCCGACCTCCGAGGCCGCCCCGGCAACCTGGGCGATCGCCGGATCGTGCGAGTGACGTAGGGAATCGCCGATCGACGAGGCGCAGTCAAGCGCCCACTCCGCAGCCTCGCCCCAGACACCGTTCATCCAGACCGCGAAATCGTTGGGCTGATCGATCGCGGCCGTCGGATTGCGCGCGGTGGCGAGCGTCGGGTTGATCTGACCGTCCATAGACAGTCCCTGCAAGGGGTTGCCGGCGTCCCCGGCGACGTCCAGATAGCGACCCATCCAGCCGGTCAGCAGCGAGGCCTCCGTGGCGCCGACCTCCCAGTAGTGGCGAGAGGTGAAGTGCGACATGTCCGGATCTGCATAGCCGATCCCCGGGAACACGGTGACCTTGCCGGCGTCGTGCAGCTGCGCGAACGACGCCGCCGCCGGGTGCCAGGTCAGGCTCGGGTCCTCGCGGAACGGCACCCCGGAGCCGGGTGCGACCGCGAGCGTCGGACGCAGCTTCTGATACAGGGGATCGCCCGCCGGCGCCAGCAGCGACAGTCCGTCACAGCCGCCCTGCAGGAACAGCGACACGAGGATCGGGCTGTCCGCCGGTGCGAGCGCCGCGGCCCGCGCGATTCCATCGCCGAGCAGCCGATCGGTCAGTCCCAGCCGCTCGGCGCCGTAGACGGTCACCAGACCGCCGAGCGCGCCGGCGAGGAACCTGCGGCGGTCGATCCCCGTGCCCGCCGGGATCGGCATCCGCGGATCCCATTCGCGGGCGACCGGCCCGCCGCCGGCGAGCGCCCGCCGGATCGCCTGCACGCGTGAGAAGCCGTCGCAGTGGCCCGCTGGAGCGCGCCCCGCCGGCGTCATGCCGTCATCCAATCCGGGGTCATCGGGATCAGGTTGCGCAGCGCGTTCTGGCGCAACTGCCGGACGGGGACCTGCTGCCAGGCCTGGTTGCGCCCTCGCGCGATCCGGCGTCCGAGCGCCAGCAGGTGGTCTCTGGTGCCGGCCGACAGCGGACTCCCGCCCCAGAAGTCGATCCCGTGCTGATAGGCCTGCGAGGCGTTCTCGTCAAGCCCGTACGGATACGACCTGCCGCTCACGATGTGATCCCGCAGCGCCACGTCGACGGCCTCCAGGCGGCCCGCCCAGCGCGCGGTGTCCAGCCACTGGGCGTAGTCCCAGCCCGACACGTTCGGCGGCTGGAACAGCATCTGCCCGGTGAGCTGCGCGATCCACGCCCAGCTCGTGGTCGTGATCGTCTGGCGGCTTGCGCGAAGCAGGCCCGCGGTCCAGACCACCGGCGGGGTCACAAGCCGCGGTCCCTCGTAGAACAGCGGGTGGCGCAGGATCGCCTCCATCACCGGCCTGACCTCGTAGCCAGCCTGTACGTAGGCGCGCGCCAGTTCCCGGGAGACCTGGCTCGGGAGGGCCGCGCCGACGAAGTAGCCCCACAGCTTCGCCACCAGAAACGGCGGATGGTCTGGATGCCCGACCGCCAGCCTGCAGCTGTCGCGCCAATCGAAGCGACCGCGGTGGCCGAAGACCCGCTTGATTCCGTCATCGTGCAGGTCGGCCTCGAAGCGGAAGTTGATCGGCCCTCGGGAGTCGCTCCAATCGTTGGTCCAGCCGGTCAGCGCGCGCGCGTTCTGGTGGACGTTGCGCTGGTCGTAGCCGCGGTCTGCGCCGAGCGTGAACAGCTCCAGCATCTCGCGACCGTAGTTCTCGTTGGGGCTGCCCCTGTAGTTGGTATTGCCGTTGAGCCACAAGAGCATCGCCGGGTCGACCGTGACGTCGAGCAGCAGCTGATGGAAGTTGCCCAGCGCGCGGCGGCGCATCATCCAGTTCTGATCGATCATCAACCGCGCGCTCGAGGCCTCCTCCGAGGTCGCAAACCAGCTGTGCCAGACCAGCGTCATGCGCTCGATCAGCTGCTGGTCGCAGCGCACCATGCGGTCAAGCCACCAGCAGTGGTCATCGCCCCAGACGTTGATCGGGTCAAGCGGATCGCCGTGCTCGTCGTGCGGTGCGGCACCGATCAGGCGGGCTGGCCCGCGCGGCCGCGTCAGCGAGGCAACGGCGCCGTCCAGGCCGAGCTTCGCCAGCCGCTGGGCGTCGCCCGGACGCGGCCCGAAGCCGGCCCGCCACAGCAACCGGGTGGCGTGCTTCTCGGTGAAGCCGCCGTGGTAGACGGCGGTCGGCGACGGATCGAGCACGAGCGCGATCAGCCGCCGTCCGCCGCCACGGTCACGAGCCTGGCCGCGAGCTCGCCGCGCGATGCGATCCGCAGCTTGCGGTAGATGCGCGTCAGGTGACCCTCGACCGTCTTCGGGGTGACGAACAGCTCCGCGGCGATCTGGCGCGTGGACATGCCGCCGGCGGCCAGCTCGGCGACGTTGCGCTCGCTCGCGGTCAGCGCTCCGGCGCCGGTCAGCGGTCGCCGCCGCGGCCTGGCGCCCGCGGCGCGCAACTCCTCGCGCGAGCGCCGCGCCAGCGCCACCGAGCCGAACTCCTCCGCCAGC
>JBOGYE010000368.1:0-11098 GCA_050696635.1 Solirubrobacteraceae bacterium | reverse complement strand
TCACAGCCTCGATCATCCTGCAGCTCCTGCAGGTCGCCGTCCCCTCGCTCGAAAAGATCGCCAAGGAAGGCGAGGTCGGGCAGGCGCGGATCACCCAGTACACGCGCTACCTGACGGTCGGGCTGGCGTTTGCCCAGTCGATCGGTTATGTGTTCCTGTTCCGCAGCTTCGAGAAGTCTGCGGGCCAGACGCTGATCTCCAACTTCACGCTGTTCAAGGTGTTCCTGATCGTGATCTCGCTGACCGCCGGCACGGTATTGCTGATGTGGATGGGCGAGCTCATCACCCAGCGCGGGATCGGCAACGGCATCTCGCTGCTGATCTTCGCCTCGATCGTGGCGCGGATCCCCGGTGGCGTGACGTCGTGGTGGAACAGCCCCGACCAGGTGTTCCGGGTGGTGATGCCGTTCATCGCGGTCGCCGTCGTCGCCGCGATCGTGTTCGTCGAGCTGGGCCAACGCCGGATCCCGGTCCAGTACGCCAAACGGGTGATCGGGCGCCGGATGACTCAGGGCGGCCAGACCTACATGCCGCTGAAGGTCAACATGGCCGGCGTGATCCCGGTGATCTTCGCCGTCAGCGTGATGACGATCCCGCCGACGGTCGGGCAGCTGATCGGCCAGAACAGGGCCGGCTTCGGAACCTCGCTGTACGAGTTCTTCAACCCCGGTGGCTGGCACTACCTGCTGGGCGACAGCATCCTGATCATCCTGTTCACCTACTTCTACACGGCGGTCACCTTCAACCCCGTCGACCAGGCCGACAACCTGCGCAAGTACGGTGGCTTTATCCCGGGCGTCAGACCCGGGCGGCCGACGGCCGAGTTTCTGGACCGCATCCTCGCCCGGCTGACATTCCCCGGCGCTCTGTTCCTGGCCGCGATCGCGGCCCTGCCGACGGTCCTGATCAACCAGACGAGCGCCAATTTCGCGTTCGGCGGCACCTCGATCCTGATCGTGATCGGGGTTGCTCTAGACACCATGCGCCAGCTCGAGGCGCAGCTGATGATGCGCAACTACGAGGGCTTCTTGAAGTAGTTGAGCTCGAGCGCCTCGGCAACGTCCCTGGCGACGTCTTCGATCGTGCGCATGAACCGCTCGTCCAGCGACGCCGGGCCCTGCAGCCGGCCGTTGATCAGGCGCACGACGACGACGCTCAACACGATCCAGATCACCCCCGCGACCGGGAGCGTGATCAGCAGCACCGAGCCCAGCATCACCAGGGGGAGCAGCCAGGGTGACAGCCAGCGTTTCATCTGATCACCGCACATGATCCACCCGCCGGGCGTCCCGCGCAAGCCGCGACCCGCGCGCTGCGCGGCCGACCGATACAGTCCAGCGCCTAGATGGTTGATTCCACGACCCCGCGTGCCGGATGATCCGGATGATCTGCGCCGGGTCGGCGTCCTCGAACTCGCCAATACCTCCAGTACTGGCTTCGTGCTGCGTCCCTGACCGGCTTAGGGCCCACGACAAAGCAATTGACGGTCTCGTGCGGCCGTCTCGCGGCGCCAGACACCACCCGCTCGCTCGCAATAGCGCTGCTATTGCTCCGCTCACCTGCGTCGTCTGGCATCCACGAGCAGACCACTCGATCCCGTCACTTGCTTTGCCGCGAACCCTTAGTCCCCGAATCCCCCGGCACCACGCGGCCGCGGAATCAACCATCTAGTGGCCGCACAGCTGAACCTGATCCTGTTCGGTCCCCCGGGTGCGGGCAAGGGCACGCAGGCCGAGCGGTTGCGCACAGACTTCCAGCTGCCGTTCATCTCCACCGGCGACATGCTCCGCGCCAACGTGGCGCAGGAGACGGAGCTCGGCAAGCAGGCGAAGGGGTACATGGACGCCGGGGACCTCGTGCCAGACGACCTGATCGTTGCGATGGCGGGCGAGCGCCTGCGCGAGGACGACGCGCGGGACGGCTTTATCCTCGACGGCTTCCCGCGCACGGTCGCGCAGGCGACGGCGCTCGAGCGTCAGCTCTCATCGGTTGGGCGCAGGATCACGGCCGCGCTGCTGATCGACGTCTCCGACGAGCAGGTGATCCGCCGCCTATCGGGCCGCAGGGTGTGCGTCAAGGCGGGGCACAACTACCACGTCGACTTCGACCCGCCCAAGAACGAGGGGATCTGCGACCAGGACGGCTCGCGGCTGATCCAGCGCGACGACGACCATCCCGAGGTGATCGCCAACCGCCTGCGCGTCTATCACGACAAGACCAAGCCGCTGGTCGACCACTACGACGGACTGGGTCTGATGCGGCGGATCGACGGCAGCCGGGAGCCGGCCGACGTGCACGGGCATATCCGCGCGGTGATCGCGACGTTGCGTCTGGAAGAGGACGTCTAGCCGGCGGGTCGAGCGGCGGCGGGACGTCGGCCGCGCCGCTGTCAATCCGAAGCGCGCACAGTCCGCGGGCAGCGCGCGCGCTCCCGATTGACGACGGGCTGTCAATTTCGCAGCCCGCACCCTCTCCGCGCCGGTGCGCGCTCCAGCCTGACAGCGCCGGACCGCGCAACCTTGCCCGCGCTGGCGCGCGCAACCTTGCCCGCGCCAGACCCTGCAACCTTGCCCGCAGCGGACCCTGCAACCCCCGCTAACGTACGTGCCGATGATCATCAAGAAGACGCCGGAGGAGATCGACCGGATGGCGGCTGCGGGCGCGATCCTCGTGCGCACGATGAGCCTGCTGGCCGGCAAGATCCGGCCGGGAGTGACGACCGCCGAGCTGGATCGTGCGGCCGAGCGCTTCATCGACTCCCAGGGTGCCGTGCCGGCGTTCAAGGGCTACCGCGGCTTCCCGGGCTCGATCTGCACCTCGCCCAACTCGATGGTCGTCCACGGGATCCCCGGCCCATACAAGCTGTCACGCGGGGACATCCTGTCGGTCGACATCGGTGTCGTGCTCGACGGCTGGGTGGCCGACGCGGCGCGGACCTTCCCTGTCGGTCAGGTCAGCCCGGTCGCCCAGAAGCTCCTGCGGGTGACCGAGGAGTCGCTGCACGCCGCGGTGCCCCAGTGCGTGGCCGGCAACCGGCTCGGCGACGTGTCGCACGCGATCCAGCGCCTCGTCGAGGCCGAGGGGCTGTCGATCGTTCGCACACTGGTCGGCCACGGGATCGGGCGCGACATGCACGAGGATCCGCAGATCCCCAACTTCGGCTCGCCCGGGACCGGGGTGGTGCTCGAGGAGGGGATGGTGCTGGCCGTGGAGCCGATGGTCACCGCGGGCCGTCATGCGGTGCGCGTCGCCGACGATCACTGGTCTATCTTCTCCCAGGACGGCTCGCTGGCCGCACACTTCGAGTTCACGATCGCCGTCACCGCTTCCCGGCCGCGCGTGCTGACCCCGTGGCACGAGGCCGGCGACGATCGCGCTCGCGCCGTGGCGTAGCCCCAGCGGACGCGGCCGCACGCGAGCCGACGGGCGACCGCGCCGCCGCGTAGCCCCTGCTAACATCCCCCGATGCGCCCGCAGCGCGGATTCAGCGTGCTGCGTGGACTCTTCGGCGTGGTAGCGGCGACTGCACCGGTCGCCAGAGCCACCCCGAGGATCAGGCCAGAATGTCCTCCGATACTGAGAGCGAATCAGCGTGAAGGTACGACCCTCGGTCAAGCCGATGTGCGAGAAGTGCAAGATCATCCGCCGCCACGGGCGCGTGCTGGTGATCTGTCCCAACCCCCGCCACAAGCAGCGGCAGGGCTGAGATGGCACGAATCTCAGGCGTGAACATTCCGCTCAACAAGCGAGTTGAGGTCGGCCTCACCTACATCTACGGGATCGGTCGGGCGACCTCCAACGAGCTGCTGGCCAAGGTCGGCGTCGAGCAGGACCGCAAGGTCCGGGACCTCACCGAGGAGGAGGTCGTCAAGCTGCGCGAGCTGATCGACGCCTCGGTGACCGTCGAGGGCGATCTCCGCCGCGAGCGCTCGCAGAACGTCAAGCGCCTGCAGGAGATCGGCTGCTACCGCGGACTGCGTCACCGTCGTGGCCTTCCCGTCCGCGGACAGAACACCAAGACCAACGCCCGCACCCGCAAGGGTCCCAAGCGCCTGCAGGTGGCCGGTAAGAAGAGGGCTGGGAAGAAGTGAGCCCTGCGCCGCGCCGCCCCCAGCGTGGCCGCCGCCGGGTTCGCAAGAACATCCCGGTCGGCCAGGCCCACATCAAGACTTCGTTCAACAACACGATCGTCTCGCTCACCGACCGCGAGGGCAACGTGATCGCCTGGGAGTCGGCCGGAGGCGCGGGCTTTAAGGGCTCGCGCAAGTCGACCCCGTTCGCCGCTCAGGTGACGGCCGACGCCGCCGCCCGCAAGGGGATCGAGCACGGCCTGCAGAAGGTCGAGGTGTTCGTCAAGGGACCGGGCTCAGGGCGAGAGACCGCGATTCGATCGCTGCAGGCCGCTGGCCTGGAGGTGACGGGCGTGAAGGACGTCACCCCACAGGCGCACAACGGCTGCCGACCACGAAAGCGCAGGCGGGTCTGAGATGGCGCGAGACACGGGTCCCCAGTGCAAGCAGTGCCGCCGCGAGGGACAGAAGCTGTTTCTCAAGGGCGAGCGCTGCCTGACCGACAAGTGCGGCGTCGAGCGCCGCTCCTACCCTCCGGGAGAGCACGGGCGCGGTCGCCAGAAGCAGTCCGAGTACCGTCTCCAGCTGCGCGAGAAGCAGAAGGCGCGGCGCTACTACGGGGTGTTGGAGCGCCAGTTCCGGATCTACTACGAGAAGGCCTCGCGCCAGCAGGGCGTGACCGGGGAGAACCTGCTGCGGATGCTGGAGTGCCGATTTGACAACGTGCTCGTCCGGCTCGGCTTCGCAGCCTCGCGCCGCCAGGCGCGACAGCTGATCCTGCACGGTCACTGGACCGTCAACGGCCGGCGGGTGAACATCCCCAGCTATCAGCTGCGCGACTCAGACGTGATCGCGATCCACGTCAAGTCCAGCGCGGGCCAGGTGATCCGCGATGCCACGGAGCTCACCGGTCAGGTCCCAGCATGGCTGCAGGCCGACCACGACTCGCTGACGGCGAAGGTCCTGCGCAGGCCGGAGCGGCGAGAAATCGCGGCACCGGTGCAGGAGCAGTTGATCGTCGAGCTGTACTCGAAGTAGCCCACCTGCGACCGCTCAGGGCCGTGAGCTCGGGTGCGGTGCTGAACGCCGCCGGGCAAGGCGGCCAGAACCCACGATGCAGTTAGGACATGTGATGCTTGACTTCCAAGTGCCCCGGATCTCCTCAGAGTCGGTCGACGACACGCGCGGCTCGTTCACGATCGAGCCGTTGGATCGAGGCTTCGGCTACACCTTCGGCAACTCGTTGCGGCGCGTGCTGCTCTCCTCGCTCGCGGGCGCGGCGGTCACGAGCGTGCGGATCGAAGGTGTGGCGCATGAGTTCTCGACGATCCGAGGCGTCAAGGAGGACGTCACCGACATCGTCCTGAACCTCAAGGGGGTCGTCTGCCGGATGCACTCCGACGCGACCGAGATCGAGGCGCCGCTGGTGGTCACCGGTCCCGGCGAGATCACCGCCAAGGACATCGACCTGCCCTCCGGCGTCGAGATCCTCAACCCGGACGCCCACATCGCCACGCTGGAGAAGAAGACCAAGCTCGAGGTCTACCTGACGATCGGGCGCGGCCGCGGCTACCGTCCGGCCGAGGAGAACAAATCGCCGGACCAGCCGATCGGCGTGATCCCGATCGACTCGATCTTCTCGCCGGTCCGCCGGGTCGCTTACAACGTCGAGCAGGCCCGAGTCGGCCAGAAGACCGACTTCGACAAGCTCACGCTCGACATCGAGACCGACGGGTCGATCGATCCGCACGCCGCTCTGCGCGAAGCGGCCGAGATCCTGATCTCGCAGCTGGCGATCTTCACCGACGCCGATCGCGTGGTTGAGCTGCGCGACGTCGGCGGCGCCGGCGCGCTGGACGCCGGTCTGGTCGGGGGGATGCCCGCGGGCGCGGCCACGCGGCCGCCCAACGCGATGGACGACATCCTGATCGAGGAGCTGGAACTGGGCGTGCGCTCCTACAACTGCCTCAAGCGGGCCGGGATCCAGACCGTCGGCGACCTCGTCTCCAAGACCGAGTCGGAGCTGAACGCGATCCCCAACTTCGGCAAGAAGTCGATCGACGAGGTGATCGAGACCCTCCACGCGCGCGGCCTGGGCCTGCGCAACGAGTAGCCGGCGATGCGCCACCAGCGTCAGCGATATCAGCTCAGCCGTTCCGCCTCGCACCGCAAGGCGCTGCTGATGAATTTGAGCAAGGAGGTGATCGAGCACGAGCGGATCCAGACCACCGAGACCAAGGCCAAAGCGGTCAAGCCCGAGCTCGAGAAGCTGATTACGCTCGCCAAGCGCGGTGATCTGCACGCGCGGCGCCAGGCTCTGTCGGCGCTGGGTCAGGACAAGTTCGCCGTCTACAAGCTGTTCGAGGAGATCGCCCCGCGCTACACGGAGCGACCGGGCGGCTACACGCGGATCCTGAAGCTCGGCCCGCGGCGCTCCGACAGCACCGAGATGGTGCTGCTGGAGCTCGTCTGACGCCGGCCGGCGTGCCGGGTGGCGACCGGGCCGGGTGACGAGCTGGCCGGGGCGGCGGGTGACGAGCTGGCCGGGGCGGCTGTCTCGCGGCTGCTGATCGAGTACGACGGGACCGAGTTTCACGGCTGGGCGCGCCAACCCGGCCTCCGCACCGTCCAGGAGGAGCTCGAGCGCGCGCTGTGCGTCGTGCTGCGGCGTGAGCGCGTGCCGCTGACGGTCGCCGGACGCACCGACGCCGGCGTGCACGCTCGGGGCCAGGTCGCCAGCTATGTGGGTCAGCCCGCGTCGGCCGACTCGCTCAACGCGTTGCTGCCCAATGACGTGGCGGTATTGGAGTGCGTCGCCTCTGCGCCGGGGTTCGACGCGCGCCGAGACGCCACCAGCCGCGCCTACGTCTACCGGCTGCTTACGCGGCGCGCTCGCAGCCCCCACGAGCGGCGGCTGGCGGTGCACTGGCCCCACCGGGTGGACGTGTCGCTGCTGCGTGACTGCGCGGCCGTGCTGCCCGGCAGCCACGACTTCACGGCCTTCACCCCGACCGCCACCGAGCACGTCCGCTTCCAGCGAGACGTGTTCACCGCCTATTGGGCGGCGCCCGGCGCGGACCTGCTCGAGCTGCGGATCGAGGCCGACGCGTTCATGCGCAACATGATCCGGGTGCTGGTCGGGACGATGCTCGAGGTGGCGGCGGGCCGGCGAACCGTGGACGAGTTCTGCTCGCTGCTGCTCGGCCGTCCGCGCGCGAGCGCCGGGCCGACCGCGCCGCCGCACGGACTGCACTTCCTGGGCGCGTCGTACGACGGCTCGAGAGTCCTGCCGGCAGTTGAGTCAACTTGAGGCTTCCTGGACGAATGTTCGATGGAGTTTCCTCCGCAAAACCGTACTATTCCTCACCAACACAGAGGGGCGCGGGCGTTTTTGGGGGTGGCCGCGGCCCGAGAGGTGATGAGATCACCACTCGGGCCGCGGTTGGACGCCGCCGTCGGGCGATTCGCTGGCCGATGACTGTTGGCCGCCGGCCGACATAGCATCTGAGTTCGTGCGGGTGCTGCTGACCAACGACGATGGGATCGAGGCCGACGGCCTGCAGGCTCTGCGCCGTGCGCTGGTGGGGCTGCCCAGCGTCCAGCTGGTAGTGATCGCGCCCGACGGCAACCGCTCGGCGATGGCGCGCTCGATCACCACTCGCAGGCCGCTGTGGGTGCAGGAAGTCCAGTTTGACGACGGCTCGGTCGGCTACGCCACCGACGGGACGCCGGTGGACTGCGTGCGGCTGGCGAACCTCGGGCTGGTCGAGGGGTTCGAGGCTGAGCTGGTCGTAGCCGGCATCAACCACGGCTCCAATCTCGGAGACGACATCACGTATTCGGGCACGGTCGCGGCGGCGCTGGAGGCGATCGTGCTCGGCCTGCCGGGGATTGCCGTCTCCCAGCAGTCGGTCGCGCGCGAGCTGGACTTCAGGATCGGTTCCTCGTTTCAGTTCGACGTCGCCGCTCGCTTCACCGCCCGCCTGGTCGCCGAGCTGGCCGGGGTGCCGCTGCCCGCCGGGACGCTGCTGAACGTCAACGCCCCCGGCTCGACGCCGACCGGCGTGGCCGTTACGCGGCTGGGCAAGCGCCTGTACAGCGACGAGCTGGCGCTGCTGGAGGAGGATCCCACCCACCCTCGCGGCCGTCGCCAGTATCGGATCTACGGTGAGGCCAGTTTCGCGCGCGACGAGACCGGCACCGACCTTGCCGCGATCGCCGCTGGGCAGATCGCCGTGACGCCGATCCACTTCGACCTGACCGACCGCGCCGGCCTGGATGCGCTGCGCGGCTACGACCTGGGCGCGCTGCTCGAGCCGGCGGCGGGAGAGGAGGCCCGGCGATGACGCAGCCGGGCGAGTCGGCAGACGATCCGGGCGAATCGGCAGACGATCCAGGCCCCGCCGATCCCGCCGCCGTGGAGCGAGCGCGCGAGCTTCGCCGCGAGCTCGAGTACCACGGCCACCGCTACTACGTCCTCGACGACCCCGAGATCGGCGACGACGCTTACGACGCGCTGCTCGACGAACTGCGGGCGATCGAGGCCGCCCACCCTGAGCTGCTGACGCCGGATTCGCCGACCCAGCGCACTGGTGGCGAGCCCGTCTCGGACCTCGTCAAGGTGCGTCACCCGGAGCCGATGCTGTCGCTCGCCAACGTCCGCTCGGCCGAGGAACTGCAGGCGTGGATCCTACGGATGCGCAACCACCTCGCGCGCGAGGGGATCGAAGATCCGGAGTTCGAGTTCGTCTGCGAGCCGAAGATCGATGGGCTTGCGATCTCGCTTATCTACCGCAACGGCGTATTCGAGCGCGGCGCGACCCGCGGCGATGGAAATGTCGGCGAGGACGTGACCCACAACCTGCGCACGATCGGCTCCGTTCCGCTGCGGCTGGAGATGGAGCGACCGCCGGCGCTGCTGGAGGTTCGCGGCGAGGTGTACATGTCGCTGCCCGACTTCGCCGCGCTGAACGAGCGCCGCGCGGAGGCGGGGCTGTCGACCTTCATGAACCCGCGCAACTCGGCGGCCGGCACGATTCGCCAGCTGGACCCACGGCTGGTGGCCGAGCGGCCGCTGTCGCTGTGGTGCTACGCGATCGGGGTCACCGATGGCGTGCCGTTGGACTCCCACTGGCAGGCGCTCGAGTGGCTGCGCGCCCACCGCTTCCCGGTGCACCCGGACGTACGGCTGCTGACGACCGAGGCCGAGGTGGTGGCGCAGTGCCGCGACTGGGAGCGGCGGCGGGGGTCGCTTCAGTTCGAGATCGACGGGGTCGTGGTCAAGGTCAACCGCTTCGAGCTCCAGCGTCGGCTCGGCGTGGTCGGCCGCGATCCGCGCTGGGCTATCGCCTGGAAGTTCCCGCCGACGACCGCCGTCACGCGGCTGAACGCGATCGGCTGGACCCCGGGCAAGTTCGGCGACCTGCACCCATACGCGATGCTCGAACCCGTCGCGGTCGCCGGGGTGACGATCAAGCTGGCTACGCTGCACAACGAGGAGGATCTGGCGCGCAAGGACATCCGCCCCGGCGAGGACGTGATCGTGTTGCGGGCGGGGGATGTGATCCCGCAGGTGCTGTCGCCCGCGCCGCACATGGTCGAGCACGCTGACAGGCCGGCGGCCGAGGGTCCGCCGGCGCGCTGCCCGGTCTGCGACACGCCGACGGTCAAGCCGGAGGGCGCCGTGTTCACGCGCTGCCCCAACCGAGACTGCCCCGGAAGGCGCTGGCAGCTGCTGACCACCTTCGCCAGTGTGATGGACATCGACGGCCTGGGGGAGAAGCTCGTGACGACGTTCATGGATCTCGGTTGGGTGCGCACGGCGGCCGACCTCTACCGCCTGGACGTCGAGCGGATCGCGCAGCAGCCCGGGTTTGGCGAGATCTCGGCCCAAAAGCTGGTCGACGCGATCGAGCGCTCCAAGCAGCAGCCGTTCGGGATGGTGCTGTTCGCGATCGGGATCGAGGAGGTCGGGTATGTCACCGGGCGCAACCTGGCGGCGCAGTTCCGGACCATCGACGCTCTGCTGACGGCGGGCGCCGAGGAGATCGAGCAGACCCAGGGCGTCGGGCCGAAGATGGCGAGCTCGATCCACGACCAGCTCGCCGACCCGCGGATGCGCGAGCTGATCGAGGACCTGCGCGGCCTGGGCCTGCGGTTGCAGGAGGCGGGGGCGTCGCCCGGCGAGGGGTCGCTGGCCGGCAAGGTCTTCGTGCTGACCGGGACGCTGCCCGGGCTGACCCGCGAGCAGGCGACCGAGCGGATCGTCTCCGCCGGCGGCCGCGTGACCGGATCGGTCTCGCGCCGGACCGACTGGGTCGTGGCCGGTGAGAGCGCCGGCTCCAAGCTCGCCAAGGCCGAGAAGCTGGGCGTCGCCGTCCTCGACGAGGCCGGCCTGCTGGTCCTGCTCGAAGGCTGAGGGCGTGCTGAGTGCGGCCGTGCGTCAGCCGTTGTAGCGCGCCAGCGCCACCAGCATCGCGTCCTGGATCGGATGCGCGTAGTACGGGGCGATCCCGTTCATCAGCAGCGCGAACGCGAGCGTGTGCCCGTTCCTCGCCTGGCAGTAGCCGGCGACATTGGAGACATCGTGCAGCGACCCCGTCTTGCCCCGGCAGCGGCCCTGGGCGTAGGTGCCGCGCATCTCGTCTGAAAGCGTGCCCGTCTCGCCCGCCACCGCCAGCGAGTCGGTGAACTGGGGATCGCCGGCCATCGCCCGCAGCAGCATCACGACTCCGACCGGCGTCGTGCGGTCGTACCGGGACAGCCCCGAGCCATCGTCCAGCCGGGGATGGATGGCGAAGCTCGCGGCCATCTGCGCGCGGACGACCGCCGCGCCCGCGGCGGTCGTTCCGCCCGCCCCGAACCGCGCCCCGAGATCCTTCAGCAGCGTCTCGGCGAAGTAGTTGTCAGAGGGGGTGTTGGTCAGCGCGATCAGGCTCGCGATCGTCGGCGAGGCGACCTTGGCCAGCGGGGCGGCGCCCGGCGGGGTGGTGCCCGCGCGAACCGGCGTGTGGCGAGCGACGCGGACC
>JBOGYE010000367.1:0-2047 GCA_050696635.1 Solirubrobacteraceae bacterium | reverse complement strand
GCTGAAGGGTAGCGGCGCGCGGATGCGCGGCGCTACCCTTCAGCGGCCAGGGGTGCTGCCTACTCGATACCTCGGGCCAGTTGTGCGGTCCGCGGCCCACCGCGAGACTGCGTTCGATGTCCGGCTTTTTCGTCGACGCGCGCTCGCTGCTGGCCGTGCGCTCCACCCTGGGGCGCCTGCACACCCAGCTGCTCGACATGCACACGGCGATCTGGGGCTTCTGGGGAGAGCTCGGCGGGCGGGCGCTGGAGGGGGAGCTGGAGCACTTCTGTGGCACCTGGCACTACGGCGTGACCGAGGTTGCCGCGGAGGTCGACGACCTGATGGGGCGACTGGTCGGAGCGGCCGTCGCGTACGAGCGGATCGAACGGCGGATCGCCGCGTCGTCTGCCAGCGGGTCGGGCACGACCACGATCGGCGGCGCGTCGCCCCCACCTCTGACCGGCTCGGGCACGACCATGATCGGCGGCGCACCGCCCCATCCGAATCCCAAGCCGCCGACGGCGCATCCCAAGGACGCCGGCACGACCACGATCGACTGAGATGGACGACCCCCTGCAGGACCCACGCGCCGCCGACCTGCTCGCCGCCCACCCCGACGAGGTCGCCACGCTGGCGGCCAACTTTCAAGCGGCCGCCGACGAGTCAGCGATGACGGCCACCGGCCTGCGCGCCGCCCAGCAGGACGGGATCTGGACCGGACGCGCGGCCAACGCCTTTCGCGGTGCGATCGGGCAGCTGCCGGGGCAGCTCTCGCAGGTCCAGGCAGGTTACGCCGCGGTATCCGATGCGCTGCGCGCCTACGAGCCCGAGCTGGCTTCAATTCAGTCGAGTTTCGCTGCGCTGCTCGCCCACCGCGCGCAACTGACCGCCCAACTGACGGCCGCCGAGACGATCAGCGCCGACGCCCATCAGGCCGTCGCCGCCGCCGCCGCGCAGGGCCCGTCCGGCCGTCCCGGAGTGGCCGCGAGCGCCGAGCTCGCGATCGCCGGCGCCGATCGCAGCATCGGCGCCTATCGGGGCGAGATCGACGCCCTGAACGCGCGGGGGTACGCGCTGCTGGACGAGTTCGCGGCGACGCGCGACTCGTGCCGCGCCGCGGTCGCCGCCGCGCAGCGGACGGCTCCGGTGCGCCCGATTCAGGGCATGGGCGAGGTCGTGATCTCCTGAGGGCTCATGTGACGCCTGCCGCGCGGTAGGCTCGGGGTGTGCGTGCTCAGGAACGGGCGGTACTGGGTGCGGCCGTGAGCCCGACCGAGCTGCAGACGTTGGTCAGGGCCGCTCGTCGGGGGGCGCCATTTCTGTTCCTGCGAGACGATGGCGGCGGGCAGCGGGTGGTCGGGCTGGAGTCGGAGGAGCGACTGGTGGTCGGACGCGCGCCGGGCAGCGAGCTGGAGATCGCCTGGGACCTCCGCGTGTCCGCGGTGCACGCCTATCTCGAGCGCCGCGGACCGCGCTGGGTGATCGAGGATGATGGCCTGTCGCGCAACGGTACGTTCGTCAACGGCGAGCGCCTGCGCGGGCAGCGAACGCTGCGTGACGGCGACGTGATCGGCATCGGCGACACGCTGGTCGGCTTTCGCGACCCCGGGCCCGAGCCGATCGGCGCGACCGTCACGGTGCCGACGGTGGCCGCGCCGACCGTAACGGACGCCCAGCGCCGCGTGCTGGTGGCGCTGTGCCGGCCGCTCGGCAAAGACTCGCCGACCGCGGCGCCGGCGACCAACGAGCAGATCGCCTCCGAGCTGGTGCTGAGCCTGTCGGCGGTCAAGGGGCACCTGCGGATCCTGTTCTCGCGCTTCGACCTCGACCGGACGCCGCAGAACCAGAAGCGCCTGCTGCTGGCCGAGCGCGCGCTGGCGACAGGCACCGTGCGGGCCGGCGAGCTGCAGGCTTAGTGCTCTCCGCCGTAGGTGGCTCCCACCGAGAGTGGCCGCTGACGGTGCCCGGCCAGGACGCAGGATCGAAGCTGTAGCGGCGCTACAGCGAGATCCGAGGACGCCGCCGGGCGCCGTCAGAGGGCGCTCGAATGGGACGGTACTTATGG
>JBOGYE010000366.1:0-5434 GCA_050696635.1 Solirubrobacteraceae bacterium | reverse complement strand
ACCGAGCATCTGCTCGGGCTCTCGCACGGCTGGCATCCGCGCCGCGTCGACGTCGGGCGGGTGAACGGCCGCCACTTCCTGTTCTCGTCGGGCGTCGGGCTGGACGCCAGCGTGGTTGCACGCGTCGACGCGCATCCGCGGCTCAAGGCTCGCGGCGGCCAGTGGTACTACGCGGCCGCGGCCATCGCGACCTTCACCCGCCGTTACCTCGTGTCGCCGCCGCGACTGCGCGTGGCGCTCGGCGACGAGCCCGTGGCAGGCGTGACCGCGATCGTCCAATGCTCTGACCCCTACACCTACTTCGGCGATCGCCCCGTGCGAATGGGCGAGGGCGCCACTCTGCACAGCGGCGACCTCGCCGGGGTGGTGCTGGAGCGCGCGAATCCGCTCGACCTGGCGACCGTGAGCTGGCGCATGCTGTCGTCGCGCGCGCAGCTCGGACGCCACAGGCACGTGCATCCGTTCAGTGCCGTTCGCGATCTGACCGTGATCAGCGCCGACGAGCGGCCGCTGGCGCTGCAGGTCGACGGCGACCACATCGGCGACGTGCGAGAGGCCGCCTACGCGTCGGTTCCCAGCGCCCTGCTCGTGCTGTCGTGAGGGCGCTCAGATTGCTGTTCTGCGCCGCGCTGGCGATGGCGGGCGGCGCGTCCGCCCGGGCGCAACGGCGCAGCTCGCCCGTACTGCCCGGAGCGCCCGACTGCTCGGTCCTGCCGCCCGACAATCCCTTCAACCAGCGCATCGACCGACTGCCCGTCGCCCGCGACTCGGCGCGCCTGATCGCGCGGATCGGGCTCGACGCACCGGTCCATCCCGACTTCGGAACCGTGTACGACGGCGCGCCCAACGGGATCCCCTACACGATCGTGAGCAACCGCACGCGCCGGGTCCCGGTCTCGTTCCGGTACGCGTCGCAGTCAGACGGTCACCGCTACCCGCTGCCGCGGTCGGTCGCGATCGAGGGCGGTCCGCGCGCCACCGGCGACCGCCACGTGATCGTCGTCAACCGCGACACCTGCACCGACTACGAGCTGTTCGACGCCCACCCGCACGACCATTTCCGGCGCTGGACCGCCGGTTCGGGCGCGATCTTCTCGCTGGGGTCGAATCACCTGCGGCGCGCTGGCGCGACGTCGGCGGACGCCGCCGGGCTGCCGATCCTGCCGGGACTGGCGATCTACCGCCAGGTCGCCGCGGGCGCCATCGACCACGCGCTGCGCTTCACCGCCCCCTGCACCGGCGCCCGCTACGTCTACCCCGCCCGCCACGTCGCACCCAGCTGTAGCGGACCCTACGCGCCCCCGATGGGCTTGCGCGTCCGACTGAAGGCGAGCGTCAACATCTCCGGCCTGCCCCGCCAGGCCCGGATCGTCGCCCGGGCGTTGAAGCTCTACGGGATGATCCTCGCCGACAACGGCAGCCCGTGGTTCATTTCGGGGGCGCCGAGCCCGCACTGGAGCGACGCGGACCTGCACCAGCTCGATCGCCTGACAGGACGCGACTTCCAGGTCGTCGACACGCGCTCTGCGCCCCACCCCGGGCTCTGAGGTTCCCCTCCCCTGGGGGGTGGCAGGCCCCCGCCCGCAGGCTCTATACAACATGCGTCCCAAGGCGGTCCGGCTGACCGAGCGCGATCTGACCCTGCTGCGGTTCATCGCCGAGCACCCGTTCGTGACCGCCGCCCAGGCGGCGGCCGCGATCGCAAGCACTCGGCGAACCGCGGCAGCGAGGCTCTCCGTGCTGAGCGACGCCGGCTTCCTGCGCCGGCTGGACTCGCCCACCTGCGGAACCGACTGTCACAAGATCACCCGCAGTGGTCTGCGCATCTGCGATTGCGACCTTGGGGTGCCGCGCACCAGCAGGCTTGCCAGCCATCGACACGATCATGCGCTCGCGTGGTTGATGCTGAGCGCGCAGCGGGGTGCGATGGGGCCGCTGCGCGAGATCGTGGGCGAACGGCGGATGCGCTCCGAGGACGAGCGCGCGGAGGATGGACACGTCCGGCATGCCGTGCGGCGCGGCGGCTACGGTCCGAGCGGGCGCGCGTTGGTGCACTACCCAGACCTGATCGTGACCACCGCCGGCGGGCGCCGGGTCGCGTTCGAGCTCGAGCTGAGCATCAAGAACACCCGACTGCGCGAGCAGATCCTCGCCGCCTACGCCGCCGACCGGCGGATCGACGCGGTGATCTATCTCACCGACAGTCCGAGCGTCCGGCGAGCGATCCTGCGCAGCGCCGGGCGCGTCGGCGCGCTGCACCTGGTCAGGGTGGCGCCGGTCGACGTCGGGCGTCGGCCCGCACCCGGCATGTCGACGCCGGCCGCGCAGCGGACACGCGTGCGAGGCGCCGGCGCTATGCCCGCTCGCGAGCGCGCGGGATCCGGGGCGCGCGAACGCGCCCGCGGGAGCGAGCGATGACCGACAGGCCGCCCGGCGGCCCCGGCTCCGGCCCGCTGCGCCGCTGGGCCTCGCTGGCGCTGCTGGGGGCGATCCTGCTTGCTCCCTCGGTCTGGGTCGCCGTCGGGCTGATCGCCGCGGCGCTGGCCACGGCGGCGGCGCCGGCGCTGCTCGCCGGATTCAGACGCGGCCCCCTGGCCCGCGCGTTGGAAGCCGCCCGGCATGGGCCGGCACTGGTGCTCGGCACCGGTCCGCAGGGACGTCCGGTGGGGCTCGGCGACAGTCAGCTGGCCGCACACGGCCTCGTCGTCGGCGCGAGCGGCGCCGGAAAGACGACCACGCTGCTGACGATGCTCGACGCCCAGATCCGGCTCGGGCGCCCCGTGATCGCGATCGACATGAAAGGCTCGCCGGCGTTCGCGGCCGCGCTGGGCGACTCGGCGAGCGCCGCCGGCCGCGGGCTGCGGATCTTCACGCCCGACGGGTCTGGCCACTGGAATCCGCTCGCCCACGGCAACGCGACCTCGCTCAAGGACATGCTGATCGGCTCGGAGCGGTTCACCGAGCCTCATTACAAGCGCGCAGCCGAGCGTTACCTGCAGACGGCGCTCGGCGTGCTGCTGGCGGCCCATCCCGATCGGCAGGTGCAGCTGCACGAGGTGGTCGCCGCGATGGAGCCGAGGCGTCTGAGCGCGATGTTGCGCGGGCTGCCGTCGCCGCAGGCGGCGAGCGTGCAGGACTACCTCGCGTCGATGACGCACGATCAGGTGTCGGCGGTCCGCGGCCTGGGCACGCGGCTGGCGGTGCTGAGCGAGTCCTGCGCCGGTCCGTATCTGCGCACAGACACCGCGCGGCCGGCCACCGAGATCGACCTCGCGGCCGGGCTGAATGGCGGCGACGTGATTCTGCTGAGCCTGAACTCGAGCGTCTACGGCCAACTGGCGGCCCAGCTTGGAGCGCTCGCGATCCAGGATCTGGTCAGCGCGACCGGTCGGCGCATGGCGCTGACCGGAGCGCAACCGGCGACGATCGCGATCGACGAGTTCTCCGCGCTCGGCGGCGACAACGTTCTGGCTCTGATCGCGCGGGGGCGCGAGCCCGGCATCTCCGTGGTGCTCGCGACCCAGGAGATGGCCGATCTCGACCGCGCCGGTCACGGCTTTCGCGACCAGGTGCTCGGGATCGTCGGCGTCAAGATCATCCACCGCCAGGACGTGCCGGCGTCGGCCGAGCTGATCGCGCAGATGGCGGGGACCGAGGCCGCCTGGGACGTGACCCGGACCACCGGCGGCGGCGCCAGCCGCAGCACGCGCCGGCAGGTGGAGCGCTACGTGGTGCACCCAAACGAGATCAAGACGCTCGAGCCCGGCCAGGCGGTGGTGCTGACAAAGCTCCCGCGGGCGGAGGTGCAGCGCGTCCGCGTGCGCCCGGCGCCGCACCGAGGGCTCGGCGGCCCCGCCCGCGACGACGATGCGCTGGGCCGTTGACGGCCGCGGGCGAGGCGCGACGACTTCGCGCGGTGAGAGCTCAGCCCGCGCCGGGCGTGATGCGGTAGGCGTCGAACACGGCGTCGATGTTGCGCAGACGCGTGATCGCCTGATCCAGCGCGCGGGTGTCCCCCACCTCGACCACGAACCGGTTGCGCACCATCGGGTGGTTGACGCTGCAGCGCGCCTCGAGGATGTTGATCCCGGCCTCGGCGAACGTGCGCGACATGTCCTCCAGGAGCCGGTGGCGGTCCCACCCGTCGACCTCGATCTCGACTCTGAACGCCGTCTCGGCGTCGCCGTCCCAGGCGACCGGGGTGAAGCGCTCCGGGTCCTTGCGCAGGACCGCCACGTTGGGGCAGTCCTCGCGATGGATCGTGATCCCGCGCCCGAGCGAGATGTAGCCGACGATCGGGTCGCCCGGCACCGGGCGGCAGCACTTTGCAAGGCGCAGCATCACCTCGTCGATCCCCTCGACCGAGATCCCGTAACGCGAGGATAAAGTGGTCGGGCGGCTGCGCCGGCGGCGAGTGCGGATCAGGTTGTCGGCGGCCGTCGGCTCGACCTCCGCCGCCTCGCCCTGCTTGAGGCGCTGCATCAGCTTGGTGACGACGGTGTTCGCCGAGATCTTGGCGCCGCCGAGCGCGATGTAGAAGTCATCGCCCTTCTTGAAGCCCAGCTCGCGGATCACGTCGGCCAGCAGCGGCGAGCCGACCAGCTTCTGGGACGGCAGGCCCTGCTTGCGCAGCGCTTCCTGGAGCAGCTCGCGCCCGCTGTGCTCGGTGTCCCGACGCGACTCGGCCTTGAACCAGGCCTTGATCTTGTTGCGCGCTCGAGTGGTCTTGACCAGCGCCAGCCAGTCGCGCGAGGGGCCCCGGTCGCGCTTGGAGGTCAGGACCTCGACGATGTCGCCCGAGCGCAGCTGGTAGGAGAGCGGCACGATCTTGCCGTTGACCTTGGCGCCGACGCAGCGGTGACCGACATCCGTGTGGATCTCGTAGGCGAAGTCCAGCGGCGTCGAGCCTGCCGCCAGGGACTTGACCTCGCCGCGGGGAGTGAACAGGAACACCTCGTCCTCGAACAGGTCGACCTTGAGGCTCTCCATGAACTCCTTCGGATCGGCCATCTCCTGCTGCCAGTCCATCAGCGAGCGCAGCCACTTGAGCTTGCCGTCGGGGTCCTGCGTGCCGCCGGCAGCGGCGGCCGCCGAGCCCTCCTTGTACATCCAGTGCGCGGCGATCCCGAACTCGGCCAGGTCGTGCATCTCACGGGTCCGGATCTGGATCTCCAGCGGTCTGCCCTCGGGCCCGATCACCGTCGTGTGCAGCGACGAGTACATGTTGAACTTCGGCATCGCGACGAAGTCCTTGAAGCGCCCGGGCAGCGGCTTCCAGAGCGAGTGGATCACGCCGACGGCGCCGTAGCAGTCCTTGACCGAGTCGACGATCACGCGCATCGCCGTCAGGTCGTAGATCTCGTTGAACTCTCGCCCCTTCTTGGTCATCTTGGCGTAGATCGAGTAGAAGTGCTTGGCGCGCCCGGAGATGTCG
>JBOGYE010000365.1:0-11416 GCA_050696635.1 Solirubrobacteraceae bacterium | reverse complement strand
CCATCGCCTGGCCCTCGGCGCTCGCCAGGACCGCGCTGTCGGCCTCCAGATCGATGCCGAGGATGAGCTTGGCCTGAAGCTGGGTGGACAGCGACCGCGCGACGTCCATCCAGGTCGGGGTCAGGGTGTACTTGACGCCGGGCGGCTGGCGCATGTGCGGCACCGGCCACCAGCTCCAGTCGGTGCTGTCCCCGCCGATTCGCAGCACCGGCCGTTGCTGCGGCGCGATGTCCTGGATGAGATGGACGAGCACCGGGTCGATCGCGCTGGGATTGGCGCCCGCATAGTCCTCGAGCGCCTTGATCTCGATCGACAGGCCGACGAAGCCCGGCGGGATCGCGCGGCCGACCTGCCGCCCGGTGACCATCGTCCCCTTGGCCCCGGCACCGGCCTCGCCGAGGATCAGCAGCAGCACCGTGGCGGCCACCGCCGCGATCGCCAGCGGCGCGGCGGCGACCCGCGCTCGCCGCCGGCGGCGCGAACGACGGCGAGAGGCGTGGCGGGTGCTCATCGGCGCAGCGCACGGTACCCGATCGCGCGCCGGTGCTTCAATGCCGACGATGGGCGATGCACTGACGGCCAACACGGTCGAGATCGATGGCGCTGACGGCGATCGAATCGAGGCCTACGCGGCCCACCCCAGCGACGATCGGCGGCGCGGCGGCGTCGTCGTGATCCACCACATGCCCGGCTACGACAGGGCGACGAAGGAGATCGCGCGCCGTTTCGCGGAGCTGGGGTACGACGCGATCTGCCCCAACCTGTACTCGCGCGAGGCTCCCGGCGCGGCGCCGGACGACGTGGCCGCTACCGCCCGCGCCCAGGGCGGCGTCCCGGACGAGCGGCTGGTCGGGGACATCGACGGCGCGGCGCGGTGGCTGCGCGCGCTCGACAGCGCCAACGGCAGGGTCGGCGTGATCGGCTACTGCTCGGGGGGGCGCCAGTCGGTGCTGGCGGGGTGCAACCTCCAGCTCGACGCAGCCATCGACTGCTACGGCGCGTTCGTCACAGGCACCCCGCCCGAGGGCTTCCCGCTGAAGATCGCCAATCTCGTCGATCAGCTTCCGCGACTGAGCTGTCCGCTGCTCGGCCTGTTCGGCAACGAGGATTCCCACCCCAGCCCGGAGCAGGTCGACGAGCTCGATGCAATCCTCGACGAGCTGGGCAAGCCGCACGAGTTTCACCGCTACGACGACGCCGGCCATGCCTTCTTCTCCGTGGATCGACCCTCGTACCGGGTGCCGGCCGCAAACGACGGCTGGGAGCGGATCGCCGCGTTCTTGCAGACCAACCTCGGAGGCTGACCGATGTGCACCTATGCGACCGTCACGACCGCGCTTGCGGGCAGCGCCAAGGGCCCCGAACGCTCGGCGCCTGCCGAGATGACCGCCTGACCGGCGCCGGCGCGGGCGCGCGCCGCAGTCCGCAATACTACGAGCCGAGTCGCCCCGTGGATCGGGCGCGGGGGCGCCAGGCAGATGCGCGACGTGACGCAGGACAGCTCCAAGCGACGTAGGCGCCCCGGGATGGGCGTTGTGCTGGTGGGCGCTCTCGTCGCGCTGCTCGGCGTTGCGGTCGTGATCAGCGCGTTCGCCTCCGGCCCGAAGCGAACCCTGGCGACCGGCTCCACGAAGCTGACCGCTCTGAGCTCCAACTCGGAGCTCGACCCGGGCACGCGCGTGGACCGCCCGGCACCGGGCTTCACGCTCACCGATCAGTTCGGACGGCGCGTCTCGTTGCGCGATTACCGCGGCAAGGTGGTGATCCTGGCGTTCAACGACTCGCAGTGCACCACCGTCTGCCCGCTGACGACGACCGCGATGGTCGACGCCAAGCGCTTCCTCGGCGCCGCCGGACGCAACGTCGCGCTGCTGGGGATCGACGCCAACCCGGATGCGACCTCGATCAAGGACGTGCGGGCCTACTCGAAAGACCACGGGATGCTCTACAAGTGGCGCTTTCTGACCGGGCCGGCGCCGCAGCTGAAGCGGATCTGGACCGGTTACGGGATCGCCGTCGAGATCACACGCGGCCAGATCGATCACACGCCGGCGCTGTACGTGATCGACCCCCAGGGTCGCGAGCGGGCCCTGTATCAGACGCAGATGAACTACTCGAGCGTCCCGCAGCTCGGTCAGCTGCTGGCGCACGAGGCCTCGAGCCTGATGCCGGGGCATCCGACCGTGCACTCAAGCCTGCCCTACGCCCAGATCTCCGGGGTGGGCCCCGGCCGATCGACGAGCGTGCCGACGACGGACGGCCGCACGCTGGCGCTCGGGCCGGGCCGGGCGCGCCTGCTGCTGTTCTTCGCAACCTGGGACGGCCAGGTGTTCCCGGATCTCGGCTCAGCGCTCGATGCGCTGAACGGCTACGCCAAGATGGCCGCGGCGGGCGGGCTGCCGGCGCTGGCGGCCGTCGACGAGGGCAGCGTCGAGCCGTCGGCCGCCGCGCTGCCGAGCTTCCTGCGCACGCTCGCGCGCCCCCTCTCCTACCCGGTCGCGATCGACCGCAACGGCAGGCTCGCCGACGGCTACGAGGTGCAGGACCAGCCCTGGCTGGTCCTGGTCACCGCCGGCGGCCGGATCGCCTGGTACTACGACGTCTCGACCCAGGGCTGGCTCCAGCCCAGAGCGCTGATCTCAAGCGTGCGCGCCGCGCTGGCGCACGTCCCGACGGTCAAGGCCTCGAGCGCCGCCGGAGCGCCATCGTCGCTCGCCGGCTCGCCGGCACCGCTGGCAGCGCTGCATGCGCAGGGCTCGCAGCTGCTCGGCTCATACAGCTCGCTTCGGGCGCGGCTGAAGGCGCTGCGCGGCTACCCGGTGGTGATCAACGCGTGGGCCTCCTGGTGCGATCCCTGCCAGAAGGAGTACCCGCTGTTCGCGGCGGCCTCGGAGCGCTACGGTCGGACGGTGGGGTTCCTCGGCGCCGACACCGACGATGACGCGTCCAACGCGCGGGCGTTCCTGGCCAAGCACGCGGTCAGCTATCCCAGCTACCAGGGCACGACCGACCAGCTCGCGTCGCTCGTCCCGGTCGAGGATCTGCCGACGACGATCTTCATCGACCGGTCAGGCAAGGTCGTGTACGTGCACACCGGGCAGTACGACGCGCAGGGGACGCTGGACCAGGACATCCGCACCTACGCGCTGGGGCGCTGAGCGTGCGCGCTGCGGTCGGCGGAGATGGTGAGCCGGTGTCCCGTTTGACGAATTCGCCGGCAGTCTCGCGGCGGCCGGGCCCGTGCTGACCCCGGCGCAGGTCACCTTTGCCGGCCAGCACTGGGGCGAGTTTCTGCCACCGCTGCTGGTCAGCACGCTGTACGTGACGCTTTTTTTGCGGCGCACCCGGACGCTGGCGCGCGAGCGGCGTCCGGTGCCGCGGTGGCGGATCGCCTGCTTCATCAGCGGCGCGGCGCTGCTCGCGATCGTCCAGATCGGACCGTTCGACGCGCTCGGCGACCAGATGCTGATCGCCCACATGACCCAGCACATCGTGATCGGCGACTTCTGCTCGCTGCTGATCGTGCTCGGCCTAACGGGACCGGTGATCCAGCCATTGATGCACGTCCGCCTCACGCGCCCGCTGCGGATCGTCACACATCCGGTGGTCGCGCTCGTGCTGTGGACGCTCGACCTGTACGCCTGGCATCTGCCGATCGCCTACCAGCTGGCGATCCGCCACGACCTGGTGCACGCGCTCGAGCACGCGTGCCTGCTGTGGTTCGGCGCGATCCTGTGGCTGGGACTGATCGGTCCGCTGCCCAAGCCGCGCTGGTTCTCAGGCTGGAGCCAGCTGGCCTACATCGTTCTGGTGCGCTTCCTCGGCGCCGTGCTGGCGAACGTGCTGATCTGGGCGCAGACCGTTTTCTACCCCGTGTACGACGTAAACGACCGGGCGCGAGGGCTGAACCCGCTGTCGGATCAGAACCTCGCCGGCGGGCTGATGATGATCGAGCAGATGGTCCTCACGACGCTGCTGCTCGGATGGCTGTTCTACCGGCTCGCGGTCCGGGACGAGCAACGCCAGGCGCTGATGGACCTGGCGCACGACCACGGGATCGCGCTGTCCGACGAACGCGCCGCGCGGGCGGCGGCGGCCGGCGCGGCCGCGACCGAACGGCTGCGCGAACGGATGCTCGACGAGCCCGGCGAGGCTCCCAAGCCCGCCGCCGCCCACGCCGGCCCGCCCGGCGAGCCGGTCAGTCCGCCAGCAGCGACTCGAGCGCCGAGTTGAACGTCTGGCTCGGGCGCATCGCCGCGGCGACCCGGTCCCGGTCGGGGCGGTAGTAGCCGCCGAGCTTGACCTGCTGACCCTGGACGGCCACCAGCTCGTCGACGATCTGATCCTCATCGTCCTGGAGCTGCTGGGCCACCGCCGCGAAGCGCTGCGCCAGCTCGGG
The DNA here is from genome assembly GCA_050696635.1 of Solirubrobacteraceae bacterium. Taxonomy (GTDB): domain Bacteria; phylum Actinomycetota; class Thermoleophilia; order Solirubrobacterales; family Solirubrobacteraceae; genus Palsa-465. Next base: position 7,017 of record JBOGYE010000365.1, on the reverse strand, counting down.
ATCCTGGTCCTGCTCGGCGAGCTCGCGCGCCCAGTACTGGGCCAGGTAGAAGTGCGAGCCGCGGTTGTCAAGCTCGCCGGCGCGGCGAGACGGCGAGCGGTCGTGCTCGAGCACCGAACCGGTCGCCCGGTCAAGCGCATCCCCGAGCAGGCCGGCGGCCCGGTTGCCGGTCTTCTCGGCGAGCATCTGTAGCGACACGGCCAGCGCCAGAAATTCTCCAAGCGAGTCCCAGCGCAGATGGTTCTCGCGCTCAAACTGCGCCACGTGCTTGGGCGCCGAACCGCCGGCGCCGGTCTCGAACAGCCCGCCGCCGTCCATCAGCGGGACGATCGACAGCGTCTTCGCGCTGGTCCCCAGCTCGAGGATCGGGAACAGGTCGGTCAGGTAGTCGCGCAGCACGTTGCCGGTCACCGAGATCGTGTTCTCGCCCGCGCGGGCGCGGGCCAGCGTGAAGCGGGTCGCCTGCGCGACGTCGAGGATGCGCAGCTCGAGCCCGTCCGTGTCCAGCGTCGCCAACTGTGCGTGCAGCTTCTCCAGCAGCTGCGCGTCGTGGGCGCGGGTCTGATCCAGCCAGAACACCGCCGGCCAGCCCGTCGCGCGCGCGCGGGCGACGGCGAGCTTGACCCAGTCGCCGATCGGCGCGTCCCTTGTCTGGCACATGCGCCAGATATCGCCGGGCGCCACGGCGTGCTCGAGCAGCGGCGTGCCGGCCGCGTCGCGCACCCGCACCATCCCCGGGGCGTCGATCACGAACGTCTTGTCGTGGGAGCCGTACTCCTCCGCCTTCTGCGCCATCAGTCCCACGTTCGGGGTCGTCCCCATCGTGGCGGGATCGAACGCGCCGTTGGCCCGGCAGTCATCGACCGTCTCGGCGTACAGCGCGGCGTAGGAGTGGTCGGGGATCACGAACAGCGTGTCCCGCAGCTCCCCGTCGCGGTCGTACATCCGCCCCGAGGAGCGGATCGCTGCCGGCATCGAGGCGTCGATGATCACGTCCGAGGGCACGTGCAGGGTCGTGATCCCGCGGTCGGAGTCGACCATCGCCAGCCCGGCGCTCGTCGCAAGCGCGGCGTCGATCGCCGCGCGCGCGCCATCGCGCTGCGCCTCGGGCAGCCGCTCCAGCCCCGGGAGCAGCGCGCCGAGCCCGTCGTCGGGCGACAGTCCCGCTCCGCGGAGCCCGTCCCCGTGCTCGGCAAACAGCTGCGCGAAGAAGGCACGGACCGCGTGCCCGAAGATGATCGGATCCGAGATCTTCATCATCGTCGCCTTGACGTGGACCGAGAACAGCAGCCCGTCGTCGCGCGCGGCGCGCACCTGCTCGGCGAGGAACTCGTCCAGCGCGGCGCGGCGCATCACGGCGGCATCGAGCACCTCGCCGGCCAGCACCCCCACGGGGTCGCGCAGCGGCCTGACGGTGCCGTCCGCAGACACGTGCTCGATCCGCACCTCGCCCGGCGCCGGCACCGTGACCGACAGCTCGGTGGCGCGGAAGTCGCCGTCGGTCATCGTCACCACCCGCGAGCGGGAGCCGGGCGTCCAGTCGCCCATCGAGTGCGGGTGCGAGCGCGCGTAGGCCTTGACGGACTTGGGCGCACGGCGGTCGGAGTTGCCCTCGCGCAGGACCGGGTTCACCGCGCTGCCGAGCACGCGGTCATAGCGATGGCGGACCTCGCGCTGCTCGTCGTCCGACGGCTGCGCCGGATAGTCGGGCAGGTCATAGCCGTGACCCTGAAGCTCGGCGATCGCGGCGCGCAACTGCGGCACCGAGGCCGAGATGTTGGGCAGCTTGATGATGTTCGCCTCGGGCGTCGCGGCCAGCTCGCCGAGCGCCGTGAGCGCGTCCTCGCCGGCCCGCTCCGGTCCCAGACGATCCGGGAACTGCGCCAGGATCCGCCCGGCCAGCGAGATGTCGCGCAAAGCGATCTCCACGCCCGCCAGATGCGCGAACGCCTGCACGATCGGCAACAGCGAGTGCGTGGCCAGGGCCGGCGCCTCGTCGGTGTGGGTGTAGTCGATCCGCATCGCCCTGCACCCTATCCATCGCCGCCGTGCGCCGATCCCAGCCCGTCAGACGGCCCGAGCATCAGCCGCGCCATCTCGCTACGTAACATCGGTCGCATGGAGCGGCGAATCGTCTATGTGTCACGGCTGACCCGACTCCCGCTGCTGGGCGACGACGGAGCCGAGGTAGGACGCGTGGTCGACGGCGTCGTCGACCTGGGATCCAAGCCGCCGCGGGTCAACGGGTTCGTGGTCGGGGTGCAGCGGCGGCGGGTGTTCGTCGGGATCGGGCGGATCGGCGAGATCGGCTCCGAAGGCGCCCGGCTGCGCCGCGGCTCGGTCAACCTGCGCCAGTTCGTGCTGCGCGACGGCGAGCGGCTGCTGGCCGGCGAGCTGATCGGCCGGCGGCTGAAGGGCGAGCGGGTGGCCGACATCGGCCTGACGCCGGCGCCCGAGCAGGGTGGCGGCTGGGAGGTCGCGACGGTCGCCCTGGCGGGCCGACGCGTCCCCGGACTGCGCCGGGCGCCCAGCGTGCTGGACTGGTCAGAGGCCGGCGAGCTGTTCGCCTCCGAGCGACCGGTCGACCGCCAGGCGGCCGAGCTGGGCGGGCTGCACCCGGCCGAGATGGCGGGCGCGATCCGCCGGCTGCCGCTCAGCCGCCGCCGGGTGCTGGCGGCCGAGCTCGAGGACGAGCGCTTCGCCGACCTGCTGGAGGAGCTGTCCGAGGACGAGCAGGTGAGGCTCGTCGAGGGGCTCGATCTCGCCCACCTGGGGCGGGTGCTCGACGAGATGGAGGCCGACGATGCCGCCGACCTGCTGGCCGAGTTCCCCGCCGGCCGTCAGGCCGAGCTGCTGCACGCGATGGACCCGGACGAGGCCGAGCCGGTGCGCCGGCTGCTGACCTACCAGCCCGACACGGCCGGCGGGCTGATGACCCCCGAGCCGATCATCCTCGCGCCGGACACCGCTGTCGCCGAGGCGCTCGCGCGCGTGCGCGACCCGGAGCTGCCGGTGCCGCTGGCCGCGGCGGTGTTCGTCTGCCGGCCGCCGCTGGAGACGCCGACCGGCCGTTACGTCGGCAACGTCGGGATCCAGCGGCTGCTGCGCGAGGCTCCGTCGAAGCCGCTCGGCCGCTGCGTCGACGAGGACGTCGAGCCGGTCCCGGTGACGATGAGCGACCGCGAGGTGGCCGCCCAGCTGGCCGCTTACGATGTCGTGTCGCTGGCGGTCGTCGACGAAGCGGGGCGGCTGGTCGGCGCGGTCACGATCGACGACGTGCTCGACCGCGTGCTGCCGGCGAACTGGCGCATCACCCTCTCGGAGACCTGATGGCGCGACCCGACGACGAGCTGGGAACCCCGCGCGGGACCCCCGGCGGTCCGGTCTATAACCCGGATCAGTTCGGCGCGCTGGCCGAGCGGCTGGCGCGGTTCTTCGGCACGCCGCGCTACCTCGTCGGCCAGACGGTGCTCGTCGTGATCTGGATCTCGTTCAACGCCGTCGCCTGGTCGCTGCAGTTCGATACCTACCCGTTCATCCTGCTGAACCTCGCATTCTCGACCCAGGCCGCCTACGCCGCGCCACTGATCCTGCTGGCCCAGAACCGCCAGGCCGACCGTGACAAGGCCGAGATCGAGCGCGACCGCGCGACCAACTCGCGCGCGCTGGCCGAGACCGAGTACCTGGCGCGGGAGATCGCGGCCGTGCGCCTGGCCGTCGATCGCAAGCCCGATCGCGACGACATGACCGAGGCGCTGGAGCGACTGATTACGGCGATAGAGCGCTCGGGCGCGGTCGCTGCAGCCGAACCGGCGCAGCTGCCCGAGGGCGACTGAGCGCCGCGGCGCGGCCGCACGCCGGCCACCGCCGAGCGCGGGCCGGCGACGGTCGCAAACCGGGGCGCGCCTCCAGGGCGCGCCCCTTCCCCCAAACGCGGGTAGGGTACGCGGCGTGCTGGGACTGCCAGACGGCATCACCGCCTGCCTGTTCGACCTCGACGGCGTGCTCACCCAGACCGCCAAGGTGCACGACGCGGCCTGGAAGGAGACGTTCGATCCGATCCTCGAACAGCGCGATCAGCCCGAGTTCGACTCGGTCGCCGACTACGACGAGTACGTAGACGGCAAGCCGCGCTACGACGGCGTGCGCTCGTTCCTTCAGTCGCGCGGGATCTCGCTGCCCGAGGGCTCGCCGGATGACCCGCCCGACGCCGACACGATCTGCGGCGTCGGCAACCGCAAGAACGAGCTGGTGCTGAAGCTGATCGACGAGCAGGGCGTCGAGCCCTACGAGGGCTCGGTGCGGTTCGTCAAGGCAGCGCGTGATGCGGGCCTGCGCCGTGCGGTCGTGTCCTCGAGCGCCAACTGCCAGGCGGTGCTGCAGGCGGCCGGGATCGATGACCTGTTCGAGCAGCGGATCGACGGCAACGTCGCCGACGAGCAGCACCTGAAGGGCAAGCCGGCCCCGGACACGTTCCTGGCCGGCGCGCGGGCGCTGGGCGTGTCGGCACAGCAGGCGGTCGTGTTCGAGGACGCGCTGGCGGGGGTGCAGGCCGGACGCGATGGTCACTTCGGGTTCGTGGTCGGCGTGGACCGGGTCGGCCAGGCGGATCAGCTGCGCGCGCACGGCGCCAGCGTGGTGGTCTCCGATCTCGCCGAGCTGTTGCACGAGCACGACGGCTCGTGATCGATCATCCGGCCTTCCCGGTCGAGCCCTGGGCGGTTCGCGAGACCGAGCTCGATCTCGATCGGCTGGCGCAGACCGAGTCGGTGTTCGCGCTCGCCAACGGCCACATCGGGCTGCGCGGCAACCTCGACGAGGGCGAGCCCAACGGAGTCCCCGGCACCTACCTGGGCGGTTTCTACGAGGTGCGGCCGCTGCCCTACGCCGAGGCCGGCTACGGCTACCCGGAGGACGGCCAGACCGTCGTCAACGTCACCGACGGCAAGCTGATCCGGCTGCTGGTGGAGGACGAGCCGTTCGACGTGCGCTACGGCGCCCTGGTCGGCCACGAGCGGGTACTCGACATGCGCGCCGGGACTTTGCGTCGGTGCGCGGAGTGGACCTCGCCGACCGGGCGCGCGGTCAGGGTCACCTCGACGCGGCTGGTGTCGTTCACGCAGCGGGCGGTGGTGGCGATCGAGTACGTGGTCGAGGCCTTGGACGGACAGGTGCCGGTGGTCGTCCAGTCAGAGCTGGTCGCCAATGAGGGCGGCCCCGTCTCCTCGTCGGATCCGCGCGCGGCGGCGGCGCTCAGCTCGCCGCTTCTGTCCGAGCTGTACAACTCGGCCGACCTGCGCGCGATCCTCGTGCACCGCACGCGCCAGAGCGAGCTGCGGATGGCCGCCGGGATGGACCACCTGCTGGAGGGGCCCGATGGGACGGAGACTCGGACCGAGGCGTTCGAGGACCACGCGCGGGTGGTGATCACGGCCGACGTGAGCCCTCAGAGCCCGCTGCGACTCGTCAAGCTGCTGTCCTACGGGTGGTCGGCGCAGCGCTCCGTGGCGGCGCTGCGCGACCAGGTCGCCGCCGCCGGCTCGGGCGCGCGTCACACCGGCTGGGAGGGCCTGCTGGCCCAGCAGCGCGCCTATCTGGACGACTACTGGGAGCGCTGCGACGTCGAGCTGGAGGGCGACTCCGAGCTGCAGCAGGCGATCCGCTTCGCGCTGTTTCACACCTTGCAGGCGGGCGCGCGCGGCGAGCAGCGCGCGATCGCCGCCAAGGGGCTGACCGGGCCCGGCTACGACGGGCACACGTTCTGGGATACCGAGTGCTTCGTGCTGCCGGTGCTGACCTACACCGCCCCGCACGCCGCCGCCGACGCGCTGCGCTGGCGCTGCTCGACACTCGAGCTGGCGTGCGAGCGCGCGAAGATGCTGGGACTGCGGGGCGCGGCCTTCCCGTGGCGCACGATCGCCGGGGAGGAGTGCTCCAGCTACTGGCCTGCTGGCACGGCCGCGTTCCACATCAACGCCGACATCGCCGACGCCGTCGTGCGCTACCAGGCGGCTGCCGATGATCGGGAGTTCGAAGCGGGGACGGGGCTTGAGCTGCTGGTGGCGACCGCGCGGCTGTGGCGCTCGCTGGGCCACCACGACGCGGGTGGCGCGTTCCGGATCGACGGGGTGACCGGGCCCGACGAGTACAGCGCCGTGGCCGACAACAACGTCTACACCAACCTGATGGCGGCGCGGAACCTGCGCTCGGCGGCCGATGCCGTGGGGCGACATCCTGGGCGGGCCGCCGAGCTGGAGGTCGACGAGGAGGAGGCGGCCGGCTGGCGGGACGCCGCCGACTCGATGGCGATTCCGTACGACGAAGCGCTGGGGGTGCACGCGCAGGCCGAGGGCTTCACCTCCCACGAGCGGTGGGACTTCGACGCCTGCGGGCCGGACCAGTACCCGCTGCTGCTGCACTTCCCCTACTTCGACCTGTACCGACGCCAGGTGGTCAAGCAGGCCGACCTGGTGCTGGCGCTGCACCTGTGCGGCGACTCGTTCAGCGCTTCGGAGAAGGCGCGTGACTTCGACTATTACGAGCGGATCACGGTCCGGGACTCGTCGCTGTCGGCCTGCACGCAGGCCGTGATCGCGGCCGAAGTCGGCCACCTGGACCTGGCGCACGACTACTTCGCCGAGGCGGCGCTGATGGACCTCGACGACCTGGAGCACAACACTCGCGATGGGGTCCACATCGCCTCGCTCGCCGGCACCTGGATCGCCGCCGTATGCGGGTTCGGCGGGCTGCGCGACCACGGCGGCGAGCTGAGCTTCGCCCCGCGGCTGCCGGCCGCGCTGACCGGGCTCTCGTTTCGGATCGTCTACCGGGGGCGCAGCCTGCGGGTCGCGGTGCAGCGCCACGAGGCGCACTACTCGCTGATCGACGGGGACGGCGAGGCGCTGACGGTGCGCCACCACGGCGAGCAGGTGGAGGTGGCGCCGGGGAAGACGCTGTCGCTGCCGATCCCGGCCTTGCAGGCTGGGCCGGCGCCGACCCAGCCCCCCGGGCGAGTGC
>JBOGYE010000364.1:0-12551 GCA_050696635.1 Solirubrobacteraceae bacterium | reverse complement strand
CAGGATCTCGCTGACGACGCCCGAGGACCGGCTGGCGGAGGCCGTGAAGCGCCTGTCGTCGCTTTGATGGCGCCGGACGGCGGCTAGGATCTCTCGCAGTTGGCAGACACGAAAGCCCCCGACAGCTCCACCGATCGCCGCAGCTCGGCTCGCACGCGGCGTCCGCCCGCTCCGGGCGGACGCGCCCGGCAGCGGGCGCTGATCGCCGCGGCGGTCCCGGCCGGCGAGGACGATCATCTGGCGGAGCTGCGCGAGCTGCTGTTGACCGCCGGGGTGGACCTGACACCGCCGCGCGGAAGGATCTACGTGTGGGCGCCGGTGCCCGCCGGCTTTGCCGATGCGGCCGCCTACTGAGAGCACGTGCTCGAGCGCGCCGCGGTCGTGGTCTCGCCGGGCGGCGCATACGGGCCCAACGGCGAGGGCTTCTTCAGGATCTCGCTGACGACGCCCGAGGACCGGCTGGCGGAGGCCGTGAGGCGCCTGTCGTCGCTTTGACGGCTCCGGACGGCGGCTAGGATCTTCGTAGTTGGCAGACACGAAAGCCCCCGACAGCTCCACCGATCGCCGCAGTTCGACGCGCACGCGGCGTCCGCCCGCTCCGGGCGGTCGCGCCCGGCAGCGGGCGCTGATCGCCGCGGCGGTCCCGGCCGGCGAGGACGATCATCTGGCCGAGCTGCGCGAGCTGCTGTTGACCGCCGGAGTGGCCACCGTCGGCGAGCTGATCCAGCGCCGCGAGCAGCCGCACCCCAACTCCTACCTCGGTTCCGGCAAGCTCGACGAGTGCAAGGCCGCGATCGCGGAGGCCGGCGCGAACCTCGTGGCCCTAGACGACGAGCTGTCGCCGCGCCAGGAGCGCAACCTGGAGGCGGCGCTGGGGGTGCCGGTGATCGATCGCACGGCGATCATCCTCGACATCTTCGCCGCGCACGCGCACACCGCCGAGGGCAAGCTCCAGGTGGAGCTGGCACAGCTCGAGTACAACCTCGCGCGGATGCGCGGCCTGTGGTCGCACCTGGAGCGCCTCGGCGGCGGGATCGGCACCCGGGGGCCGGGCGAGACCCAGATCGAGACCGACCGGCGGCTGGCGCGCGACCGGATTGCGGCGCTCAAGCGCCGGCTGGCACATGTGCGCGGCACGCGCTCGGTGATGCGCGCCGAGCGCGAGCGCAACCAGCTGCCGCAGATCGCGCTGGCGGGCTACACCAACGCCGGGAAGTCGACGCTGCTGAACGCGCTCACCGGCGCGACCGTGCCGGTCCGCGACCGCCTGTTCGAGACGCTTGACCCGACCACGCGCGTACTGCGCGCCGAGGGCCGCGACCATCTGCTGACCGACACCGTCGGCTTCATCCGCAAGCTCCCGCATCAGTTGGTGGACGCGTTCGGGGCGACGCTCGAGGAGACCCGGCTGGCCGACCTGATCCTGCACGTGGTCGATGCGTCCGCTCCCGAGGACGAGCTTCTCTCGATGACCCGCGCCGTCGACGACGTGCTGCACGAGATCGACGCCGACGAGGCGCCCCGGCTGCTGGTGCTCGCCAAGGCCGACCGAGTCGGGGCACAGCGGCGGGCCGAGCTTGCCCGCCGCCACCCCGACGCGGTGCTTGTGTCGGCGCTGACCGGCGAGGGGGTCGCCACGCTGCAGGAACGAGTGGTGGGCGAGTTCGCTCGGCGCCTGGCCGAGGTGGAGCTGCTGGTCCCCTACCGCGAGGGCGGCAGGCTGGCCGAGCTGCACGCGATCGCCGGCGACCTCGAGCGCGAGGATACGCCCGACGGAGTTCGAGTCTCGGTCAGGCTGCCCGCAGAGATCGCGGCCCGCTACGCGCCGTTCGCGCTGTCGCAGCGACCCGCATGACGCTGCGCGTCGCTCGCCTGGACGAGCGCGCCCGGATGCCGTCGCGCGCACATGCCGACGATGCCGGGCTGGACCTGCACGCGCTCGAGCCGGTGCTGATCGAGCCGGGCGAGCGCGTCTTGGTCGCCACCGGAATAGCGGTCGAGATCCCTCCCGGCCACGCCGGATTGGTGCTGCCGCGCTCGGGACTGGCGGCGCGTCAGGGGCTGGCGCTCGTCAACGCGCCGGGGTTGATCGACGCGGGCTACCGAGGGGAGCTGCGGGTCCTGCTGCTCAACACCGACCGCTCACAGCCGGCGCGGATCGAGGCCGGCGCGCGGATCGCCCAGCTGGTGCTGATCGCGGTCGCCACGCCGGAGGCGGTTGAGGTCGAGCAGCTGTCCGACAGCGCGCGCGGCGCCGGAGGGTTCGGCTCAAGCGGGACCTGACGCGCGTCCGGTGAGCGGCGTCAGCAGATTGTGCGTCTGCAGGAACTGCTGGGCCACGACCGCCGGGGACAGGCTGGCGATCTCGACCGCCTGGTTGAGCTTGCGCATCGCGCTCGTGCTCAGCGTGGCGTCGACCCGCTCGATCGTGATCGCCAGCGCCGGCCCCTCCTTGGCCACCGCGGCATCCGACACGATCGGGACGACGTTGCCCCAACCGAACAGGTGCAGTGGATCCCGCAGCACGACGTAGTCGCCGCTGTCCAGTTGCCCGTCGGTCGTGCTGACCTCGGCGGCCTGGATCGTCCCGGCGTTCAGCGCCAGATACTGATCGCCGACCGCCAGCGGCTTGAACGCGTGCGGCGTGACGCCATAGACCTGCGTGAGCTGCTTCAGTCCCGGCGAGTCCACGTCGAACTCCTGCGGTCCCCCGATCGTCAGCGAGGTCGCGGCTCGGCGCAGATCGACGATCGAGCGCAGGTGGTTGGCGGCCGCGTAGCCGTCGGTCACGGCGATCGCGCCGCTGTCGCTGAAGGGCGTCGCCGCCAGGGCCACCAGGCCGTGCGCCTGCGCCCAAGTCTGGGCGCCCGAGTACGCGTCCGCGAGCGTCCGAAACGGTTGCTGGAAGCCGGCGACGGCGGTGTCGAACGTGCCCAGATACTCGGGGTAGACCATCAGCGAGCCATCCTTGAGGGCCTGCATCGTGACCGAGGTGGGACCGATGTTCTGGTCGATGCTGACCGTGTACCCCTGGGCGTGCAGCGCCTGGGCGTAGAGCTGGCCGAGCACGAACTGCTCCGCGTAGTTCTTATCGCCGAGCAGAACGGTCGGCTTGCCGGTGCCCGGCAGCGGCGGTGCGGTCGAGGTGTTGGTGCCCGTTGTCGCCGTGCCGGTCGTCGCCGGCCGGGTCGAAGCGGTGGAGGTCGTGGTCTTGGCCTCCGCGCTCGCGCGCGACGTGGCGCGCGCCGAGGTAGAGCGCCCCCCGCCGCTCGATGCCGTCACCGCCGAGCCGCAACCCGCGCAGGCGCAGGCGACTGCCGCCAGCAGCGCCACCACCAACGGCGGCGCGAGCGGACGGGAGAGCATGGGGACGGGTCGTGTCTGACGCATCGGCGACGGCGTGCGCGATGGTAGCTGCGGCGCCCACTCAGACCCTGGCGGCATGCCGGGCCTCGGCGTGGGCCGCGGCCTCGAGCGAGTCGGGCAGCGGCGCCAGCGTCGCGTCGAGCCCGAGCGCGGTCTCGATCAGCCAGTCCGCGAACCAGACGTTCTTGGGCAGCAGCGGTCCGTGCAGGTAGGTGCCGATCACGTTGCCCACGCGCACGCCCTCCAGGCCGTCGGAGCCGTTGTTGCCGTGGCCGGCGAGCACGCGCCCCAGCGGGGGGGCCGAGGCGCCCAGGAAGGTCCGCCCCGCGTGGTTCTCAAACCCCGCCAGCAGACGGCGCTCGCCAGGCGCAAGCTCGACCTCGATCGCGGCGTTGCCGACCAGCCGCGGCCCGTCGCCGCGAACCGTGCGCAGATCCGCGAGGCCCGCGCCCGGAAGCGTCTGGTCGCCGAGCTGGTAGGAGTGTCCGAGTAGCTGGTAGCCGCCGCACACGGCGAGCACCACCGCCCCGCGCGCGACCGCTGCATGCAGCGCATCGCGCTTGCGCTGCGCCAGATCGCGGGCGCACAGGGCCTGATCGCGGTCCTGGCCGCCGCCGATGTAGTAGATGTCGGCGCCATTAGGGTCAAGCCGGTCGTCGAGCCCTGCGTCCAACAGCGTGTAGCCGATTCCCCGCCACTGGCAGCGGCGGCCGAGAACGATCAGGTTGCCGCGGTCGGCGTAGATGTTCATCAGGTCCGGGTACAGGGCGCAGACCCGCAGGGCGCGATCAGGCACGGGCCATCACCACCGTCGATCCGACGTACTCGTCGGTGGGGTCGATCTCGGTCCGGCCCGCCGCTCGCAGGCCAGACCCCACCAGCTCGCGGTCAAGCGTGGCGGCGTCGAGCCGGTCGAGCCACACGGCGTCGCGAAGGACGGTCAGCTGCCCGTCGAGCGAGACCACCTCGCGCCGGCGCTCGAGCAGGTGCCCGCCGGGCTGTGCCCGAACGGCCGTCGGGCGGCTTGAGTACACGACTCCGTCGCGCTGGACCAGGTCCGGGAGCGGGCCGGGCTCGCCGGGTCCGACCTCGAACGGCTCGAGCTCCGCTGCGATCGCCACCGCCAGGAGTCCGCCGGAGGCAAGGTGCCGGCGCGTGCAGCGCAGGAACGCGGCTCGCCCCGCGGCGCCGCCGAGCAGCTGCACGGTCTGCATCGGGACAACGCACAGGGCGTAGCGCGCGTCGATCGCAAACTCTCGCGCGTCGGCCGCGATCGTCCGCACGCCGAGTCCGTCCGCGCGTGCGCGCAGCGCTGCCAGCAGCGACTCGTCGCTGTCCAATGCCGTCACGTCGTAGCCGGCGCGCGCGAGATCCAGCGCCACCCGGCCCGTGCCGGCGCCGATGTCGAGCACCGCGCCGCCGGCCTCGCGGGCGAGCGCCCGCCACAGCGGCAGGTCTGCCGCATAGCCGCCGCACTCCAGGTCGTGCCAGATCGATGCGAGCTGCGCGGTCGTCATGCGCCCGCTTCCCAGAAGGCGCCGACATGGCCGCGGCGCCCGAGCTCCTGTCTGAGCGCGAGCAGCGCCGTGTATGTCGGCAGCGCGAACAGTCGCTGGGGAGCAGCGGCGATCGCCTGATCAAGCGCCGCCCCGATGTCGGCGACGACGCTCAGCCGCTGCTCGTCGACGCCCGCGTACTTCAGGCGCATGGCCAGTTCGGCGCAGCGCGTGCCGGCGCAGGTCACGCGCGCCACCCGGCCGGCGAGCAGCTCGAAGTCCGAATCCCACACCCACGAGACGTCGCGGCCATCGGCGGCGTGATCGTTGAGCACCGCCAGCAGCTGCAGCTCGCCGGGCTCGAGCGTCAGCGTGCGCAGGATCTCATTGGCGCCGGCCGGGTTCTTGATCAGCAGGATCGTCAGCTCTCGGCCGTCGATCGACAGCCGCTCGGCGCGCCCGAAGGCCGCACTGACCGCCCCCAGCCCGGACGCGATCTGGTCGAGCGTGGCGCCGAGCGACAGGCACAGGGTCGCGGCTCCGAGCGCGTTGTAGACGTTGTAGAGCCCGGGGACGGGGAGGCTGACGGCCGTGACCCCGCCCGGCGTGTGCAGCTCAAAGCGCGCGGCGCGGGTGCCATCCAGCTGGATCGCGCGCGCGGTCACGTCGGGCGTGGGGCGCCGGCGACCGCAGGACGGGCAGCGATAGACGCCGAGGTGCCCGAAGTAGACGGTCTCATAGGCATAGGCGGCGCCGCAGCGACGGCAGTGCTTGGAGTCCGAGGCGTGCTGGCGCGCGGCGATCGCCAGCGACGGGTCCTGCACGCCGAAGTAGGTCACGCCGGTCCGGTCGCGGCCAAGGTCGGCGACCAGCGGATCGTCGGCGTTGCATGCGAGCTGCAGCTCGGGGTCGGCCGCGGCGACGGCCGCCGCCCAGCGGTCGGCGATCGTGTCCAGCTCGCCGTAGCGGTCGAGCTGGTCACGGAACAGATTGCCGAGCAGCAGCGCTCGCGGCCGCAGCTGCTCGACCACGCGATCGAGCCAGAACTCGTCCAGCTCGAACAGGCCAAGCTGGCCATCGATCGAGCCGCCACGGCCCGCCGCGCCGAGCAGCGTCGAGGCGACGCCCCCTGCCATGTTGGCGCCGGCGCGGTTGTGCACCAGCGGTATCCCGGCGCGCTCCAGCACGCTGGCCGCCATGGCCGCGGTAGTGGTCTTGCCGTTGGTCGCCGAGATCACCGCGCTGCCCCGCGGCAGGCGCGCCGCCAGCTGCGCGATAGCGTCGGGCTGGAGCGCGGTCAGCAGCCGGCCCGGGAGGCTCGTGCCGCCGCCACGTCCGGCGCGCCGCACCAGCTCGCCGACCGTTCGGGCGGCGAGGATCTTCACGTCGAGCGCCGTCATCCGGTCGCGGGACCGAGTGCCGCCGCGGCCACGCTCCGGTCGGTGGCGGGGAGGATCGCCCGCACAGCCGCCGGCAGCGTGGTGATCGTCGCCGGCAGCTCGGCGATCGGATCGCCGTCCGCGTAGACGGTGAACGGGCGTGAGGCCGACACACGCACGGCCGCGCCACGCTGCATGCTGACGGCTTCCAGCCGGATGTGGGCGCCACTGAAGACCATCGGAAGCAGTCGTAGGAAGCGCAGCCGCGACATGTGGTGGACGATCACGACGTCCAGCATGCCATCGTGCACGCTCGCGCCTGGCGCGATCATCATCCCACCGCCGTAGCAGCGCGAGTTGGCGACCACGACCGTGTAGCCGCTGAACGAGCGTTCTGGTCCGCCGTCGATCGTCACCGTGAACTGCACCGGTCGCCAGTGCGCCAGTGCGCGCAGGGCGGCGTATGCGTAAACCAGCCGGCCGCGGATCACCATCGTCTCGTTCGCGATCCGATTGGCCACGGAGTCAAAGCCACAGCTCGCGATCCCTACGAAGGCGCGCTCGCCGATCAACCCCAGATCCAGCCGGCCGACTGCCCCGGTCGCCAACACCCCGCAGGCCGCGCCGAGGTCGAGCGGAATCCCGAGCGAGCGTGCGAAATCGTTTCCGCGCCCACCGGGCAAGATCCCGAGCACGCCGTCGGCGTGGCGCAGCTCGTCCGCGATCGCGCCGATCAGGCCGTCGCCGCCGAAGGCAACCGCCGCCTCGCCGGCTGCCGTGGCGTCGCGCGCCAGCTCGCGTGCGTGATCGAGGTCGTCGGTCAGCGCCACGCGGTGCTCGGCCCCGAGCGTGCGCAGGAGGCTCTGCACCTCGGGCAGGCGCCGGCGGGGGATGCCGCCGCCTGCGCGCGGGTTGACGATCAGCGCCAGGCTGCGGCTCTCGTGGCGAGCAGTCACGCCGTCACCAGCGCGTGCAGCGTGTCGGCGATCGCGACGGGCGTCGGATCGGTCGCCGCCTGCGCCTGCGCGCGCGTGGTCGCGCCACTGAGCACGATCGCACCGTCCAGGCCGGCGGCGGCGGCGCCGGCCAGGTCTGAGTCCAGGCGGTCGCCGACCATCAGCGCTCGCCCCGGGCCTAGCCGGTCCAGCGCGGTGATGAACAGCTGCGGCTCCGGCTTGCCGACGCTGCGCGCGGCGCGCTCGGTCGCGTACTCCAGCGCCGCGACGATCGCGCCGGTCGCGGGCCAGGTGCCGTCGGAGGTGGGGAAGTTGCGATCGCGCCCCGCGGCGATCATCTCGGCCCCGGCGAGGACCGCCTGCGTCGCGGTGCGCAGCTCGTCGAAGTCGAAGCGCTCGTGGCCCGCGACGACCACGATCTCGGCGGCGACGGCTCCGGCGGTGCGGTTGACGATCCGCATCCCGGCGTCGGCGACGTGGCCGACGATGGCCTGCGAGCCGATCACGAAGGTCGGCGTGCCCGGACGGTGGTCGGCGAGCAGGTGCTGGATCGCCGAGCCGACGGTCACGACCTCCTCGAGCGCCGCCTGCAGGCCCAGCGCCCACAGCTTGCGCACGTAGCCCTCGGGGGGCAGCTGCGGATCGTTGGTCAAAAACGCGACCCTCTTGCCCGCGGCGCGCAGGGCCGCAAGGGCGTCAGCGGCTCCTGGGGTTGCCTGGTCACCGACCCAGACGCACCCGTCGAGGTCCAGCAGGACGTGTTCGTAGGCGGCCAGCAGGGGGGAGAGAGGCATCGGCGCAGCGATTATCCAATTCCCGGGCTTGCGCCCCGTTCCCGGGGCGTGCCGGGTGCTCAGGGCACCGGTTTTGGGTGCGCATTCAGTAGCTGCTACGGACGCCTGACCGCAGCGACTGCGGTCGCCGGGCAGGCGCAGGAGCCGATACGTGTCGGGCTTGCCGAGTAGTGCGACCTGCTGGGAGGATTTCTTGAAGCCAAGCACGCAGAGTGGACGGATGTCGCAGGTGGAGTTGCTGAGCCTGTGGCGCCGTTACAAGGAGCAGGACGACACGACCGCCCGCGACCGCCTGGTGTTCTCGCTGGCGCCGATCGTGAAGTGCATCGTCTATCGCAAGGTCCGCGAGATCCCCGCCTACCGCGAGGTGGACGACTTCATCTCCTGCGGCCTGGAGGCGCTGATCCGCTCGCTGGATCGCTACGACCCGGACAAGGGGGCGACCCTGGAGCAGTTCGCGTGGACCCGGATCCATGGCGCGGTGCTCGACGAGCTGCGCCGCTTCGACTGGGCGCCGCGCTCTCTGCGCCGCTCCGAGCGCGAGATGAACCGAGCTCGGGAGCGCTTCAACGTCCTCCACGGCCGCGCCCCGACCAAGGCCGAGCTGGCCGAGATGATGGGTCTCGAACTGCAGGATCTGGACAAGCTGCACGGCGATCTGGCGCGCTGCGAGGTCGGTTCGCTGAACGCGATGATCTCCGGCGACGACGACGGCCAGAGCGAGCGCCTGGACACGATCGCCTCAACCGACCGCGAGTCCGATCCCGAGGCGGCGGCGATGCGCGAGCGCGCGATCGCGCGCTTCCGGGCCGCGTTTGACGAGCTGCCCAGCCGCGAGCGCAAGGTGGCGCTGCTGTTGCACGTCAACAACCTGACACTGCGCGAGGCCGGCGAAGTGCTCGGCGTGTCCGAGAGCCGCGTCTGCCAGATCCACGGCAAGCTCAAGCGCGGGCTGCGCGAGCGGCTGTCGCAGGACGAGATGCTGTTCCTGGAAGTCGCCTGAGGCCCCGCTCGCCGGCCGCCGTCGCGACCTGGACACGGCGGCCCGAGATCGGCAGCCACGCGGCCCGGCTGAAGGGCTCCGGCGCCGGACTGGACAAAGGTACTAGTCCGCTCAAGGTCCGCACGCTTGATCCCGGGCGCAATCGCATGCACAATGCGCCACGGTCAACCGACGCCGAGTTGTCGAAGGCGCGGCGCCGGCTGTCCGTTACAGCGACTGTTGGATCTTCCACCGGAAAGGAGACCCTCCAGTGGGATACAGGTGGGGAGGCTGAAAGCCTCCGAGGAGCCCGCATACCAGGCGGGCTCCTCCGCTTAACAGCACCGAGTAGGGGATCGGCATCCGGCTTCGTTACTTGAGGCCCGTCCAGCGGTGACCGCGAGCTGGTTGAGGAAAGGGCCGCGCCGGCCGATGAAGCGATGGATGTCAGGGACGGCGGAAACCCAGGGAGGGAAGCCGGCGCCGCGGGCCGCAGGACGCCGCGAAGCGATCGCGCACTACGCTGCGCTGGTCGCCGCTGCGCTGACGGTCTTCGCCACGTCAGGGCTCGACCGCTGGCAGGTCGTCCCGCTGCTGACGATCATGGCGTTCACGGTCGTGACCGATCTGGCCGCGATCCGCATGCCAAACGGGATGTATGTGTCGGGCAGCTTCCTCGGGATTGTGTTGGCGGCGGTCACGCTCGGCGGCGGGCCTGCGGCGATCATCGGAGTGGCAGGAGCGGGCATCGGGTGGCTTCGCTCCCGTGAGCCGGCCTACGCGCTGCGAGCAAACCTGGTCACCTTCGCCTGGTTCCCGCTGCTGACCGGGCTCGCGTTCCATGCGGTCGTCCGCGTGGCGGGCGCCGCCGAGCCCTCGCTCGCGTTCAACCTGCTCGTTTTCGTCGCGTTCGCACTGGCGCTGGGCCTCAACTTCCTGGTGATCGCTTCCTACGAGAGGCTGCGACGCGGCACGCCGGTCGCACATGTCGTGCGGGAGGCCCTCGTGCCGCTGCTCGCGGGCGAAGGCTTCTCGGCGCTGCTGACGGTCGCCGCCGTCTACATCGACGTCCAGCTCGGCATCGCCGGAATCGCATTCTGCGGGCTGGCGTTCGTCATCTTCCAGTACCTGATCGGCGAGCTGTTGAAGTCCCAGCGCCGCGGCGTGGCGTTGCACCGCGCGGCGACAGTAGACGAGCTCACCGGCTTGGCCAACCGCGAGCGCTTTCGCGAGATGGTCGAGGAGCGGATCGCCGTGGCACGGGCGGTTGGCGCCAAGCTGTCGGTGCTGCTGATGGACCTCGACCGCTTCAAGGAGATCAACGACACGCTCGGCCACGACCACGGCGACGCGCTGCTGCGCGACCTCGGACCCCGGCTGGAGTCGGCGATCGGGGACGGTGGAGTGGTCGCGCGGCT
This sequence comes from Solirubrobacteraceae bacterium, assembly GCA_050696635.1. Taxonomy (GTDB): domain Bacteria; phylum Actinomycetota; class Thermoleophilia; order Solirubrobacterales; family Solirubrobacteraceae; genus Palsa-465. The sequence continues at coordinate 2,160 of JBOGYE010000364.1, read as the reverse complement.
GGGCGGCGACGAGTTCGGGATCCTGCTGCCGCAGGACACCGACGACCCGGCCGTCCTGGAGATAGTGATCGGCCGTCTGTTCAAGGCGCTGTCGGAGCCGTTCAAGGTCGAGGAGCTGGCGCTCGAGGTCGGCGCCAGCGTCGGCGTCGCGCGCTTCCCACTCGACGGCGACGACGCCAGCTCGCTGCTGCGCTGCGCCGACGTGGCCATGTACCACGCCAAGGAGACGCAGACCGAGTACAAGCTCTACGCCCCGGAGCGCAACCGGCACTCGGTCAGGCGCCTGAGCGTGCTGTCGGACATCCGCCACGCGTTGGCGTCGGATCAGATCGTCGTCCACTTTCAGCCGATCATCGATCTCGACGACCTGCGCGTCCGCGGCGCCGAGGGTCTGGTTCGCTGGCAGCACCCCGAGCACGGTCTGATCCCGCCTGGGGCGTTCGTGCAGACGATCGAGCAGACGGGGCTGATCGGCCCGCTCACCCGCCACGTCCTGGAGCGCTCGATCGCGGAGTGCGCGTCCTGGAGGCGGGACGGCCGCGAGCTCAGCGTCGGCGTGAACCTATCGGTGCGCAACCTGCTCGACCACGACCTCCCGCGGCAGGTGCAGCGCCTGCTGGCCGCGCACGGGCTGCCCGCGGAGGCGCTGCAGCTGGAGATCACCGAGAGCATGATCATGACCGACCCGGAGCGCGCGCTTGCGACCGTCAGCCGGCTCAGCGCGCTCGGGGTGCGGCTTTCGGTCGACGATTTCGGGACGGGCTACTCGTCGCTGGCCAACCTGCGCAAGATGCCGATCGACGAGCTGAAGATCGACCGCTCGTTCGTCGCGCCGATGCTGCGCGACGAGTCAGATCTGATCATCGTCCGTTCGACGATCAACCTCGGTCACGATCTCGGGCTGAACGTGATCGCCGAGGGGGTGGAGGACAGCGCGACCCTGACCGAGCTTGCACAGCTCGGTTGCGACCACGCGCAGGGCTACCACGTGAGCAGGCCGATGCCGGCAGAGGCGTTCAACACCTGGCTCGCGCACGTGGGTGGCCACGCCGCCGAGCGGCCCGCGAAGGGCTCCCCGCCCAGCACCTCCGCCTCGCCGGCCTCGCTTACGCGCGGCGCGATCGATCTCGCCCGGCTGGTCGCCTCACCCGAATCCTGACGGCCTGCCTCGGCGAGCCGGCATCGGTTCAGAACAGCGCGTCCTGGGCGGCGCCCACCGGCGGCGCCAGGCACTCTGGCCCGTCGTAGCGGGCGTCGTTCACGGCGGTCCCGACCTGCACCAGCTCGGTCTCGGTTTCGGGCAGGCCGGTCAGGATCCGATTCAGCGCGGCGCGCGGCGTGGAGCGCTCGAGCCAAGCCGGCTCGTGCTCGCGCGCCAGGATCACCGGCATCCGGTCGTGCAGCGGGGCGATAGCGGAGTTGGCGACGGTCGTCAGGATCGTGCAGGAGCGCAGCGTCTGGCCGTCCGGCGCATGCCAGATCGACCACAGGCCGGCGAACGCGAACAGGCCGCCGCCGCCGCGCCTGATGTGAAACGGACGCTTGGGACCGCTGGGCTGGCGCTGCCACTCGTAGAAGCCGTCGGCGACGATCAGGCAGCGCCAGCGCTCGAATGCGCGCCGGAACGCCGGCCGCTGCGCGGCCGTCTCGACCCTGGCGTTGATCATCTTCAGCCCGGTGTCTGGTGCCGTGGACCAGGATGGGACGAGTCCCCAGCGCAGCAGCTCGCCGCGGGGTCGACCCTCCCGATCGGTCGTGACCGCCAGCACCTCGTCGCCAGGAGCGACGTTGAAGCGCCGGCGCACCTGCACAGACTCGCCGATCGGGAAGCGCGCGCGCACGTCGAACGGGGCGGGCGTGGCGAGCGAGTAGCGTCCGCACATCGCGCCGGCCCGAGGGTCTCAGCGCGACCGCGCGGCCAGCTGCTCGGCGCGTTTGGCCTGAGCGCGCTTCTGGCGCCGCCTGCCGAACAGCGTCAGCACCACGACCGCCAGCAGCACGAGGATCACTCCCCAGAAGATCCGTAGGTCCAGCGACAGCCCGCCGGTCGCGAGCGACACCAGGCTGACGATCCCGAACCCCGCCAGCAGGATGACGATGATTGCCGCCACGACGATCACGATCCCGCGGATCCGCGCCACCAGCCCGGCGCTCTTGGGC
>JBOGYE010000363.1:0-21197 GCA_050696635.1 Solirubrobacteraceae bacterium | reverse complement strand
TCGCCGTGCAGCGCGCTGATGGAGCGGGACCCGCTGACGGTCACGGTCGACCACCTGGTCGACGACATGTCCGAGCAGATCAAGGAGAGCCACTACGGGGCGGCCGTCGCGGTGGACGCAGCCAACCGGCCCGTCGGCCTTGTCACCCGCTCGGACCTGGTCGCGCCCCAGCGGCGCCGGGTGGTGCTCGTCGACCATGCCGAGCGAGCTCAGAGCGCGATCGGGATCGACGAGGCCGAGATCCTGGAGATCCTCGACCATCACCACGTCGGCTCGATCGAGACGCGGATCCCGGTCACCGCCGTGTTCGATCCCGTCGGCTCGACCGCGACCCTGGTCGTGGAGCGCTTCCGCCAGGCCGGGATGGAGCCGGGCCGCTCCACGGCGGTGATGCTGCTCGGTGCGGTCCTGTCCGACACCGTGATCCTCAACTCGGCGACCACCACGCCGCGCGATCACGCGGTGGTCGAGTACCTGCAACGGGTGCTGGCGCTCGACGCCCCGCAGCTGGGGCGCGAGATGTTCGAGGCGACCTCCGACGTCTCGGACCTCAGCGCACAGGAGATCGTCACCCGCGACGCCAAGCGCTACCAGCTGCGCGGCGGGCAGGAGATCTGCATCGCGCAGGTGGAGGTCGTCGGCGACACGTTGCTGGAGCGCAACGAGGAGCTGCTGGCGGCGCTGCACAAGGAGCGCTCGCAGCGCGAGCTGGCGATGTACGCGCTGATGATCACGGATGTCGCCGCCAAGGGCACCGTGATGCTCGTCTCCGGCGACGTGGGCGCCGTCGCCCGCAGCTTCGGTGCCGAGCACAGCGACGGCACGGTGGAGCTGCCCGGCGTGATGAGCCGCAAGAAGGAGGTCGCGCCGCGGCTGATGACCGCGCTGTGAGCAACTGGCCCAGACTGCGCCGACCGGGAGCGCCCGGCGCTCAGCCGGCGCCGGCGCCGGCGCCGACCGCGACCGCCGGCGCCTCGCCCCACAGCTGCTCCAACCGGTAGAAGTCGCGCGTCTGCGGCGTGAACACGTGGACGACCACGTCCAGGTAGTCCATCAGAATCCAGCTGCCCTGGCTGAATCCCTCGACGCGCCGCGGCAGCAGTCCGTGCGAACCCTTCAGGCCCGCGTGGATCCCGTCGTGGATCGCACGCGTCTGACGGTCGGAGCGACCCGTGCAGATCACGAACCAGTCCGTGTAGCCGATCAGCCCGCGGAGGTCCAGCGCGACCACGTCGAGCGCCTTGCGGTCGTCGGCCAGCCTCGCGATCTCGGCGAGTAGCTCCTCCGGTGCGAGTCCGGCACCGCTCATCCCGCGTACAGACCCTCGCGCGCCACCGCCTGCGCGACCGCGTCGGTTACCAGGTAGCGGATCGGCTGCCCGGCGGCCGCCCGGCGGCGCACGAGCGTGGAGGAGATCTCGATTCGCGGCATCGCAAAGAACGTCGCCCGCTCGCCGCCGCGCAGCGAGCCCAGCGCCCGCGTCACGGACGTGCGCGGGGTGCCGCGGCGCTCGGCGATTGCGACCGTCGCCAGCTCCAACACCCGCTCGGGGCGGTGCCACTGCGGCAGACCGGCGGCGATGTCGCCGCCGAGAATCAGGAACAGCTCGTCGTTGGGCGCCTGCGTGCTCAGCACCTGGAGGGTATCGACCGTGAACGACGGTCCTTCCCGGGCCAGCTCCAGCTCTGAGACCTCGAAGCGCTCGTCACCACCGAACGCCAGACGGCAGAGCTCCAGGCGCTGCTCGGGACCGGGCTCGGGCTCGACGCGCTTGTGGGGCGGGATCCGCGCCGGTACCAGCAGAACCCGGTCCAGACCGAGCTGGAGATGGGACTCCTGAGCGCAGATCAGATGACCCAGGTGAGGCGGATTGAAGGTTCCGCCGAGGATGCCGAGGCGCATCGGTTGCCGGCGACGGCGCTAGGCGCGGACCTGGCCGTCGCCCTGCACCAGGTACTTGAACGTGCACAGCTCTCGCAGTCCGATCGGGCCGCGAGCGTGCAGCTTCTGTGTCGAGTTGCCGATCTCGGCGCCCATCCCGAACTCGCCGCCGTCGGTGAACCGGGTCGAAGCGTTGACATACACGCAGGCGGCGTCCACTCCGAGCTGGAACGTCCTGGCCGCGGCGGCGCTCGGAGTCACGATCGCCTCCGAGTGGCCGCTCCCGTGCGCGTTGATGTGCGCGACCGCCTCACCGACCGAGTCCACGACCGCCACCGCCATCTCAAGCGACAGGTACTCGGTGTCCCAGTCCTCGTCGGTCGCGGCGTCGATCCGCACGCCGGGCGGCGCGGCGGCGAGCGCGCGCTCATCGCCGTGCAACGTCACGCCCGCGGCGTGCAGCCTGGCCAGCAGTTCGGGGAGCAGCGACGGCACCGCGTCGGCGTGGACCAACAGCTTCTCGGCGGCGTTGCAGGTGCCGGGCCGCTGGAGCTTGGCATTGAGCACGATCGCGGCCGCCACCTCGAGCTCGGCGCCCGGGTCCACGTAGATGTGATTGTTGCCGGATGCGGCGTAGATCACGGGCACCGTCGCGACGCCCTTCAGCGCCGCCTTCAGGCCCTCCCCCCCTCGCGGGATGATCAGGTCCACTACGCCGGCTTGGGTGGCCAGCTGCGCCAGTTCTTCGCGGTCGCCGCCGTCGATCAGCGCGATCGCCCCCTCCGGGATCCCCGCCGCGGTGGCGGCGTTGGCGGCCACGGACGCCAGCGCGGCGTTCGAGTGCGCGGCCGAGCTCGAGCCGCGCAGCACGGCCGCGTTGCCGGATTTCAGGCACAGCGCAGCGGCGTCGATCGTGACGTTTGGCCGCGCCTCATAGACGATGGCCACCACCCCAAGCGGAACCCGCACGCGCCGCAGCCACAGGCCGTTGGGCAGCGTGCGGCCGTCGATCAGCTCGCCGACCGGATCGGGCAGCGCCGCGATCCTGCGCACTCCGGCTGCCATCTCCTCAAGGCGGTCGCGGTTGAGCGCCAGGCGGTCCATCAGCGCGTCCGACAGACCATTCTCGGCGCCCGCCTCGAGGTCGGAAGCGTTGGCGCCGAGGATCTGCTCGCGGTGGTCCAGCAGCGCGGACGCGATCGCCTCAAGCGCCCCGTCGCGAAGCGCCGAGGACAGCGTCGCCAGCTCGCGCGAGGCGCGGCGGGCGGCGAGGCAGGTCTCGACTACCGTCTGGGAGGCCGTGGTCGTCATCGACGGAACAGGTTACGCCAGCACGAAGTAGTCCCGATGGATCGCCTCGTCTGAGCCCATCGGCAACAGCTCGCGCACGGCGGCCGACTTCAGCCCCAGCACCTGGCGCAGCTCGGCAGCGGAGTAGTTGGAGATCCCCTTGCCGACGGTGGCGCGCTCGTGGGCGATCTCGACCGCATCGCCGGCCTGAAACGCGCCACTGACGTGCACCACTCCGACCGGCAGCAGGCTGGTGCCGCCCTCGCGCAGCGCACGGGCCGCGCCCGCGTCGACCAGTACCCGGCCGCGGACGGGCTTGGCGTACTTGAGCCACAGCTTGAAGCTCGAGTAGCGGCCCTCGCGCGCCGGGAACGCGGTCCCGATCGCGCCATCGCCCGAGGCGGCGGCCGCGATCGCGCCGGGCACCAGTCCGCTCGCGATCACGGTCGGAATCCCGGCCGCGGTCGCCATCTCAGCGGCGACGACCTTGGAGCGCATCCCGCCCGAACCCAGCGGCGACGAGGTGTGGCCGATGTCGAGTGATTCAAGCGCCGCGAAGTCCGTCACCTCCGGCACCAGCCGCGCCGCGGGATCGAGCCGCGGATCGGCGGTGAACACCCCGTCGGCGTCGGTCAGCAGCAGCAGCCGCTGCGCGCCCATCAGGATCGCGACCTGCGCCGCCAGGAAGTCGTTGTTCCCGAACGAGATCTCATCGGTGGCGGTCGTGTCGTTCTCGTTGATCACCGGCACCACCTGCCAGTCCAGCAGCTTGCGCAGGGTCTGGCGGGCGTTGAGGTAGTGGGTGCGAGCACTGATGTCGAAGAACGTCAACAGCACCTGCGCGGTCGGCACCCCGCGGGCCTGCAGCAGCTCGTCGTAGACCTGGTAGAGCTTGCCCTGGCCGACGGCGCTGGCGGCCTGCAGCTCGTCGATCGCGCGCGGACGCATGGCGAGCGACATCACGCCCATCCCCCGCGCGATCGCGCCGCTGGTGACCACGACCGGCGAGCGGCCGGCGCGATGCAGCTCGGCGACCTGGTCGCAGACGTTCGCCAGCACCTCGGCTCGAGCCACGCCGCGCTCGTCGCAGACGATGCTCGAGCCGAGCTTGATCACCACGCAGGTCATGCGCGCAAGGGTACGCGGGCGCACCTGCCTCACAGGAGGGTTGTCCCTTTTCTGAGCCTATAGCTGAGAAAACGGACAACCCTGCCGGATCACTTTTTCCGGCGTCCGCGCCCGCGCCCGCACCACGGGTTCGACGGCACACCCGCGCACGGGTTGGGCATCGATCGCAGCCCCCTGGGCAGCTTGTGCATCACGATCCGGCTGACGCGCGGGTAGGTGACCCCGGCCGGGCAGGCGGACACGCCCGGAACCAGCTCCACCTGCGTGTCGCACAGCACCTCGTTGAGGAAGTTGCCGTTGCTGGAGCCCGCCGCCGCCTGCGCGCCGTTGCAGGACGGTTGCGCCTTCTGCATCGCGGCGTCGTCGACGTTGACGCTTGAGCCCGTGTTGCCCGAATAGCAGTTGGTCGGGTGACCGCCCTCGAAGTTCACCTGCGCCCAAGCGCCGTTGGTCGGGTGCCCGTAGCCGCCGTCGTTGGTGAACGTGTTGCCGATCAGGGCGTCGCCCCACTCGTCATACAGGCAGCTTCCCTGGCCGAGCCCATTCGGCGTGCCGCCGGTGCACGGGCCGCCGCTGTCCGGATACGGGATCAACACCACGCCCCACGCCTTGTTGTTGACAAACCGGTTGTCCATGATCGTGTCGTCGCGAGCTCCGGAGACCGACATGCCGGTGCCGACCGGGCCGGCCGCGGCGGAGCCGGCCGCGGGAACGTTGGGGTTGTTGTTGTCGTGCACGTAGTTGTGGATGAACACCCAGCAGGAGTGCGTGTGCGTGATCGAGCTGGTGCCGTTGCGGGGGCAGGCGCCGTCCTGGGGCGGCGGGTTGTCGCCGTTCTGGCTGTTGGTGTCGAACCCGTCCTCGTTGTTGTCGAACTGCGAGTTCTCGATCACGAGGCGTCCGCCGGAGTTGGAGCCCGAGTACCCGAGCACGTTGTACTCCGCCCAGCCGTGGTTGAGCGTCTGGTCGCACTCCTGGCGGCAGGCGCCGATGTAGAACCCCGAGTCGTTGAAGTTCGAGGCGTAGATGTTGTCCCAGGTGCCGCCGCTCCAGTTGGAGGAGAAGACGCCGTACCGGGCCGCCGAAGCCTCGTCGGCCTTGGACTTGCCCTTCAGGTAGGTGCTGGTCGTCGTCAGGTAGCCGCCGTAGAAGCCGTGGCCGCCGACCTTGCCGCTGTCGGCGCCGCCGTTGAACCAGATCTCGTTGCCGGCGCTGCGCGAGCCGCCGAGGAAGTTGCACGCGGTCAGGTTCTCGATCGAGACGTTGCGGGCCTTGTAGACCATCAGCCCGTTGAGGCCGGAGCGCCCCGAGGCGCTGGCCGCAACCGCATAGCCGCCCATGTTCGAGCGGCCGCGCAGCCCAAAGTTCTGCGCCGACGCCTTGGCGCTGCAGACGCCCGAGCCCGGCCTGGTGCCATCGACGATCACATGGCCGCGGTTCATGCCACGGATGTGCAGATTCCGGGTCGTGACCAGCACGGCGGCGGGGAAGTCCGGGGCGCCCTTGGGGGTGCGGACCGAGGTCGTCTTGTAGTCGCCAGGCCCGATCAGGATCCAGTCACCGGGCCGGGCCGCGTTGACCGCCGCCTGGATCGATGTGAACTGACCGCGGATCCCGTGGTAGGAGCCGACCCTGAGGACCTCGCGCCCGCCGTCGTGGTCAGGGCCGCGAACGCGCCCACGACGATCGCCACCGCAACACCTCGCCGCATTCAACTCCTCCTCGTTTCCGAACACCACGTCCACCCGGCCGGGCGCATCCTACACGTCCGGATCGAGCTCGAACGCCACCCCCGCGATCTGGACCTCGTCACCGGCCTGGAAGCCCTCGGTCGCCAGCGCTCGCAGCACGCCCATCCCCCGCAGCCGCCGCTCGATGTGGGCCAGCGCCTCCTCGTTGTCCAGGTCGTAGCGAGCCAGCAGGCGCTCCACGGCCGCCCCGGTGATCGCGAAGCTGGCCACGCCGGTGCGCGCGACCGCGTACGCGCGCGGCGCCGCGGGGCGAAACACGCGGTGCTCGGCGAGCGGTCCCCCATCATCCGCCGCGTCCAGCGCCACGAGCTCGGTCTCGGACCCCGGCGCGGACGCCGGCACCCGCGCGACCAGCTGCGCCGCCAGCGCGGGTACGCCCGCGGACGTGGCCGACGAGGTAACGAGCACCGGCGCCTCGCTCCCCAGACGGGCCTCCCAGTCGCGACGCGCCAGCTCCGCCGTGGCGGCGTCGACGAGGTCGGCCTTGGACAGCGCGAGCACACGCGGCAGCGCGGCCAGGCGCGGGTCGTGGCGCTGCAGCTCGCGCTCGACGGTGGCGTGGTTGGCGACCGGGTCTGAGCCGTCGAGCGGCGCCAGGTCAAGCACGTGGACCAGCAGCCGCGTGCGCTCGACATGGGCGAGGAACTCGTGACCGAGCCCGGCGCCATCGCTGGCGCCCTCGATCAGCCCGGGGATGTCGGCGATCACGAGCTGGCGACCGTCGCTCTGGAGCGTTCCCAGCACGGGCGAGATCGTGGTGAACGGGTAGGCGGCGACCTTCGGCCGCGCCCGGGTCAGCGCCGCGAGCAGCGAGGACTTGCCGGCGTTGGGGAGTCCGATCAGCCCCACGTCCGCCAGCAGCTTCAACGACAGATCGAGCCAGGTCTCCTCGCCGGGCAGCCCGCGCTGCGCGAACCGCGGCGTCTGGCGCGTCGGCCCGGCGAAGCGCTTGTTGCCGCGCCCGCCCGCGCCCCCGCGCGCGACGACCGCCCGCTGCCCGGCCCGGACCAGGTCATAGCGCGCCCCGTCGCGCGCCACCAGTACCTCGGTGCCCGGCGGGACCGGCAGCTCCAGGTCGGCGCCGTCGGCACCGTGACGCAGCGCGCCCTCCCCGTGGCCGCCGCGCCCCGCCGCCAGGCGTGAGCGGCGACGAAACCGGGCCAGGTCACGCAGCGAGTCGTCGCAGACCAACACCACGTCGCCGCCCCGGCCGCCGTCGCCGCCGTCGGGACCGCCCTTGGGGACGTGGGCCTCGCGACGGAAGCTGAGGCAACCGTCGCCGCCGGCGCCGGCCAGCACGTGGATTCGGGCGCGATCGTGCATGCTCTGCGGAGACTATGGCCAGTCACGATCCCGTGTTCCTGATCACCGGCGCCTCGTCGGGGATCGGCGCCGCCACCGCGCGGGCTGCCGTAGCGGCCGGGCACCGGGTGGCGCTGGCGGCGCGTTCCGCGGAACGCCTGCGAGCGCTGGCGGATGAGCTGGGAGGCGAGGAGCGGGCGGCGGCGATCGTGTGCGACGTGACCGAGTGGGAGCAGCAGCGGGCGATGGTGGCCGCGGTGCTGGAGCGCTGGGGCAGGATCGATGTTGCGTTCGCAAACGCCGGCTTCGGCGCCCGCCGCGGCTTCCTGGCCGAATCGCCCGAGCACTGGCGCGCGATGGTCCTGACCAACGTCTACGGCGCGGCGCTGACGATCCGCGCCACGATCGAGGCGCTGCGCGAGTCCCGCGGACATCTATTGCTGACCGGCTCGGTCGCGGGGCGTGTGGCGCAGGAGGGATCGGTCTACTCGGCGACCAAGTGGGCCGTGACGGCCCTGGGCGAGGGCGCACGGCAGGAGCTCAACGGGTCCGGCGTGCGGGTCACGCTGATCGAGCCCGGGGTGGTCGACACGGCCTTCTTCGAGCGCACGCCGAGGGCGGCGCTGTCGCCCGATGACATCGCGCGGGCGGTGCTCTATGCGGTATCGCAGCCGCCCGAGGTCAACGTCAACGAGATCCTGATCCGGCCCACCGCGCAGGACGGCTGACACGCTCACATCCGGGCCGCGGTGGGAATAGGCTGACCGACGCCGGTCCATCCAATCCGGGAGGTGATGCGCATGGCCGCAGTGCTGGCCGACTTCAAGAAGTTCCTGGTCAGGGGCAACCTCGTCGAGTTGGCGGTCGCGTTCGTGATGGCGATCGTGTTCGCGGCGGTTATCAAGGCCCTGATCGTCGATCTGATCACGCCGATCATCGCGCTGATCTTCGGCAACCCCGACTTCAGCGCGCTGTCGTTCACGATCAACTCAAGCCATTTCCTGTACGGCGACTTCATCAACGCGGTGATCACATTCGTGACCACAGGGGCAGCGATCTTCTTCTTCGTCGTCAGGCCCTACAACGCGTTCGCGTCGCGCGGAGCCACAGAGGACCCTGACAGCAAGGACTGCCCGGAGTGCACCAGCACGATTCCGCTGCGGGCGACCCGCTGCCCGCAGTGCACGGCGAGGCTGGACGCAACGGCGACGGCGCTCGTGTAGCCCCGACCCCGACCGGGCCGGGCCGGGCCGGGGCGTCAGGCGGCGGCGTCGCCCGGCGTCACGATCGAGATCACGCGACCGCGCCGACCACGGGTGAACGCGACGGTTCCGGCGGCGCGGGCGTAGATCGTGTCGTCGCGACCGATGCCGGCGCCTTCGCCCGGCTTGAAGCGCGTGCCGCGCTGGCGCACGATGATCTCGCCGCCGGTCACGGTCTGGCCGGCGAACACCTTTACGCCGAGGCGCTTGGCGTTGGAGTCGCGGCCGTTGCGGCTGGACCCGAGACCCTTCTTATGCGCCATCGACCGCCTCCTCGCCGGCGGGCTTGGCGGCCGCCTTGCGCGAGCGCTTGGTCGGGGCCGCCTCGCGGCCGATGCTGGCGATCTGGATCCGCGTCAGCTCCTGCCGATGCCCGGTGCGCCGCTTGTAGCCGCGCTTTGGCTTGAACTTCACGATCCGCAGCTTCGGGCCGCGCTCGTGGCTGAGCACCCGCGCCTGCACCCTCACCGACTCGAGCTCGTCGCCGTCCACCAGGTCATCGCCGTCGACCAGCAGCAGCGGCGCCAGCGCGACGGTGTCGCCATCGGCGACGGGCAGCCGCTCGACGAGCAGGGTCTGATCCTGCTCGACGCGGTACTGCTTTCCACCTGTCTTAACGATCGCGTACATGGCTATTCAGGGTCTGGCGAGCCGGCGGCCGCACCGGCTGTGGCGCTCGAACGGCGCCGTCCGCCCCTGCGGCCGCGGCGCCGAGGCTTGGAGTCTAGCTCGTCCTCGGTCGGGTCGGCCTCCTGCGTCGGCGCCCCATTGGCGCCGGGCGCGTCGACCAGCGAGGCGACCGCCGCGGTGCGCCCCACCTGCTCGATCCGCACCAGCCGCTTCTCGCCCACGTGACGGGTGCCACCGCGGACCGAGATGATGTAGCCGTCGACCTTGGCGACCGCGTCACCGGGGCTGTACATGTGAGGCTCGACGATCTCGACGTGCACCTCCTCGCCCTCGCGGAACGGCAGCGCGCGCTCCAGCACCCGCTCGCGGTCGCCCTCCTCGAGCACCCGGAAGTGCTCCAGCGGCAGCCCCTCCGAGCCCTCGAACACGAACAGCTTGCCGGTCGCGTGCTCGATCGCGTGCAGCACGCGCGCGTCGTCGCCGGTGAACTCGGCGCTCACCCGCGGGTTCATCTGCAGCAGGATCGCGTCGGCATCGGTCTTTGTTGCCATGTCTCGCATCCGGCGCTCGAACTCGATCGCGATCGTCTCCTCGGACTTGATCACGCCCTCGCCATCGCAGGTCGGGCATGGGCGAGTCATGATCTCCCGCACCCCGTCGGTGACGTTCTGACGCGTCATCTCGACCAGCCCCAACGGGGAGATCTCGACCACGAAGGTCTTGGTGCGATCCTCGTCCAGCGCCTTGCGCAGCGTCTTGAGCACGGCATCGCGGTTGCGCGCCCGCGCCATGTCGATGAAGTCGATCACGATGATCCCGCCGATGTCTCGCAGCCGCAACTGGCGCACGACCTGGTCGGCCGCCTCGAGGTTGGTCTTGGTGATCGTGTCCTCCAGGCGCGCGCCCTTGCCGCGACCGATGAACGATCCGGAGTTGACGTCGATCACGGTCAGCGCCTCGGCGTAGTCGATCATCAGATAGCCGCCGGAGGGGAGATCGACGCGGCGCTGCAGCGTCGACGCGAGCACCTGCTCGACCCCGAATGACTCGAGCAGGGGCGTCTCCTGGTCCCACAGCTCGACCTGGTCGACGAGCTCGGGCGCCGTGCGGCTGAAGAACGACACCAGCCGGTGATGCTGCTTCTCGTCATCGACGACCGCGCGCTCGAACTCGGCCGAGAAGATGTCACGCACGACCCGCACCGAAAGATCGGCCTCCTGGAAGACGAGCGCCGGCGCCTGGGTCTCGGCGACCCGCTTCTCGAGCACCTCGCCGAGCTTGAACAGGTACAGCAGCTCGCGCTCCAGGTCAGCGCGCTTGACGCCCAGCGCGGAGGTGCGGATGATCGCCCCCGCGCCCTTCAGGTCGAGCTTGGCCGCCTCGCGGCGCAGGCGGTCGCGCTCCTTGTCATCGAGCCGCCGCGAGACGCCGACGCCCTCGCCGTACGGTGCGTACACCATGTAGCGCCCGGCGATCGTGAGGTCCATCGACAGCCGCGCGCCCTTGGTCTTGAGCGGGTCCTTGACAACCTGGCAGACGATCTCCTGCCCGGCCTTGAGCATGTCGGTGATCTGCCGCCCTTCGCGGCCGGAGCCGCGCCCGCGGCGCGGCGCCTCCACCCCCGGCAGCACGATCTCGTCGACGTGCAGAAAGCCGTTCTTCTCCAGGCCGATGTCGACGAATGCCGCCTCCAGGCCCGCGAGCACGCTGTCCACGCGCCCCTTGTAGATGTTGCCGACGATCGAGCGGTTGCCACGGCGCTCCAGGTACAGCTCGGCGACCGTGTAGCCGCTCGGGACGGCCGGCTTGCGCCGCCGCCGGGTCGAACTCGACGCGGGCTTGCGCGCCGTCACGGTTCCCGTAGCCTCGAGCATCGCGACCCGGGTCTCGCCGCGGTCGACGCTGACCAGCACTTGCTTCTTCAATTTTCAGTCAGTCCTTTGGGAAGTTGGTTCGCGCGCGGATCTGGTCGCGCGCGGCTTGTTCAAGATATGAGCGACCGGCGCTTGCCGGCGCTCGCCATCCGCGCCTGGACGTAGATCGACTCAAGCAGCCCGATGGCGAGGAAGGTGACGATCACCGATGAGCCGCCATAGCTCACCAGCGGCAGCGGGACGCCGGTGACGGGCATGATCCCGACCGTCATCCCGATGTTCACGAACACCTGGAACATCAGCATCGCGACGATGCCCGCCGCGATCAGCGTGCCGAACAGGTTCTTCGACATCGCCAGGATCCGCAGCGCGCGCCAGATCAGCAGCGCGTACAGCGACAGCACAAGCGCCGCTCCGGCGAATCCGTAGGTCTCAGCGACGGTCGCGAACACGAAGTCCGTGTCGGGCGCCGGGACATTGCCCAATTTGGTCTGGTAGGCATGCGGGCCGAGGCCCGTCTTCTGCCCGGACCCGATCGCTATCTCCGCCTCCTGCAGCTGATAGCACGGGTTGTACTGGTCGGCCGGGATGTTGCCGCAACTCGACGGATCGAAGAATGCCGTCAGTCGGTCGCTCTGGTAGCTGTGCAGCACGTGCACGCCGACCGCCGGCGCGCCGACAAGCCCGATCGCGATCGCCGCGGCGAAGATCGCCGCCAGGGCCCCGAGCTGGCGCCACGAGGTCCCGACGAAGAACAGCACGCTGATGCCGATCGCGACGTAGACCAGCGCGGTCCCCAGGTCCGGCTGCGGGATCACGACCAGCGCCGCGACGATCGCCAGCAGCATGATCCGCACGGTCGTGCGCCACTCGTGCAGCCGGCGGCTGCGATCGACGGCGAACGCCGCCAGCGCGACGATCACCAGCAGCTTGCCGAACTCCGAGGACTGGAAGTTGAACAGCGGCAGGTGGATCCAGCGGTGCGCCTTGGCGATCGCCGGCATCGCATAGACGACCAGGTTCAGCACGATCATGATCCCGTACAGGCCGTGCTTGAACTCGCGCAGCCGCGTGTAGTCGATCCGGCTGATGAGCAGCGCCAGCAGCGCCCCGATGCCCGCGTACAGCGCCTGCCGGTGCGCCTCCGAGGAGCGGATCGCGTTCAGCGTCTCATACGAGCACGCCGCCAGCGCGAGTCCCGCCAGCAGCAGCAGCGGGTCGAAGATCGGCAGCGACCGCGCGCGCGGGAGGGCGGACTCGTCGACGGGTTGGATCGGAGTGGCACTCACAGCGTGTGCGAGCTCCCGGCCACGTAGGGCCCCATCTTGCCGAAGAACCACTGCGACAGGATCTGGCGCGCAACGGGCGCCGCGCCGACGGCCCCGAACCCGCCCTTCTCGACCCAGACGACGACCACGATCGGCTTCGAGGTCGCGCTGGGCGGCACGAAGCAGGCATACCATGCGTAGTCGGATTCGCTTACTCCCGGAATGCCATACTGCGCCGTTCCGGTCTTGCCGTAGACCTGCTCGGGGAAGTGGCCGAACACGTCGGCCGAGGTTCCGCCGGGCAGCGAGGCCGCATCACGCAGCCCCGTCAGGATCTGGTCCCGGTAGGCGGGGTCGATCGCGACGTGCCGCGCCGCCGGCTGGCTGATCGTCTGCAGCACGGTCCCGTTGGCCGACTGCACGTCGAGCCCGATGTGCGGCGTCGGGACCTGGTTGCCGTTGGCGAGCGCCGAGTAGGCGGTCGCCAGCTGCAGCGGCGTCACCTGGACGTCGCCCTGGCCGACCGCCAGGCTCTCGGCGTCTCCGATCGACCACGGGCGGCTGGTCCCGTCGGCGATCCCGCAGCCGCCAGGCGTGTGCTTGGGGCTGCGGTGGTAGCCCGGCAGCTTGTGGGAGCTGGTCAGCGTCCCATTGGTGTAGCGAAACTGGCCGGTCGCGCTGTCGCACTGGGCCTCGAGTCGGTTGCGCTGCTCGCGCCAGCGCGGCGACGGCAGCGTGCCTGAGGCCTCGCCGGGCAGGTCGATCCCGGTCGCGCGGCCGATCCCGAACTTCGCCGCCCACTCCTGCAGCGGCCCGCCATCGGGGTGGGCGGTCGGATCGTTGGGGTTCAGCAGCGCTCCCAGGTGGTAGAAGAAGTCGTCGGAGGAGACCTGGATCGCCTGCGACAGGGTCAGCTGGCCGTAGACCGCGCGGCCGGCGTTGTGGCGGCACTGCTGCGCGGGCGTCCCGGGGTTGACGCAGAACTGGCCGGTGTCGTCGAAGGTCTCGCCCGGCGTCCATTGGCCGCTCTGCAGGCCCGCCGTCGCGGTGATCGGCTTGAACGTCGAGCCGGTCGGACCAGCGGACTGGATGGCGCGGTTGAGCAGCGGGTAGCCGCTGGACGCGTTGCGGTAATGGCTGTCGTAGTAGCCGACCTTCATCGGATGCGTGAAGTCGTCCGGGTCAAAGCTCGGCTCGGAGCCCATCGCGTAGACCTGACCGTTGACGGGGTCCATCGCCACGAACGCGCCGCCCGGCGAGGAGCTGAGCGCGATCGAGCGCGCCAGCGCCAGCTGACCGGCGCGCTGCAGGCCGGCATCGAGCGTTGTGCGCAAATTCGAGCCGGCGCTCGGCGGGTGGCTGCCGAGGTCGCGCAGCGGCTGGTTTGAGGCGTTGACGAGCACGTCCTGGGAGCCGTCGCGTCCCTGCAGGAAGCTGTTGTACTGCGCCTCGAGTCCCGACTGGCCGACGATCGAGCCCTGCGGGATCCCCTTATACGCGCTCGAGCCGAACTCCGTCGAGCTGATCGGACCGACCGTGCCCAGCACCTGGGCGGCGAGCGTCGTGTCCGGGTACTGGGTCCTGTATACGTGGCGCACCGACACGCCGTCGAACTGGGACTGGCGTTCGGCCAGGTAGAACTCCATGTCCCGCGC
Organism: Solirubrobacteraceae bacterium; assembly: GCA_050696635.1. Lineage (GTDB taxonomy): Bacteria > Actinomycetota > Thermoleophilia > Solirubrobacterales > Solirubrobacteraceae > Palsa-465. Next base: position 7,156 of record JBOGYE010000363.1, on the reverse strand, counting down.
CACCGTGGGCCCAGTGGCGACCGTGACGTCGCTGAAGGGATACAACGACACCTGCTGGGCCACCAGGCAGGCGATCGGCGACAGCGCAAAGACGTTGGGCGGCTTGGCGTAGATCCGGCAGCGGACCCGCCGAGTGGACGTCCCGAGCACGTGCGCGAGACGGTTATAGAGCACGGTGTCCTTGCGCGCCGGGCTCTCGATCGTGTGCAGATCGGCCAACGAGACAGGCGCGGGCAGGTCCGACGGCGTGATCAGCACCGCCAGCTCCTTGACGCTGTCGACCAGCACGTTGCCGGAGCGATCGAGGATCTCGCCGCGCGGCGCGGCGATCGGGATCTGCTTGGCGTGGTTGAAGGTCGCCGCCTGCACGTACTGGCTGCCGGTCAGGACCTGCAGGAACCACAGGCGGAAGAAGATGATCGCGAACAGCCCGAGCGCGATGCTGCCGGCGACCGCGACCCGCAGCGCCAGCTGCGGCGACATCGGCGGGCGGCGCTCCTCGCCGGCGGCGTTGGCATCCCGGCCGGGCTCGATCGGCGGGCGCAGCGGGCTCACCGGCCCGCCCGGTTGATCGGCCCCAGGCGCTGCGCCGATGGGCTCTGCAGGGGGCTCAGCCCGCCCGTCGTGTACGCGCGCCGTCGCCGGCGGCGCGGGTCGTCGGGCAGTGCCGGGTTGATCGCTCGGCGCACCGCGGCGTAGACCGGGAGCGAGATCAGCGTGTTGACCAGCACCGTGACGAAGATCTGCTGGGCCAGCAGCAGGCTGACCGGCGCGTCGACGCCGAGCAGGAACTGCAGCAGCGCCATCCCGACCCCGGCGAACGCGGTCGCCGCGGCGCCAGCGGCCATCGGGACCAGGCCGTGGGCCGGATCGCGCAGCTCGCGCACGCGCCCGGACCAGTAGCCGATCGCGATGTACAAAAGCGACGTGATCCCGAGCGTCTGGACGAGCATGGTGTCGACCAGCAGCCCGGTGAAGAAGCCCATGATCGCGCCGGTCATCGAGCCGGCCAGCAGCCCGACCGACATCACCATCAGCACCGTGATGTCGGCCGCGACGCCGAACAGCGAAATCTGCGAGACGGCCGCCTCCTGGACGATCACCGTCACCAGCGCCAGCACCACCAGCCGCGCGACCAGCTTCGGCGACACCGAGCTCACGGCGAGGGCACCTGCGCCCGCGCGCCGCCCGCATGCGTGCTGGTCAGGATCAGCACCGAGTCGAAGTGGCGCAGGTCGGCCGACGGCGTCACCGGCACCTCGCCGTTGTTGAGCAGGTCGTTTGAGATCTGGGTCTGGGTCAGGCTGGAGGCGACCGTGCCGATCGGGAGCCCCGGCGGGTAGTAGGACGTCAGCCCGCCGGACTTAAAGCCCGAGGTCACGACCTGCCAGCCGGCGCTGATCGAGGCGCTGTTGGGCAGGTCCTGCATCTGCAGCTGGTTGGGGTTGCCGACCGACGGCGCGAGGATCCCGTCGTCCTGCTTGGCGTCGAGGATCTGGGCGCCGACCTGCACGGCCGGGTCGGTGATCAGGGTGATGATCGAGCTGGACGGATCGACCGTCGTCACCAGCCCGACCAGCCCCCCGCCGCTGACGACCGCGTCGTGCAGCGCGACTCCCTCGTCGGAGCCGGCGTCGACCTCGACCGTCTGATACCAGTAGCTCGGGTCGCGGCCGATCACGTTGGCGCCGACCGGGTGATAGACCGACAGGCCGATCCGCTGCGACAGCCCCAGCTCCTGGGTCAGCTGCGCGTTCTGCTGCTGCATGCTTCGCAGCGTGTCGTTCTGGAACGTGAGCCGCGCGACCTGCTGCTGGAGGCGGTCGACCTTGGACTTGGCACTGAGCGTGTCCGAGACCCAGTTGGCGACGTCGCGGACCGGCGATAGGACCTTCGAGGCGCCGGCCTGCAGCGGCGACACCACCGCCACGATGCCGCGCTGCACGCCGTGCAGCGGGCTCGAGGGCGACTCGCCGAAGTAGGCGGTCAGCAGGATCAGGGAAATGGCGACGAGCCCGGCGAGCACCGCCCGGCGCCGTCGTACCTGTTTGTCGTGCACGAGATCCGTGTCTCCAAAATCTTGCTCTTGCCGCGCACGCTAGTAGCGGCGACGGCGGTTGCGGGAATTGCGGTTGGACCGGTGAATCGCCTCGAACTCCTCCAGCGACCTTCCCGATCCGACGGCGACGCACGTCAGCGGGGACTCCGCCAGGTGCGCGGGCATCTGCGTCTCGTGACGCAGACGCTCCTCCATGCCCTGAAGCAGCGACCCTCCTCCGGCCAACATGATGCCACGATCCATGATGTCTGACGCGAGCTCGGGCGGAGTTCGATCCAGCGTCTGCTTGACGGCGTCGATGATCTGCGAAACCGGCTCCTCCAGCGCTCCGCGGATCTCCTCGCTTGTCAGGATCACGGTCTTGGGCAGACCCGAGACCATGTCGCGGCCCCGGATCTCGGCCTGCACCTCCTCGGGCATCGAGTGCGCCGAGCCGATCTCCAGCTTGACCTCCTCGGCCGTCTGCTGGCCGATCAGCAGCTTGTACTCGCGCTTGACGTAGTTGATGATCGCCTCGTCGAGCTCGTCACCGCCGACCCTGATCGACTGCGAGACGACGATCCCGCCCAGCGAGATGACCGCCACCTCGCTGGTACCGCCGCCGATGTCGACGACCATCGAACCGGTCGGCTCGCCGACCGGCAGCCCGGCCCCGATCGCCGCGGCCATCGGCTCCTCGATCAGGTACGCCTGCCGGGCGCCCGCGCTGAGGCAGGCCTCCTCGACCGCGCGCTTCTCGACCCCGGTCACCCCGCTCGGCACGCACACGACCACGCGCGGGTGAGCCCAGCGGTTCTGGTGCACCTTCTGGATGAAATGGCGCAGCATCTCCTCGGTCACCTCGAAGTCGGCGATCACGCCGTCCTTCAGCGGCCGGATCGCCGAGATCGTGCCGGGCGTGCGGCCCAGCATCCGCTTGGCCTCGATCCCCACCGCGTGCACCTCGCCGCTGCGCGAGTCGACCGCCACCACGCTCGGCTCCGACAGCACGATCCCCCGTCCGCGAACGTACACGAGCGTGTTGGCGGTGCCGAGGTCGACCGCCATGTCGCGGCCGCCGAAGCCGGTCAGATACGTGAACATGCCCATGTCTGGAGGTATGGCAAAGCGGCAGGCCGAGCACCGGAAGCGCCGGAGCCTGGCCCGGTTGCCAGCTTCGTCCGGCGGTCAGTCTATCGAAGCTCGCCCGCCCAGCGGTGCCCGGGACGGCAACTCCCGCTGCAAATCACCGAAACTCGCGGCTGCGTCGCCGTCGCAGCGACCCGGATCGTCCAGGCACCCCGACACTGGGCCACGCTCAACCTCGACGCCCGCGCAGTCGATCTAGCCATCATGGCAATCGACTCGCCCGCCCATGACCGCAGGCGAGCCAGGCGAAGTGCGCGGCGGATGGGCGCGCGCCGGCTCGTGCATGCTGTGCTGGCCGCGCTCGTGCTCGCGTACGTGGTGCTGGTGATCGTCCGCCCCGCGAACGAGTCCTCGACCCTGATCGACGGCTGGGGCGTCACGGCGATCGAGGTCGCCGCGGGCGTGCTGTGCATGCTCGGCGCCCGCAGGCAGGGCCGCGACTGGCTCGTGGCGGTGCTGCTGGGCGCCGCATTCGTGTGCTGGGGCGCGGGCGACGCCGTGCTGACGGTGCTGTCGCACGGCGGCGCAGCCGTCCCGACGCCGTCGCCCGCCGACGCCCTCTACCTCTGCTTCTTCCCGCTGTCATACGTCGCGCTGGCGCTGTTCGCCCGCAGCCGGGCGCGGCGGCTTGCGGCGCCCAACTGGCTCGACGGCGCGGTCGCCGGCCTCGGCGCCGCCGCGGTCTGCGCCGCGGTCGTGTTCGGCTCGGTGCTGCGGCTGACCCACGGCTCGGTGCTCGGAACCGCCGTCAACCTCGCCTACCCGCTCGGCGACGTGCTGCTGCTGCTGGTGATCGCGGCCGGCGCCGCGATGACCTCGGGTAGCCGAGCCCCGTGGCTGCTGCTGGCCGCCGGGTTCGGCGCCAACGTCCTCGGCGACGCCTCGAACCTGCTGCAGTGGGGCTCGCATCTGGGAGTCGCCCTGAACGCGGCCGCCTGGCCGGTCTCGTCGGTCCTGGTCGCGACGGCGATGTGGCTCGATCCGGGCCGGCCGGATCCGCTGGCGCTGGAGCGCCCCGCCGGCTTCACGCTGCCAGGGCTGGCGGCGGGCGCCGGGTTGGTCCTGCTGTTCGCGAGCACGCTGGAGCCGGTCAACCGGGTCGCCACCGGACTGGCGGCGGCCACCCTGCTGACGGTCGTCGCACGCACGACGCTGTCGGTCAGGGCCCTGCGCACCCAAACCCGAGTGCACCACGAGCACTCGCTGACCGACCATCTGACCGGCCTGGGCAACCGCCGGCGCATGTTCGACGCGCTGACCCGCTGGTTCGCCGAGCAGTCCGGCGAGACGCCTGCGCTGGCGTTCCTGTTCATCGACCTGAACGGCTTCAAGCAGGTCAACGACTCGTTCGGCCACGCCGTCGGCGACGAGGCTCTGACGCGGGTGGCGGCCCGGCTGGCGACGGCACTGCGCCCGACGGATCTGCTGGTGCGGATCGGCGGCGACGAGTTCGGAGCCGTTCTGGTCGGGGCCGGAGCCGACGAGGCAAGCGCGGTCGCGAAGCGGATCAGTGCCGGTCTCGCGCGGCCGTTCAAGCTCAACGCCGCCAGCGCCGTGATCGGCGCGAGCATCGGGATCGCGCTGGCGCCCCAGGACGCCGGCGACGCCGAGACTTTGCTCGAGCGGGCGGACGCGGCGATGTACCGTGCCAAGGGCGAGGGGGCCGCATTCGCCTTCTGCGATCGCGAGCTGGAGCTCGGCGCTCCCCGCCTGCGGCTCGCGGACGAGCTCAGCGAGGCGATCGAGTCCGATCAGCTGGTGCTGCACTACCAGCCGCAGCTGGACCTTCGCGGTGCCGGCGTGACCACGGTCGAGGCGCTCGTGCGCTGGCAGCATCCCAAGCACGGGCTGATCGCCCCGGCTCGCTTTCTGCCACTGGCCGAGGAGGCCGGGCTGATGGGCAGGCTAACCCGCTGGGTGCTGGCGACGGCGCTGCGCCAGTGCGCGGCCTGGCGCGCCGCGGGCCGTCAGCTACGGGTATCGGTCAACGTCAGCGTCGGCGATCTGCTCGACCCCGAGTTTCCGACCCGGGTGGCTGCCGCGCTCGCGCACGAGCGACTGGGACCCGGATGCCTGACCGTCGAGATCACGGAAACCAGCATCATCGAGGAGTTCGACAGGGCGCAGCTGGCGGTCCGGAGCCTGCGCGACCTCGGTATCGACGTGTCGGTCGACGACTTCGGGTCGGGGTTCACCTCGCTGGCCTATCTCAGCGATCTGGCGGTCGCCGAGATGAAACTCGACCGGCGCTTGATCGCGGCGCTGGCGGACGCTGGCCGGCGCGAGACCGAGCTGGTGCGGGCGACGATCGATCTCGGTCACGCGCTCGGCCTGCGGGTCGTCGCCGAGGGCATCGAGGGGGGCGTCACGGTGGCGCTGCTGCGCTCGCTCGGCTGCGACCTGGTCCAGGGGTTCGGCATCTGCCGTCCGGTGCCGGCCGAACAGCTGCCAGCACCGGCGCCGCAGGCAGTGCCCGCAGCGCAGCCGGCTCTGCGAGCCCTGCGCCCCTCCACGGCGACCGCCTGAGGCGGCTACTGCACGGCGGCGCCGCGCGGCTGCGCTGCACGGCGGCACTATACGGCGGCGCCTCGCGGCGGCTACGTGGCGGCGCTGCCGGCCGCGTTGTTAGGGTGTCGCGCCGATGGGACTCTCGGACGTCGAGCGGGCCGTTTGCGCGTCGATCCGGTCAAGCCGCGACGAGCTGGTCGCGCTGGCCGCAAGCCTGATCGCGTTGGACACGACGGCGCGCGAGGTCGGCGACCCGCCGCGCCAGGAGCGCGAGCTGCAGGAGCTGCTGGCGGCTCGGCTGACGGCAGCGGGCGCGCGGGTCGACCTGTTCGAGCCCGATGCGGCTGCGATCGCGGGCGCGCCGCTGGTGCCCGAGGGGCTGGACTTCGCGGGCCGCCCGCAGCTGATCGCGACGATCGCCGGCGCCGGCGGCGGGCCCTCGATGCTGCTCAACGGCCACATCGACGTGGTCTCCGGAGAGCCGCGTGAGCGGTGGACCAGCGACCCGTTCACGCCGGAGGTGCGCGACGGGCTGCTGTACGGCCGCGGAGCGTGCGACATGAAGGGCGGCGTGGCGGCGATGACGTTCGCCGCCGAGGCGCTGGCCGCGTCCGGCCTGAGGCTGGCCGGCGACCTGGTCGTGGCGACCAACACCGACGAGGAGTCCTCGGGCGCGGGCGCCTCGGCGCTGGTCGCACATGGGCTGCGGGCCGACGCCGGCGTCGTCACCGAGCCCACGGATTTCCGCGTCTGGGTCGCCTGCCGCGGTTCGGAGTACGGCGTCGTGCGGGTCCCGGGCCGGCCCGGTCACGCCGAGGTGCGCCATCCGGATTGGCGCTCGGGCGGCGCGGTCAACGCGATCGAGAAGGCGGCCGTGGTGATGGACGCGATCGCCGCTCTGCGGGACGCGTGGGGCGCGGAGGCGCGCCTGCGCCATCCGTTCCTGTCGCCGCCGTCGCTGCTGCCAACGCTGGTGCGCGGCGGCGAGTGGGCGGTCACCTACCCGGCCTCGTGCGAGCTGACGATCGCGGTCATGTATGTGCCGGCGCAGGCCGACGAGCGCGGCTGGGGGTCGACGATCCGCGATCAGGTGGAGCGCTTCATCGTGCAGCGCTGCGCCGCCGCCGACGACTGGCTGGCGCAGCACCCACCCGCGGTCGAATGGTGGGCGAACGGAGTGATGCCGATGGAGATCCCGCAATCCGAGCCGATCGTCGCCACGATGCTCGACGCGAGCGCCGACCTCGGCCGCCGGCGCGAGCTGGGCGGTCTGGACTCGTGGTATGACGGCGCGGCCTTCACCAAGCTGGCGGGCATCCCGTCGATCGGCTTCGGTCCGCCGGGCTTCGATCCCGACGGCGCGACGGTCGCCCACACGATCGACGAGCACGTCCCGATCGACGGGCTGGTCTGGTGCGCGCAGGCGCTGGCGGTCGCCGCGATGCGGTTCTGCGGTCTGGC
>JBOGYE010000362.1:0-3421 GCA_050696635.1 Solirubrobacteraceae bacterium | reverse complement strand
CATGCGGCCTCGCCTTCCCCACTACAGGACAGGCAGGTAGCGCTCCAGCTCCCAGGGCGTCACCTGGACGCGATAGTCGTCCCACTCGCGACGCTTGATCTCGATGTAGCGGTTGAACATGTGCTCGCCGAGCGTGCGCAGCACAAGCTCTGACTGGGCGGTCAGCTCGATCGCCTCGCCCAGCGTCCCGGGCAGCTGCTCGATCCCGAGCCGGCGGCGGTCCTCGGCGGACAGGTGATAGAGGTTCTTCTCCATCGGGTCGGGCAGCTCGTAGCCGTGCTCGATCCCCTCCAGTCCGGCCGCCAGCAGGACCGCGAAGGTCAGGTACGGGTTGCAGGCGGGATCGGGGCAGCGCAGCTCCATCCGGGTCGCGCGCTCGCGCCCGGGGTGATACAGCGGCACGCGCACCAGGGCCGAGCGGTTGCGCCGCGACCAGGCGACGTACACCGGCGCCTCGTAGCCCGGCACCAGGCGCTTGTAGGAGTTGACCCACTGGGCGAAGATCGAGCAGATCTCGCGCGCATGGCGCAGCTGGCCGGCGATGAACGCCTTGCCGACGTCCGACAGGAAGTACTGGTCCTCGGCGTCATAGAAGGCGTTGCGCTCGCCGCGGAACAGCGACTGGTGGGTGTGCATCCCCGAGCCGTTCTTGCCGAACAGCGGCTTGGGCATGAAGGTCGCGTGCAGGCCGTACTTGAGCGCGTACTCCTTGACCGTGATCCGGTAGGTCATGCAGTCGTCGGCCATCTGCAGCGCCTCGCCGTAGCGCATGTCGATCTCGTGCTGACTGGGGCCGACCTCGTGGTGGGTGTACTCGGTGTGGATCCCCAGCTGCTCGAGCGCGAGCACGGTCTCGCGGCGCAGGTCAGAGCCCGCGTCCAGCGTGGTCAGGTCGAAGTAGCCGCCCTCGTCGAGCACCTCGGTGGACTTGGCGTCCCGGAAGTAGAAGTACTCGAGCTCGGGCCCAACGTAGAAGTGGTCGAAGCCCATCATCTGTGCGCGCTCCAGGACGCGGCGCAGGACGTGACGCGGGTCGCCCTCGTAGGGCTCGCGCTCGGGGGTCAGGATGTCGCAGAACATCCGCGCCACGCCGGCCTCCTCCGGACGCCACGGCAGCACGCAGAAGGTGCTCGGGTCGGGCTGGGCGATCATGTCGGACTCCTCGATCGCGTTAAAGCCCGTGATCGAGGAACCGTCGAAGCCCATCCCGTGCTCGAACGCGTCCTGGAGCTCGGTGACGTTGATCGAGAACGACTTCAGCTGCCCGAGGATGTCGGTGAACCACAGCCGGATGAAGCGGATCTGGCGCTCCTGTACGAGCGCCAGCACGTCGGCTGCGGTCAGCGGCTGTGGCATGCGCGCGACACGTTACTTGCAGGGGTGGGCGGACCGGTGCGGTTGCCGCATGGTTGCCGCACTCGGGCCGCTCGCGGACGGCGGTGGGGCGATCGTGTGCTGCGGCTGCTGAGCTAACGCGCCGCGCGCGCCGCGCAACGCTTGCAGTGGGTCAGGTCGGGCCCCCGGCTATGCGATTGACGGCGCCCGGGACTTGCAAAAAGTCAGTAGCCCTTACTAAAGCTCCGGCGCGTGCCCGCCGATAACAGTGGGGTCATGGATGATCGCGGCGCGCCACGGATGGTGCGTTATCTGCCGCAGGCGCTGATTGCGACTGCGGCCGTGGTCGCGTGGCCGACCGTCGTGGTGTGGCTGATGCGAGCCGGCGGCGACACCGGCGCCGTGCTCGGGATCGTGGTCGGCGTCGTCTTGTCGCTCGCCGCGTCGACGCTGGGCGCCCTCTACTGGACGCATCTCGGCCGCTCGCAGGACGTGCTGTTCAGCGACCTGATGATCTGGGGCTGGGCCCGCCGCTGGCGGGCCGAGCGGCGGCTGGCGACCTTGATGGCCCAGCTCGGCTCCGCCACCGCCGCCGATTGGGACGCGGTCACGGCGTGCATCGACGCGCTGCAGAGCGACGGTCAGGACAGCGACGGCGACTGGATCGCGCAGTCGCGGCCGCGGCTGCTGTCCAAGCTCGCGGAGGCACTGGAGGCCGGCGATCCCTACATCCGCGGCCATTCGCTCAGGGTCGCACGCTACGCGACGATGATCGCCGAGCGGATCGGACTCGACGGGGTCGAGGTGGAGCGGATCCGGCTCGCGGGCGTTCTGCACGACATCGGCAAGTTCAACACTCCCGTGGGGATCCTGCACAGGCCCGGACCACTGGCCGACGACGAGTTCGCGGTCGTCAAGCGCCATCCGGTGGACGGCGCCGAGCTGGTCGCCGCGCTGAACGACCCACTGCTGACCGCGATCGTCCGCCATCACCACGAACGGCTCGACGGCCGCGGCTACCCCGATGGCCTAACGGGGAGTCAGATTCCCCTTGGAGCGCGGATCATGGCGGTCGCCGACACCTTCGACGCGATCACCTCCGCGCGGCCTTACCGCGCCGCCGCCAAGCACGAGCGCGCACTCGCCGTCCTCACCGCTGAGGCGGGGCGGCAGCTCGACGCGACCGCGGTGACCGCGTTCCGCGACTGCTACGCCGACCGACGCTCGACCACCAAGTGGGCGGTCCTGAGCTCGGTTCCGGGCCGGTGGGCCAGCTGGCTCGGCTCCGCCAACCCCGCCGCAGCGATGACCGTGTCAAAGGCGGTCGCTGCCGCCTCGGCGGTCGCGGTGGTTGGCACCGCCTCGGCCGCCGTGCCGCGGTTGGACCTGTTCAAGAGCGCGCCCGCCCAGCAGAGCGCGCACCTGATCAGCGCGGCGGTGCGGCAGGGCGGGTCGCGGCATGGCATGGAGCATTCGCGGCCGCAGACCGCGCGTGACCATGCGGTCGCCGACTCCCGCGGACGTCACCTCGCTCTGAACACGCTGACGGCGCACGGCTCGGCCCGGCTTCGGCCACGCCCAGCGTGGCCTGGTTCCGGCTCCCGAGCGCAAGCATTGACGCGACCGGCGGTCGCCAAACGCGCCGTCTCGACCTCGACCAGCGGCCCGCCGACTCCGACCACGACCCAGATGAGCACGCCTCAAGCGGCCAGTGCCGCGACGGGCACCACGCCGGCCGGCGGCACCAGCCACGCCGCCGGTAACGCGCAGGGCAGCAGCCACGGTCAGGACAGCGGTAACCGTCGCGGCGGCCCGCGCGGCCAGGGCAACAACGCCGCCGGCGGCCACGGCAACAGCAACGCCGGCGGCAACGGCCACAGCAACGCCAGCGGCAACGGCCACAGCAACGCCGGCGGCCACGGTCCGAGCAGCGCGGGCGGCCAGGGCAACAGCGACGGCGGCGGGCAGGGCAACAGCAGCGCCGGCGGGCAGGGCAACAACAGCGCCGGCGGGCAGGGCAACAGCAACGCCGGCGGGCAGGGCAACAGCAACGCCGGCGGGCAGGGCAACAGCAACGCCGGCGGGC
>JBOGYE010000361.1:0-9317 GCA_050696635.1 Solirubrobacteraceae bacterium | reverse complement strand
TCGACTCGCAGGCCTCGCGCCGCGCCGCCGGCGGACCCGGCCCCGCCAACCAGCCGCCGCGGCGCCAGCGCCGCGGGCGTCGCAGGCGCGGCGTCTACGACGAGGAGGCCGAGTCGCGGCCGGCCCGGACCGCGGTCGTCGACCCCTCCGCGATTCAGGTCAACTCCGGCTCGACCGTCAAGGACGTCGCCGAGTACCTGAAGGTCCCGGTGCCCGAGGTGATGAAGAAGCTGATGGCGCTTGGGGAGATGAAGACGCTCACCCAGACGCTGTCCGACGACTCGATCACCGTCCTGGCGGCCGAGCTGGGCAAGGAGGTCGAGATCGTCCACTCCGAGGACGAGACGATCGCCGAGCCGACCTTCCACGACGCCGACGAGGAGCTCGTCGAGCGCGCCCCCGTGGTGACGATCATGGGCCACGTCGACCACGGCAAGACCTCGCTGCTGGACGCGATCCGAGAGACCCAGGTGGCCGCCGGCGAGGCGGGCGGGATCACCCAGCACATCGGCGCCTACCAGGTCAACCACGACGGTCACATGGTCACGTTCCTGGACACCCCGGGCCACGAGGCGTTCACCGCGATGCGCGCCCGCGGCGCCAAGATCACCGACATCGCGGTGATCGTGGTCGCGGCCGATGACGGCGTCAAGCCGCAGACGCAGGAGGCCGTCGATCACGCTAAGGAGGCGAGCGTGCCGATGCTGGTGGCCGTCAACAAGGTCGACAAGGAGGGCGCCCAGCCCGACCGGGTCCGGACCGAGATGACGGCGCTCGGACTGCAGCCGGTGGAATGGGGAGGAGACACCGAGTTCGTCGACGTGTCGGCCAAGACCAAGCAGGGGCTCGAGGACCTGCTGGAGACGATCATCGTGATGGCCGAGGTCGAGGAGCTGCGCGCAAACCCCGAGGCGCCAGCCTCGGGCACGGTGATCGAATCAAAGCTCGATCCCGGACGCGGGCCGGTCGTCACGATCCTCGTCAGCCGCGGCACGCTGGAGGTCGGCGACGCGCTCGTCGCCGGCGCCCAGTGGGGTCGCGTGCGTGCGATGCACGACTTCCTCGGCAACCGGATCGGCCGCGCGCTGCCCGGCGAGCCCGTCGAGGTGCTCGGGTTCGACGGCGTCCCCGCCGCCGGCGAGCACGTGCGCGCCGTCGAGCACGAGCGCCGCGCGCGCCAGCTGGCGATGGAGCGCGCCACGCGGCTGAAGGCCGAGTCCCTGGCGCGCCAGCAGAGCGGCAAGCGCGTCTCGCTTGAGAACATCTTCGGCTCGGACCTGCAGGAGCTCAACTTGGTGCTCAAGGCGGACGTCGCGGGCTCGCTGGAGGCGATCGAGGACGAGATCGCCAAGCTGCCCCAGGACGAGGTGTCCGTCAACGTGATCCGCAGCGCGGTCGGCGCCGTGACCGAGTCCGACGTGATGCTCGCCGCCGCCTCCACCGCCGTGATCCTGGCGTTCAACGTGCGCCCGGTCGGCGACGCGCGATCGGTCGCCGAGCGCGAGGGCGTCGAGATCCGCCACTACTCGGTGATCTACCGAGCGATCGAGGAGCTGCGCTCGGCGATGCAGGGGATGCTCGCACCCGAGGAGGTCGAGGTCGCGCTGGGGACCGCCGAGGTGCGCCAGATCTTCCGCGCCTCGCGGGTCGGGACGATCGCGGGCTCGCACGTCACCGACGGCAAGATCACGCGCGGCTCGCGGGTCCGCCTGGTCCGCGACGGGACCGTGATCTGGGACGGCGAGATCGCCAGCCTGCGGCGCTTCAACGAGGACGCGCGCGAGGTCGCCTCCGGATTCGACTGCGGGATCGTGCTGCGCGACTATGCCGACGTCAAGGAGGGCGACGTGCTCGAGACCTACACGACGCGCCAGGTCGAGCGCGAGCTCGCCTGAGCGGCGCCGCAGGCCCGCAACGATGCCCGCCGCCGGCTTCGTGGCGGTGCTGGTGATCGAGCTGCACTTCTCCGACGCCGGCAGCCTGAAGGCAAAGCGCCGGGAGCTGTCCTCGATCAAGGCCCAGCTGCGCACGCGGCTGCGCGTGGCGGTGGCCGAGACCGAGCACCATGACCTGTGGCAGCGGGCCACGCTCACGGCGGCGCTGACCGGCGCTTCGCTCGCGCGGGTGACTGAGGCGGCCGACGAGGTGCAGCGGTGGGTGATCGCGCGCTGCCCCGAGGGCGCTAGCGTCGAACGGCTGCTCGTGTCGGTGCAGGATCTGCGAGGATGAGCGCCGGGTCGCTGCGCGAACGACGGTGCGGAGGATAGGATGCGCTCAGGCCGCATGCGGCGTGTCGACGAGGCCATGAGAGTGGTCCTGTCCGATGCGATCGCCACGGAGCTGAAGGATCCACGTGTAGGTTTCGTGACTGTGACCGGCGTCAAGACAAGCCCCGACCTGCGCCACGCGCGCGTATACGTCAGCGTGCTGGGGGCCGAGCCCGAGCGCAGCGAGAGTCTCGACGGGCTGCGCTCCGCGCACGGGTTCCTGCAACGTCGCCTGGCCACCCAGCTGACGCTCAAGCACACGCCCACGCTGAGCTTCGAGTACGACGAGTCCGTCGATCGAGGGATGCGCATCAGCCGGCTGCTGGACGAGCACGACGGCGACCGACGAGGCCAGCGGTGAACCTCGACGGCGACCGCTCCGTGCGAGACAGGATCATGGCCGAGCTGCGCGAGGCCGCCAAGCTGGTCGTGATCACGCACGAGAACCCCGACGGCGACGCGCTCGGCTCGCTGGTCGCGATGCAGGGGATCCTGCGCGAGCTGGGCAAGGACAGCGTCGTGTTCATCGATTCGCGCGACCTGCCGCTGCCCCAGGAGTACCGCTTCCTGGCGCTCGACGGGCTGGTCTCCGAGCCCCCCGCGGACCTGGAAGAGCGCACGATCGTATTTCTGGACTGCGGCAACGTCGACCGCAACCCGGCCGAGGCGTTCCGCCGGGGCGGGCGCGACGGCCTCCACATCCTCAATATCGACCACCATCACGACAACACGTGCTTTGGCACCGTGAACATGGTCGTGGCCGAGGCCTCCTGCACGGCGGAGATCGTCTGGGACCTGATGGCGGGCCTCGGCGTGCGACCGCGCGGTGCCGTCGCCGACGCGCTGTACGTCGGCCTGATCACCGACACCGGCCGCTTCATGTACGAGAACCCCGGTCGCCGAGCCCACCTGATGGCGGCCGACCTGATCGACGCCGGCGTCGACGTGCACACGATCTACCGGCGCGTCTACGAGGGCGTTCCCTACGGGAAGCTGGCGCTGCTGGCGCGCGGCCTGACCAACATCGAGCGCTACGATGACGGCCGGCTGACGATCACGGCGCTGACCGCCGGCGACTTCTCGGATTCCGGCGCCGAGGAGAGCTACTCCGAGGGCGTCGTGGACCACCTGCGCGCCGTCCAGGGCACGCGAGTCGCGGCGCTGGTCCGCGACCGGCTGCGCAACGCGGGCCCCAACGGCGCTCGCAAGGTGTCGCTCCGCGCCGGCGACGACTCGATCGACGTGTCGGCGATCGCGCGCGCCCAGGGTGGCGGCGGTCACCGGCAGGCGGCGGGCTTCAGCACCAGCTTGGCGCACGACGAGCTGGTGGCCTTTTTGCGGGCGCAACTCGCCGCGCAGCTGCAGTGATCGGAGACCAGGTCCTGCTGTACGACAAGCCCGCCGGCGTCACTTCACACGACGTCGTCGCTTCGGTGCGCCGCACGCTGGGCCGCGGCTCCAAGGTCGGCCACGCCGGCACGCTGGATCCGTTCGCCACCGGCCTGCTGCTGGTGCTGGTCGGGCGCGCCACGCGGGCGCAGCGCTTCCTGATGGCGCTGCCCAAGCGCTACGAGGCGGTGGCGCGCTTCGGCGCGGTGTCGAACACGGGCGATCCGGACGGGGAGATCGTTGGGACCGGCGTCGTGCCCACCGGCACGCTGGCCCTGCCGACCGGCCGCCTGCGCCAGCGCCCGCCTGCGTTCTCGGCGGTCAAGGTCGGCGGCCGGCGGGCGTATCAGCTGGCCCGTGCCGGGGTGCCGGTGGCGCTCGCCGAGCGGGAGGTCGTCGTGCATCGCTTCCAGGAGCGCTGGCGCGAGGGGGATCGGCGGGCGTTCACGATCGAGTGCTCGTCGGGGACCTACGTGCGGTCGCTGATCGCCGATCTCGGAGACGCCTACTGCGAGTCGCTGCGGCGCACGGCGATCGGCGATTTCGACGTCGCCGACGCCGACCCCGAGCGACCGGTGGCGCTCGGCGACGCGCTGTCGTTCCTGCCCGAGCTGCGGCTGTCTGGCGAGGACGCACGGCGGGCCTGCCACGGCGCGACGGTCGCCTGCGTGCCGCCGGCCGCGGCGTCGGAGCAGGCCGTGCGCCTGACCGACGAGCACGGCCTCATCTGCCTGGCGCAGGCCGTTGAGGGCGGGCCCGGGCTAAAGCCGGTCGTCGGCTTCCGCTAGCGATGCTTGAGCGGCCGTGATGCAAATTGTGGCTATTTCCCGCACTTTTCATCACACTCCGCAAGCGACCGGCCGCGATGGCTGCCCCGGTCATAGGCTTCGCTGGCATGCAGGTGACGAAGCTCGCAGACGTCAAGCACCGCGCACGCCGCGTGGCGGTGGGCGAGTTCGACGGCGTCCACCTCGGACACCGCGAGGTGATCGCCGGCTCGGACACCGTCCTGACCTTCGAGCCGCACCCGCTGGCGGTGGTCCGCCCCCAGGCGGCGCCGCTGCTGCTGACCAGCCTCGATGCCAAGGTGGCGCTGATCGCCTCGCTCGGCGTCAGCGAGCTGGTCGTGATCCCGTTTGACGAGCGTTTCGCGGCGCAGGGCCCTTCGGAGTTCATCGACGACGTGCTCGTTGGGAGCTTGGGCGCCACCCACGTATCGGTGGGCGAGAACTTCTTCTTCGGCCGTGGCGCCGCGGGCGCCAGCGAGCTGCTGGCGTCCGACACCCGCTTTCGGACACGCGTGGTTCGGCTGGTCGAGGTCGATGGAGAAGTCGTGTCGTCCAGCCACATCCGGGCGCTGGTCGGCGCCGGGGACGTCGAGCACGCGGCGCGCTTCTTGGGGGCGCCGTTCCGCCTGGCGGGCGACGTCGTGCACGGCGACCGCCGCGGCCGAGAGCTCGGCTTCCCGACCGCCAACATCGTCCCCGATGAGCGCTACGTGCGCCCGGGAAACGGCATCTACGCCGCCCGCGCCAACGGCGCCTGCGCGGCGGTCAGCATCGGCGTTCGCCCGACCTTCAAAGCCGACCGGGCGGTGCTCGTCGAGGCATATCTGCTGGACCGCGACGAGGATCTGTACGGGCGCACGCTGCGGATCGAGTTCATCTCGCGGCTGCGCGGCGAGCGACGGTTCGACACCGTGGCGGAGCTGATCGAGCAGATGGCGCTCGACGTCGCGCGCACGCGCGAGCTGTGCGCGTCGGTGCCCTGCTAGCCTCACCGGCCGCATGTCCCTCACACAGGAGCGAAAGCAGGAGCTGGTCGCGCAGTTCGGCGACGGGGATGGCGACACCGGGCGCACCGAGGTCCAGGTCGCGCTGCTCACCGAGCGGATCAACATGCTGACCGAGCACCTGCGCGCCCACCGTAGGGACCATCACTCGCGCCGGGGCCTGCTGATGCTCGTCGGGCGCCGGCGCCGGTTCCTGAACTACCTGCAGCGCCGCGACCTGGAGCGATACCGGGCGCTGATCTCCGCGCTCGGGCTGCGCCGATGATCCCGGCCGGCTCGCCGGTCCCCGAGTTCACGCTCAAGCGCGGCGACGGCAGCGACTTCACGCGCGCCGACCTCGAGGGCCAGACGAGCGTGCTGGTCTTCTACCCGTTCGCGTTCAGCCCTGTCTGCACCGACCAGCTCAACCTCTACGAGGAGCTGCTGGGCGAGTTTCGCAGCAAGGGCGCGACCCTGTACGGGGTCTCCTGTGACGCGACCTACTCCCAGACCGCGTTTCGCGAGCATCTCGGCGTCACGATCGAGCAGCTGTCGGACTTCGAGCCCAAGGGTGCCGTCTGCCGCGCCTTCGACGCCTACCACGATGGCGGGTTCGCCCAGCGCGCGCTGGTGATCGTCGCTCCGGACGTGACCGTCCGCTGGAGTCATCAGGCGCTGTCGCCCGGCGATCTGCCGGGCGCCAACCTGATCTTCGACGCACTGGGGTCCTGACCGAGGACGATCTCCGGTCGGCGCCGTCTCCCGCGCCACGGGACGACGACCACCGCCGAGGCGGGCGGACGGCCGTGGATCCGCCGATCGTGATCGTCTACGCCGATTTCGAGTGCCCGTTCTGCGCTGCGCTCGAGCTGAGACTGCGGCGCCTGCCGATCGAGGTGGTCTTCCGTCACTTCCCGGTCTCCTCGAGCCATCCCCGCGCCCGGGCAGCCGCCTGCGCCGCCGAGGCTGCCGCCGCGCAGGGCGCCTTCTGGGAGATGCACGACGCGCTATTCGCCGACCAAGCGCGACTCGAAGATCCGCACCTGTGGGCGCGCGCACAGTGCCTCGACCTCGACCTCGAGCGCTTCGAGGTCGACCGCCGCGGTGAACCCGCGCGCGACCGCGTGCAGCGCGACTTCCGAGCCGGAGTCAGGGCGGGGGTCGTGACGACGCCAACGCTGCTGCGGTGGGATGGGGTGCGAGGCGTCCCGGTCACCGGTCCAGACCTCGAGCGCCAGTTCGGAGCCCAGTGATCAGCCGGTGGCGGGCAGCGCGGGCTCGGCGGGCGGCGCCAGGCTCTGATCTAGATCCGACAGCGACGGCGGATGTCCCCGCAGCGGGCACTGCTCGCCGCCGGACCGCAGCGCCGCGCGCAGCAGGTCGATCTGGCGCAGCGCCACGTCTGGGTTGACGTGTTGGAACGCGCTCTGTGCCTCGCAGACGCCCTTGATCATCATCATCAGGTCGACCGCGCCGATGTCCGGGCGCACCGCACCCGCATCCTGGGCACGGGACAGAAGCGCGTCGAGGACCCCCACCAGCTCCGCATGCGCTCCGCGGATTTCGTCGTTGCCCAGCCAGGCATCGTCGAGTGCGTCGAACAGCGCCCGGTCGGTCTGCGAGACGCAGATCGAGGACTCGATCAGCGAGAACAGCGCCGACCCCGGATCCGGCGCCTGAAGCGCCGCCCTGCCGCGGTCCGCCGATTGGTGCAGGCGGTCGATCAGGATCGCCGCGATCAGGTCCTCCTTGGTGGGGAAGTTGCGAAACAGCGTTGCGCGCCCGACGCCGGCGTGGTGCGCAATCTCGCCCACGCCGACGTCGAGCCCGCGCTCGCAGAACATCTCCGTGGCGGCGGCCAGCAGCCGCTGCCGGTTGCGCTCGGCGTCCGCCCGCAGGGCGCGGGGCTCGTGCTCGTCCTCCATCAGGAGGTGATTCTGCCCGTTTGGCACCACGCGCGGCAACTTTCCCCGCTCAGACGGCCGCCGGCGCCGGCGCGGCCCCGGACGCCAGGGCCCGCTCGACCTCGCGCATGTGCGAGCGCCGCAGGCCCACCACCAGCAGCACGACGCCGGCCGCGAGCATGATCGCGGCGCCGAGGAAGGCGACGTGATAGCCGGACACGCGCGCGGTCATGATCGCGCCCAGCGTGTGGCCGTGCAGCACGGTGGTGGTCTGGCTGGCGGCGAGCGTGGACAGGATCGCCAGCCCCAGCGAGCCGCCGACCTGCTGGGCGGTGTTGAACAGCCCGCTGGCCAGTCCGGCGTCGTCGTCGCCGACCCCGCTGGTGCCCAGCAGCGTGATCGGGACGAACGCGAGCCCCATGCCGACGCTCATCACGACCAGTCCGACCAGCAGGTTCGAGACATAGCTGCCGTGGACCGGCAACTGGGTGAGAAGCAGCATCCCAACCGAGGCGAGCGCCACCCCCAGGGCTCCGACGTTGCGCACGCCGATGCGCTTGATCAGCTGCTGGGCGACGCCGGCGCCGATCCCGATCCCGAACGTCACCGGTAGGAACGCCAGGCCCGCCTTCAGTGGGCTGTAGCCCATGATCTCCTGGATGTACAACGAGGCGAAGAAGAACATCCCGAACATCCCGGAGGCGACCAGCAACAGCGCCGCGTCGGCGACGGCCAGCGCGCGGACGCGGAGGATCCCGAGTCGCACCAGCGGGGCTGGGCTGCGGCGCTCGATCGCGACGAACGCGATCAGCAGCGCCACCGCGGCGGCGCAGAGGCCGAGCGTGCGCGCCGAGCCCCAGCCGAAGGATTGCGCCTTGACGATCGCGTAGACCAGCGCGACCAGGCCGCCGGTCACGGTCAGCGCGCCGAGCAGGTCAAACGACCGCCGCAACCCTTCCACCCGTGACTCGGCGACCCAGCGCAGCGCCATCGCGATCGTGATCACGCCAAACGGGACGTTGACGAAGAAGATCCAGCGCCACGAGGCCAGCTCGGTCAGGGCGCCGCCGAGTAGCAGGCCGACGGCCGAGCCGCCGGCCGCGATCGCCGCCCAAACGCCGAGCGCCTTGGTGCGCTGCTCGGTGTCGGTGAAGGTCGTGGT
Organism: Solirubrobacteraceae bacterium; assembly: GCA_050696635.1. Taxonomy (GTDB): domain Bacteria; phylum Actinomycetota; class Thermoleophilia; order Solirubrobacterales; family Solirubrobacteraceae; genus Palsa-465. The sequence continues at coordinate 824 of JBOGYE010000361.1, read as the reverse complement.
GATGATCGCCAGCGCAGCGGGGGAGACCAGCGCGCCGCCGAGCCCCTGCAGGCCGCGCCCGACGATCAGCATTCCCGAGCTCTGCGCAAGGCCGTTGAACATGGAGGCAGCCGAGAACAGGATCACGCCGGCCACGAACAGGCGCTTGCGGCCGATCAGGTCGGCCGCCCGCCCGCCGAGCAGCAGGAAGCCGCCGAAGATCAGCGTGTAGCCATTGACGATCCACTGCAGGTTGGCGGCCGAGAAGTGCAGGCCGCGCTGGACCGACGGCAGCGCGATGTTGACCACGGTTGCGTCGAGCACGACCATGAACTGGGCCATGCAGGCGATCACGAGCACCAGCCAGGGGCTGACGGACGCGCGCCGGGGCGTGTCGACGGTTGGACCTTGGATCATCGTTGCGCTCATGCTTGCTCCTACGAGGTGGGACTCAACTGGACCGTGCGGTCCGCTTACGCTAGCACAAGCGGACCGATGGGTCCGGTTGAGCCTCGGCGTTCGGGGTCATGCGGTTCAGACCGGCGCGGCGATCCAAACTGATCGGCGGCGCACCGGCGACCCGCTAGCATCGTCGCCGTTCGGAACGAATAGAGAAACGAAGCACTCTGCCGACCGAAGGGCGGAGCAAGAAGGGAATTGAATATGTCTGACGCCGCTACGCGCGTGAGCGTCGAGATCGCCGGCAAGGAGATCTCGTTCGAGACGGGCAAATTGGCCAAACAGGCCTCCGGCGCAGTTGTTGTTCGCGCGGGCGATACGATGGTGCTGTGCACCGCGACCGCCGGCGGCGAGCGCGATGTGGACTTCCTGCCACTGACCGTGGA
>JBOGYE010000360.1:0-16045 GCA_050696635.1 Solirubrobacteraceae bacterium | reverse complement strand
GTCCACGCGCGCACGCCCGCGCGCTTCGCCTAGAGGCCGCGGCCCCCCGTCAGCCGGCCGGCTTCTCCACGTGTCCGCCGAACTGGTTGCGCATCGCCGACAGCACCTGGTTCGCGAACTGATCCAGATCTCGAGAGGCGAACCGGGAGAACAGCGCGCTGAGCAGGACCGGCGCCGGGACCCCCTCCTCTACCGCGGCGATCGCGGTCCAGCGACCCTCGCCCGAATCCGACACGTGGCCGGAGAAGTCCTGAAGCGTCGGCGCCTCCAGCAGCGACGCCGCGGTCAGGTCAAGCAGCCAGGACGCGACCACGCTGCCGCGGCGCCAGACCTCGGTGATCGCCGTCAGGTCGAGCTCGTAGGGGTAGTCCTCCGGGTGCTCCAGCGGCGCCGTCTCGGCGTCGCTGTCGCGCGTCACGGTGCCGGCGTTGGCGTGGCGCAGGATGTTCAGCCCCTCCGCGTAGGCGGCCATCGCGCCGTATTCGATCCCGTTGTGGACCATCTTCACGAAGTGCCCGGCGCCGTTGGGGCCGCAGTGCAGGTAGCCCTGCTCCTCGGGGGCCGGCTTGCCGCTGCGCCCCGGGGTGCGCGGCGCGGCGTCGACGCCGGGGGCGATCGATTCAAACAGCGGCCCGAGCCGCTTCACGACCTCGTCCTCGCCGCCGATCATCAGCGAGTAGCCGCGTTCGAGCCCCCAGACGCCGCCGCTGGTGCCGACATCGAGATAGTGCACGCCCTTGACCGAGAGCGCGCGAGCGCGCCTGATGTCATCTCGGTAATAGGAGTTGCCGCCATCGATCAGCGCGTCATCGGTCGCGACCAGCTCGCTCAGATCGTGAATCGCGCGGTCGGTGATCTCGCCGGCCGGAACCATCACCCAGATCGCCCTCGGCGCCTCCAGCTTGGCGACGAGCTCCGCCAGCGAGCCGGCTCCCGTCACGCCTTTGCCCTCCAGCGCCTTGACCGCATCCGCGCTGACGTCGTAGACGACGCACTCATGGCCGGCGCGCGCCAGCCGCCGCACGATGTTCGCGCCCATCCGTCCCAGTCCGACCATGCCGAGCTGCATCCGCATCAATCCTCTCGTTCGGGGGTGGGTCGCGCCGTGCGGTTGCTCATCGTAGTACCGGGCCGCGGCCGTCAGCCGCCCCGCCGTCGCCCGCGCCGTCGCCGCAGCTTGCGGACCGATCGGCGCGAGGCCTGCATCGAGGCGACGTCGGTGGGATAGCTGCGCCGCGCCAACCACAGGGCGATCCCGGCGAACAGCAGCGGCGCGAGCATGATCAGGAACGTCGGCTCCAGCCCGCTCGCGCCGCCGCCTGATCCTCCCGTCCCCGCGGCCGACCCGAAGCCGGCTGCCGGGCCCCCGAACAGCTGGGCGGATAGCCCGAACAGGACCGGCGCGGCCGCCATCGCCAGCGTGCGCAGCGCGGTCTGCAGCCCCTCGGCCCGGCCCCACAGGCTCGGCGGGATGACGTCGAGCACCGCGGCGTCGAGCGGAGCGCTGGGAGCGGTCAGCGCGGCCGCCGCAAGGACGAACACCGGCAGCGCGATCGCGAGGTTGGTGCTGACGATCGGCACGATGAACAGGAACGCCGCCGCGATGTAGCCGATCGCGCTGATCGTGACCCGTGCGTTGAGCCGACCGCCCTCGAGCATTCGGTCCGACAGGCGTCCGGCGGCCAGCACGCCCGCGAGCGCGCCGATCCCGAGCGTCGCGGCCGCGGCCGTGGCGGCCGCCTGACCCAGGCCATAGTGGCCGCGGAAGAAGATCACCCCGAACGTCTGCGCGCCGCCAAGGAAGAAGTAACCCAGCGACAGCGAGACGATCATGATCATGTTGGTCGGGATGTGCAGCAGGTATGAGAGAGCGGCGCGAACCGACAGCCTGTCCGGTTCCTGGTCAAGGACGCGATCGGGGTCGGCCTGCACGTGCCGGCGCTTGACCAGCCGCGGCAGCGCATCATCGGCCTCGTCCCCCTGCCCGTCGCCAGGCTCGCCCACGTCGTCGTCGGAATCCCGGGCCCGCTCGGGCAGGCCGCGCCAGAGCGCGAACGCGAGCATGAACCCCGGCACTGACAGGACCCAGAACGACCAGCGCCACGACAGCAGCGCCGCGACCTCGCCCGCGATCACGAAGCCGACGCCGGCGCCGACCAGCTCGCCCGCATGAATGAAACCGAAGATCCGCGAGCGCTCACCCTCCCCGAACAGGTCGCCGACCAGCGCCGCCAGCGTCGGCCCCGAGGTGGCCTGCACGGCGCCCAGGAACACTCTCGCGCCCAGCAGCGCCGGGTACGAGGGCGCGGCTCCGGTCGCGAGCATCGCCGTGCTCCACAGCACGATGCTCGCTGCCAGCAGCGGTGCTCGCCGGCGAACCCGATCGGTCAGCCAGCCGATCGGCAGCGTCGTGAGGGCGGCCGCGACCGAGACGGCCGACGCCGCCACCCCGACCTCCAGGTCTCCGATGTGCAGGCTGCGCTCCAGCGCGGGAGCCACGGAGCCGAGCGCACCCAGGTCGGCAGAGTTGAGCCCGAGAACGGCTGACAGCAGGAAGACCGCCCGCAGGCGCTCGCGCCCGCCCACCTCATCCAGCATCTCGCCCCACTTGTGCCGGATCAGCGCCAGCGGGGCACCTGCAGAATGACGAGTGCGGCGCATGCGCTGCATCATGCCCGCAACGTGGCGGGAGGGAACTGCTGCACCCGATCGCATACTCTGCCGACTAGGCGACATACATGAGCGATACCGCAAGCTCTCTCTCACAAGCGATCGGCTCGTCGACGGGCCCGTCGTGGCGCGCCGCGCTCGCTCCCTATGCACGGCCCTCACTCGGCCGAAGCTTGCTTGACATCGCTACATCGCTGGTCCCCTATCTCGGCCTGGCGGTGGCGATGTACTTCCTGCTCGAGGTCTCGTACTGGCTCGTGCTCGCCGCCTCGTTGCCGGCCGCGGGCTTCCTCGTTCGCACCTACATCGTGTTTCATGACTGCGCCCACGGCAGCCTGCTGCCGTGGCGCAAGGCGAACGATCGCCTCGGCGCGATCTGCGGGCTGGTCGTCCTGACTCCGTTTCAGCGCTGGCGTCATCAGCACGCGGTGCATCACGCCACCTCGGGCGACCTTCAGCGCCGCGGCGTCGGCGACGTCCCGACGGTCACCGTCGCCGAATACGAGGCGATGCCGGCACGCGCACGGCTCGGCTACCGGCTATTCCGCAACCCGTTCGTGATGTTCGGGATCGGCCCGATCTGGGCGATGATCGTCGCACCGCGCTTCATCTCGCGCGAGGAACGGCCGCGGATCCGCCGCAGTGTCCGGCGCACCAACCTGGCGCTGGCGGTCGTGATCGGGCTTCTCTGCTGGCTGGTCGGGTGGGAGAGCTTCCTGCTGGTGCAGACTCCGCCGGCGCTGCTGGCGGGATCGGTCGGGGTGTGGCTGTTCTACGTCCAGCACCAGTTCGAGGACGCCTACTGGCAGAGCTCAGATGCGTGGAGCTACGACGAGGCGGCGCTGAAGGGCAGCTCATACCTGCGGCTGCCGCAGCCGCTCCAGTTTTTCACCGGCAACATCGGCCTGCACCACGTCCATCACCTCTCGACCCGCATCCCGAACTACAACCTGCAACGCGCCCACGACGCCTACCCGGCCTTCCAGCACGTGCCACAGCTCTCGCTGTGGGATGGGATCCGGTGCGTCAGGCTCAAGCTCTGGGACGAGGAGCGCGGACGACTGGTCAGCTTTCGCGAGGCTCGTGCCCCGCGATCCTCAGCCCCTCTCGAACACGAGCCGGAAGTGGTCTAGCAGTTCGCGCTCGAAGCAGACGCCGTTTGCGCTCACGCCCGAGGTGAACGCCAGCCGGAACTCGCGGCTGGTGAGATAGTGGGGAACGAGCCGCGCCTTCATCAGCGTTTTACGGAAGCTGCGCGTGGCGAAGCGCTCGCGCCACTGCTTGATCGTCTCGATGTAGTCCAGGCGCCCGCTCGAGCTCTCAACCAAGGCGAAGTCCGGCTCGGCGGCACGGATCACCTGCTCTCGCCCGAAGGGCAGAAAGGAGCCGGGGAATTGATATTGCATCAGCGCGAGGTACCAGGCATCGGAGTTGGCGGAGGCGTCGATCGAGACCTCGTCGGTCGGGATCATGTTCCGTCCGAAGACCATCGTCTGCAGGTACAGGCGGCTACCGGCGGGAAGCACGCTCGCCACCCGAGCGAAGACGTTCCGGTAGACCTCGTCCTGTCTCCCGGCGCGGTAATCGTCGGGGGAGCAGAAGTGCTCGAAGGCGCCGAGACTGGCGACGGCATCGAAGCGACCGAACGCCTCGGGCGAGATCTCGCGGACATCCATCAGGTGGACGTCCAGGCCGTGGCGGCGGCAGGAGTCCACCTGGGCACCAGAGAGCGTCACCCCCACCCCCTCGCCGCCCTTCTCGCGAACGACGTTGAGCAACGGCCCCCAGCCGCAGCCGAGGTCGAGCACCCTTCGGCCAGGGCCGATTCCGATCCGATCCGCGATGTACTCGTGCTTGTGCCGCTGAGCCTGCTCCAGTGACAGCGAGAAGTCGCCGTCGTACTTGGCGCCGCTGAAATCCGCCAGCTCCCCGAGGCTCAACCGGAAGATGCGGTCGATCAGGGAATAGGTGAACTCCAGGTCCGCGCGCTCCGCCATCGGACGATCCAGGCTACAACGCGTGCCGACCGGCGATCCGTCCCGCCGCCCGGCGCAGCGGTCCGGGCGCGCCCGCCCCGGCGACCATCGCGGTTCCGGCCAGCGCCAGCGCCAGGCCGACGATCACCAGGGGGTGCAGCGGCTGGCCGAGGATCGGCACGGCGGCGATCGCCGTCACCGCCGGCACGAGATACAGAAAGCTCGTGGCCTCGCCGCTCTTCTCGCGCTTGAGCAGCCAGTAGAACAGCAGCACCGCGCACAGCGACGGCCCGACCACCAGCCAGCCGATCGGCGCCAGCGCGGGCTCGGTGATCGGCACCCGGAAGCCCTGGCTGAAGCCCGTGATCACTGCGATCAGCGCCACGCCGACCGTGAGCTGGATGGCGTTGGCGGCGCGCCCATCGACCCCAGCGCCGTGACGGCGCTGCACCAGCGTTCCACTGACCAGGCCGCAAAGGCCCAGCAGCGCGAACAGCAGCCCCCTGATCGTGGTCGCGCCATGCAGGTCGTCGATCACCGCCAGCACCACTCCGGCGACCCCGATCGCCGAGCCGATCCACTGGCCGAGGCGCAGGTGCTCGTCGAGCACGACCGTAGCCGCCAACGCCACCAGCACCGGGCTCGAGCCGGCCAGCAGCGCCGCCAGGCCGGCGGGCACCCCGAACTGAAGGGCGAGGTAGAAGCCCGTGAACTGAACGACCTGCAACAGCACCCCCACGACCACCACCGCCCCGATCGTGCGCCGACCCCGCGGCCAGCGCGCCCCCGTCAGCAGAGCGATCGCGATCATCAGCGGCGCCGCCACGACGAACCGCCAGAACGTCATCGCCAGCGCCGGCGCATGCGCGGTCGCCAGCGCCCCCGCGATAAAGCCGCTGCTCCACAACGGGACCATGACCGCCTTGCCAGCCCGCTGTCGGGCATCCATCCCGAACCGGTGATCGAAGGCGAAGCTCACGTCCCTAGTATGCGCACCCAAACTCAGCGCAAACGACCCGAACCGCGGCAGATCCGCATCGGTGGTCCTCGCCCGCGGCCGCGTCAGGGAGCGGCCCGAGCCTGGACCCTGCGCACGAGGTAGCGCCACGCCTGCATCAGGTGCTCGTCGCGCAGGGTATGGGCGTAGTCGCGAGCCGCCTCGTCCGGGGACTTCGGCGCGGCCACCCCGCCGAACCCCTCCGCCAGCAGCTGCAGACGGCACGCCTGCTCGAGCATCACCGCGGCCGCCACCGCGGTCGCGACGCTTGCGCCGACGGTGACGATCCCGTGACCGGTGAGCAGCAGCGCGCGATCGCCGCCGAGCGCGCGGGCCAGCTCCTCGCCCGACTCCGTCGTGTCGACCAGCCCGGGGGCGTCGTCGTAGCGGCGGACCCCCGCCGAGAACACGCCGCCCGCGTGCGAGAAGGCCTGCAGCGGACGGCCGGAGGCGGCGAGCGCGATCGCGTGCGGCGGGTGGATGTGAACCACGCTCTGCGCGTCGAGGCGCGCGCGCAGGATCTCGACGTGGATCGGGTACTCGCTGTGGCGCGGGCCGTCGCCGGCCAGCACGTTGCCGTCGGGGTCGACCAGCAGCACGCTGCTTTCGGTCACCTCCTCAAACCCGAGGCCACTGGCCTTCATCCAGACCCCGCGGTGCTCAGGGTCGCGCGCCGACACGTGCCCCCAGACGTACTCGGACAGGCCCGCGGCGTTCAGCACGTGGCCTCCGAGCGCCACTTCGCGCCGCAGCTCGTCGATGGTTCCCTGTTCGCCGTCGCTCATGACCGCCTCCAATGACTAGTCACTCCTCGTCCTCCGCACGCCGTCCCGTCGCGCCGAGGAACATCCTGCCGATGTCGTCCCGGTTGCCGATCTGGTTCGGGCTCGCGTCCACTTCGACCTCTCCCGCCACGAGCACGTAGACCCAGTCGGAGCTCTCGATCGCCTGGACCGCGCGCTGCTCGACGAGCACGACCGCGGTGCCGGTGCGCGCCAGCGCTGGGACGTCGCGCTCGAGCAGCTGCGCGCTGGGGATCGGGGCGAGGTTCGAGGTCGGCTCATCGAGCAGGACGACCGACGGCGACGACATCGTCACGCGGCCCATCGCCAGCGTCTTGCGCTCGCCGCCGCTGAGCCGTCCGGCGAGCGCCTGCTCGAGCGGCGCCAGGATCGGGTAGGTCTCGAACACACGCGCGATCGCATCCCGGACCTCGCCGCGGGCCAGCCCGAACCCGCCCATCAGAAGGTTCTCCCGCACCGTCAGCGACGAGAAGACCTCGCGCTCCTGCGGGACGTAGGCGATCCCACGTCGCGAGCGCGCCTCGGCTGGCAGCGGCGTGACCTCGACCCCGTCGTGGACGATGCTGCCCGCGGCAGCGGGCACCAGCCCGGCGATCGTCTTCAGCAGCGTGCTCTTGCCCGAGCCGTTGGGGCCGATGATCGCGATCGTCTCGCCGCGACCGGCGCATAGGCTCACGCCGCGGACCACCAGCCCCGAGCCGTACCCGGACGCGACCGCGTCCAGCGCCAGCAGCGGCTGCGGCCGCTCAGCCTCCGAGGTAGGCATCGACCACCTCCTCGTTGCGCGCGAGCTCGTCCATCGTCCCCTCGGCGAGCACGCGCCCGCGGGCCATCACGACGACCGGGTCGCACAGCCGCTCGACCAGGCGCAGCTCGTGCTCAACCATCAGCATCGTCATCCCCTCGTCGCGGAGCTCCTCGAGACGCTCGGCGATCGATACCGCAAGCGTCGGGTTGACGCCCGCCATCGGCTCATCGAGCAGCAGCATCGCAGGCTGTGCCATCAAGGCCCGCATCAGCTCCACGAGCCGCTTCTGGCCGCCGCTCAGCGAGCCGGCGTAGTCGTTGGCGATCCGCTCCAGCCCGAACCGGTCAAGCAGCGCGAACGCGCGCTGCTGCAGCTGTCCCTCGGCCGCCGACCACCCCCGGCGCGGCCCCAGCGCGCTGCGCAGGCCCTCGCCGCTCCACGGCTGCGCGCCGACGAGCAGGTTCTCGAGCACGGTCAGCCGTCCGAACACGTTCGCCTGCTGGAACGTGCGGACGATCCCGTGGCGCGCCACCTCGTGCGGACGTTCGCCCGTGATCTCGCGTCCATCGAAGCGCACGCTGCCGCGCTGGAGTCGCGTGCGGCCGCTGATCAGGTTGATCACCGTCGACTTGCCGGCTCCGTTGGGCCCGATCAGACCGGTGATCGTGCCGGCGCGCACCTGAAACGACGCGTCGTCGACCGCCTGGACGGCGCCGAATCGGCACGCCAGCCCGTCGACCTGGAGCAGCGGCGCCTGCGAGACCGGCCCGAGCTCGCTCACCGTGACGGAGCCCGCCCCAGAAGGCGCGGCCCCAGCCGGGGAGGCCGCTCACCCGGAGGTCGGATCACGCGCTTGCGCTCGGCGATCAGGCCGTTGGGACGGAACCACAGGAAGGCGAGCATCAGAGCGCCGATCGCGACGAAGTCGAGCGAGTCGATCAGCCCCGGGTAGCCGAACGCGGGCAGGCGGCGGGTGACCTCGACGATCCCGATCGGCACGACCAGCACCCCGAGCGCAGCGCCGCCGAGGTTGCCTCGGCCGCCGACGAACAGCGCGGTGAAGAACAGGAACGTCTCGGGGTAGAGCCAGCTCGCGGGGCTCCAGGCGGTCACGTTCTCCACCAGCAGGCCACCGCTGAGGCCCGCGAGGAAGCCACCGGCGACCAGCGCGGTCATCCGCAGGGCGTTGGGGTTTCGGCCGAGCGCCTCGACCGCGCTCTCGCTGTCGCGCGCCGCGCGCAGCAGGCGCCCCAGCGGGGAGCGCGAGATCCCGCGCGCGATCCACCAGGCGATCACGCAGCAGCCGGCGACGATCGCCAGGAAGATCCAGTGGAAGGTCTGGGGGGCCACCGTCGGGCCTCCGAACGGCTGCGGCACGAGTGAGATCCCGGCCGGACCGTTGAACCAGTTGGTCTGGGCGTCGACGAGCCCGGTCGCGATCAACGACAGGACGAGCATCGCCATCGCCTGGTAGTCGCCACGCAATCGTCGCATCGCGATCAGCCCGACCGGCACCGCAAGCAGGGCCCCGACCAGCGCACCGCCGAGCAGGGGCAGCGGAAACGGCAGGTCGGCACCACCGAAATAGCTCTCGAAGCTGCCGTACGCGCCCGCGGGCTTGAGCGCCAGCAGACCGGTTGCGTAGGCTCCCGCAGCCTGAAAGACGATGTAGGCGAAGCTGTTGATCCCGGCGAGGCCGAACTGGAGGTCCAGCCCCCAGACGGCGATCAGGTTGATCCCGAACAGGATCGCCAGGCCGCTGACGTAGTAGACGTTGGCGGCGCTCAAGCCACCAACTCCCGCTCGGAGGCGAACTCGGCGAAGATCCCCTGGGGGCGGACCATCAGCACGACCACCAGCAGCACCCACGCGGCGATCTCCTTGTACGACGGCGAGATGATCGCCGAGCTCGCCTCGCTGATCATCCCGACAACGAGCGCGCCGATCATCGCGCCATAGGGCTTGCCGATCCCCCCGACGACCGCCGCGGCGGCGATCGTGATGAAGATGCTGTCGCCGGTCGAGCCGGAGAAGGTGCCCTCGTCGAGCCCGAGCAGCACGCCGCAGATCCCGCACAGAGCGCCGGACACGAGCCACGCGACGGCGCGCGTGCGCGTCGGCGAGACGCCGCAGCTGCGCGTCAGCGAGACGTCGTCGGCGGTCGCGCGCATCGCCAGTCCGAGCTTGGTCATCCGCAGCAGTAAGTGGATCACGAGCATCGCGGCGACGGCGATCGCGATCGCCACGATCTGCACGCTGGAGATGTTGACGCCCGCGATCGTCAGCGCGTTGGTGGCGTTGGACGCGAACGCGTCGATGTAAGGCCCCTGGATCGCCTCCAGCGTGAACTGGATCATCAGGCTCAGCGCGATCGTCACCATCGCGATGCTGAAGCCCGACGCGCCCCGGCGCAGGAACGCGCCGATCAAGAGGTGTCCGATGCCGAATGAGATCACCGCGCCGGCGGGCGCACCCACCAGCATCGCCAGCCAGATGTTGTTGCTGTGGCCGGTCAGCCAGTAGTCGACGAAGATGCAGGAGGTCAGGATCGAGCCGTAGGCGAGGTTGAGCACGTTCGTGACGCCGAATTGCATCGAGAACCCGACTCCGCCGATTGCCAGCAGCGCCGAGCTGTAGAGCCCGAATACGACGATCGTGACCAGCAGCGTCACGAGGCGCCAACCTCCCGGACGCGCGCCCAAGCGCCCGGCTCGCCAGGGCGCCCGGCACCGGTTCGCGCGCTCAACGGCCCAGGGCCCTGGACATGTCCGCGGCCGAGATCATCTTGATGGAGGCGTTGGTGACCGGGTTGTCGGCCGACCAGACCCCGGCCGAGTTGTGGTACTTGTTAAACGCGATCTTGCCCTCGAGGCCGACGAAGTCGATCGTCTTGCCGGCCGCGAGCGCCGCCTTGCCCTGAGCGAATGAGTGCACGACGGTGGAGCCCTGGGTGATCTTGGCGATGTAGGGGTTGTAGGTCACGCGATCGGTGCTCTTGGCCGCGAGCATCGCGAGCGCGAGCATCGTGGTGTGGTCGTAGGCCACCTCGGGTCCGTAGCCGGTCTCATACTGCGAGGGGTTCTTGATCTGCTTGCTGCCGAGCAGAGCCGCCTTCCAGACGTCAAACGCCGGTCCCGACGTGGCGGTGAACTGCGTGATCCGCACGAAGTCCTTCTCGAACGTGCTCTTGCCCAGCGCGGAGGTGGCGGCCCTGTCGTAGTCGTTGCCGACCGTCCCCGAGGTCCCGACGAGCGGCTTCAGACCGCCGGCCTGCCGCAGGTTGGCGAGGAGCACGCCGGCGGTCTGCGGATCGGACTCGGTCACGATCACCTGCGGGTGCGCACCCAGCAGCTGCGTGACCTCGGTCTGATACGAGGTCTGGTCCAGCGCGATGGCCTGGTTTGAGACGATCTGCAGGCCGAGGTTCTTGGCGCCGGCCACGAGGCCCGGAACGTTGCCCTGGGCCGCCTGGTCGTTGCCGAAGATCGCACCGATCTTCGTGTACGGCGTCTCGAACTTGACGTAGGCGGCGAGCGCGTAGCCGGCCTGGTCGTCGCCCGGGGTCGTGCGCCAGAAGTACGGGTAGGTGCTCTTGTCGAACTGGTCGTCGCCGCCGAGCGAGATCTCGGGGATGTGGGCCGCGCTGAGCACGGGGACGGTAGGCGACAGCAGTCCGCTGTTGCCGTCGATCAGTCCGACCAGGTGCGAGGAGGTCGCGATCATGTTCTGCGCCGCCGGGACGGCGTCGGCCGGCTCGCCGCGGTCGTCGACGATCTGGCAGTAGAGCGGGTGGCCGAGCACGCCGCCCGCGGCGTTGATCGCGTTGACGGCCGGGACGCAGCCGTTGTAGTTGAAGTATCCGTAGATCGCGTTGGGTCCGGTGAACGGGCTGAAGACCGCGATCTCGAGCTTCGTGCCGGTCGCGGCGCCGTTCTGGGCCCCGGAGCTCGCCGACGAGCTCGCACCGGAGCCGGCGGCCGGGGCCGAAGTCTGTGCCGCCGGCGGCGAGGCCGAGCTGGTGGCACCGCTGCCGCCGCAGCCGGCGAGTGCCGCGCAGGCGGTGAGAATCGTGGCCAGCATCGCGACGCGGCCGCCTGAAATTCGCCTGGTCTGAAGCATCGCTCTCCTCGTTGCCGCCCGGGTTGGTTCGTGAAATATACTCCTGTTTCGAACAATCCATTATGACCATTGTTAGGAATACTGGTGTTATGGGTGGATCAACGAGCGCCGATCGAGCGTTGCACGACCGCTGGGCCGCGGGACCGTGCGCGCCGGATCCAGATGGTCCCGGCTGATGTGCCATCCCGCGATGCCGGCCGACCGCGCGGCGCTCGCGTCGCGGCCCGCGCTGATCAAGGTGGCAGTCACCGAGGGCGCACTGATGCCGGTGGCGCTGGTCGCGCCCGACGGGGGGCCGGCGACGGTCGATGACACGCTCGGCGCCGGCGCCGGCGCCGGCGGCAGTGACGCGCCGACGGTGGTCGTCGTGGCCGACATCTACGGCCCCTCCGACTTCTATCTCGACCTCTGCGCGCGCCTGGCCGCCCGCGGTCTCCGGGCGGCCCTGCCCGACATCTTCTTCCGCCAGGGGCCGCTCGCCGAGCGCAGCTTCGAGGCGGCGGTGGCGCGGCGGGCCGGCCTCGACGAGTCGGGCGCTCTCGGCGACCTGCGGGCGCTGATCGCCGGGCTGCGGGACGGGCGCGGCGGTGGGGGAACCGACGGCGGAGGCGGTGGCGCTTCGCCGACCCCGGTTGGCGTGCTGGGCTTCTGCATGGGCGGCACGCTCGCGCTCGACCTTGCGGCGCTCGAGGACGCGCTCGCGGTCGTCGCCTACTATGGCTTTCCGGTCCCGCAGACGACGCTCGTATCGCCGCCGCCGGCGCCGCTGGATCTCGCGCCGCGGATGCGCGGACCGGTGCTGGCGTTCTGGGGCGACCGCGACGAGGCCGTCGGGGGCGAGAACGTCAGCCGCTTCGTTGAGGCGATGCGCACCAGCCCCGCGGAGTTCGAGCACCGCGTCTACGCGGGGCTCGGGCACGCCTTCCTGGCCCAGTCGCAGCTGCCCGACGAGCCCGCCGGCGATGATGACGCCGGGCAGTCGTGGCAGCTTACGCTCCGGTACTTCGGGCGCCACCTCGTGCCGCCCCAGCCCTGAGCCAAGGCACCCCGCCCCCTGGGCCGCCGGGTCGGCGCGGCGGACCATCGCCGGTTCAGGGGGCGTTCGCGGGTCAAGCTCGAGCAGGAGCAGGTGGTCGAGCACGGCGGAGTGCCGTGGACGGTCGTCCGTGCGACTCAGTTCCACGACCTCGTGGCAACGATGCTGGCGGCGGCCGCGCACTGGCGCATCTCGCCGGCCGCCCGGGCGCGAGTGCAGCCCGTCGACGTGGAGGAGACGGTCGCGCGTTGCGCGAGGGGGCTTGACCTGCGCTGATCGTGACGTGCGGGGGCCGCGGACGTTCGCCGACTGGCTGGCGGTGGTGTCGCACGCCGGCGCGCGCCTCGGCCTCGATCAGACGGCGCGATCCGTCGACGAGCACCGCCCGTGACCTCGGAGGGCTCTGGCCGTTGCTCGCGTCGACTACGACCTCGCAGCCGGCCAGCGCTTCGTCCAAGCCGGCTCCGGTGGTCAGGTCGACGGGGTGCTGCGAGGCGCTACATGCAGATCCCGTACCGGTCGATGCTGCCACGCGGCGTCCGGCGGCTGCTGGTCGCGGGGCGCGCGATCGGCGGCGACCGGATCGCGCATGCGGCGACGCGGAACATGGCCTGCTGCATCGTCACCGGCCAGGCCGCCGGGATCGCCGCCGCCGTGTCGTTGCAGACCGGCCGCGAGCTTGACGAGCTGGACTTGACCCGCGTCCGTGGCGAGCTGGGTCGCCAGGACGTGCGCTGCGTCTGACCGACCGGGGTCGGCCCTCCGGTGCTGAGCTGCTCGCGCTGATGCTCCTCAACCACGCCCGCCTCCCAGCGCGACTCGACTCAGAGGGCCGCATCGTCACGCTCGACCGGCAGGACCGAGGCCAGCCCGATACGCGACCGCTCTCCGCCTAAATCCCTGCAACTCCCAACAAATAAATCGGGGCGCCCGGATTTGAACCGGGGACCTCACCGACCCGAACGGTGCGCGCTACCAGGCTGCGCCACGCCCCGATGGGCATGAGTATTCCACAGCGCCCGCCAGCGCGGGCCCACGGGTGGTGGTGCAGGCGCCCCGCGGGCGACCGCCGAGGCGGGCCTGGGTGGGGTGGCGACGGGGGCGACCGTGCAGAGCAGGCCACAGGGCCGACCGTCCAGGGCAGGACCCGTGCCGCCGCTGCCCCCGCCGGCCAACTTTCGTCCAGCGCGGTTTGCCTCCGTCCGGCGGACTAGCCATACTTACGGCAGTAGCGATCGGCAAAAGGAGGCACACCCGATGGCCAATCACCTGACGCCCACCGAGTTGGCGCGCGAGGCCGGATTGGACCGGCGCGACGTGATCGTCAAGTGCTGCGAGTTGGGCGTCCCGATCTTCAACGGTCGGATCGACAAGACCCTGTTCCTCTCCAGCCTGCGCGAGATGACAAGCTCGCCACAGCCTCACGCTCAGGTGGCCGGGGCTTAGGGCTCAGGCCGGTCGACATACGTCACGCCGTGCCGCGCGAGAGATCGGGCCGTGGGCCGGTGACGCGCGGCCTGCTACGCGGTGATCGCGCTAGCGTGCCGCCGATTGGCGCAGCAGCGTGGAGGTCGTCTGCGCCAGGATCTTGCGCCAAGCGCTCGCGGGCTCGCGCTCGGCTTCGAAGTGCTTGACCACCTGGCGCAGGCGGGTGGCCGAGATCTCGATCCCGTGGCGGGCGCAGATCCGCTTGTAGCGCTGATAGTCCTGCGCCAGCTTCATCGTCACCGACTGGAACCCGTGCCGGGCGATGTCGACCCGGGAGGAGAAGTTCATCACGCTGGTCTGGAACATCAGCTCGTCGGCCGGGTCGGGCTCGATCAGGATGATGTCGACGCCGGGATAGCGATCCTCCCAGTGGCGCGCCTCGTCTCGCAGACGCTGGTGGGCCAGCAGCTTGAACGCCTGGTAGCCAATGTGCGGGAAGCCCATGTCTGAGACGTGGCGCGGGCGCGCGCCGGTCAGCGTCCGCACGCGCGCCACGTCCTCGCGGCTGTACGGGACCAGCGGGTTGACCACCACCACGAGCTTCGCGCCGGCCTCGACAGCGATGTCGAGGTTGGTCGTCGACGCGATCCCGCCGTCGACATACTCGCGGTCGCCGATCCGAACGGGCCGGTAGATCATCGGCAGCGCGCTCGAGGCGCTGACCGCCTTCGAGATCGGAATCCCGTCCCAGCCCTCGGCGCCGAACACGACCCGCTCGCAGCTGTCGAGATCGGTCGCCGCCACATACAGCTCGTGGCGAAGCTTGCGGAAGTCGTCGGTCCGGCCGCCATCGGCCAGGATCCGTCGCACGTAGCGCTCGACGCCCTCGCCGGAATACAGTCCGGCCGGCAGCGCGCCGGCCAGCCCGAGCACGACATCGACCGCCGAGATCTGACCGATGTCGCGCCCCACGGAGCGCAGCAGCTGCGCCAGGCGAAGCGGGAACATCACCCCGCGAGCGACGAACTGCCGGTAGTTGGGTGCCAGCAGCGAACCGACGCGCGCGTCCGGGAAGCTCGTCGGCTGATCGCCGACGATCACCGCCATCATCTCCTCGGGGCTGACCCCGTTGGCCACGGCCGCGGCCACGAACGCCCCCGCACTGGTGCCGACGTAGACGTCGAACTGGGTCACCGCGCCGTTGACCGCCAGCAGGTCAAGCGCCCGCAGCGCGCCGATCTCGTACACGCCGCCGGTAAAGCCGCCGCCGCCGAGCACCAGCGCGGCCTTGGAGCGACGGCGCCTGCGCTGTGCGGCGCCGGACTTGGGCCGTGACGCGCGCTCGCGACCGCGAGCCGTCGACGCATCCAGCTTGACGACCTTTCCCATGGCGCGCATAGTCTATTGACGGGCGCAGTCGCACCGCCACGGCGGCGAATGACCGAAGCTTCCGCGCACCGGATGGGTTAGACATCAGCGATGCGGTCAGATCGACTCGTCGTCGTCTCCTGCCTGCGGGTGCTGCTCGTGACGCTCGTCGTGGCGGTGGCAGCCTCGGCGCCGGGGGCGGCGCTCGGCCAGGGCGGCGGCGCCGGCGTGGGGCCGTCGGCGCCGGTCGTCACCGCGCCACCCTCCCCGGCACTGCGCAGCGCGGTGCGCGTCCTGAACCGCGGCATGCGCAAGGTCGGCGTCTACAGCGGCGCCTACGTCGTCGATCTGACCAACGGCCAGGTCCTGTACTCGCACCGCGCCAACACCGGGCGCCTGCCGGCCTCGGTCGAGAAGCTGTACACGACCACTACGGCGCTGCAGCGCTTCGGGCCCGACGCCACCCTGACCACGTCGCTGCTGGGCACGGGCTCGCTGCACGACGGCACCTACGCGGGCACGGTGTACCTGCGCGGCGGCGGGGACCCGACGTTCGGCTCTGCGAGCTTTGACCGAGCCGGTTACGGCACCGGGGCGACGATCCAGCAGCTGGTGGCCAACCTCGTGACGAGCACCGGGATCCGCGTGCTGCGCGGCCCGATCGTCGCCGACGAGACCATGTTCGACGCCGATCGAGGCACGCCGGCGACCGGCAATCGGCCGTCGGTCGAGGTCGAGGGTCAGCTGAGCGCGCTGTCATTCGACCGCGGGTGGAGCAACCCGTATGGCACCAGGTACTTCCGCCACCCGGCGCAGCAAGCCGGGCGCGAGTTGATCGCGGCGCTGCGCGCCGCCGGGGTCCGCGTCGCTCGCCGCACGCCGGTTCGCGCGGGCACCACC
>JBOGYE010000359.1:0-4371 GCA_050696635.1 Solirubrobacteraceae bacterium | reverse complement strand
CCGCTGCACATCGCAGGCCGGTCCGCAGCCCCGCGGCCGCCGGCACGCCGGCGCCGTGCAGCTCCGCCGCCGCGCCGTCGTCGAGCAGCTCCGGCAGCGTCGAGGAGACGACCGTCATCGCCGGGCTGCGCGCCGCGCCCAGCACGATCGCGCGCCGGACCGCGGCCCAGGACTCCTCCGCGGCTCCCGTCAGGCCGGCCGGCTGGTCGTAGAACACCAGCACCTGGCCGATCTCGGGGTCCTCGCCCAGCGCGCGCACGAGCTCGGCGAGCGCCTCCTCCTCGCCCCAGATCATCGCCGTGTAGTCGAGCGGATTGGCGACCGTGGCGGCAAACGGCAAGAGCTCGGCCAGCCGCGCCCGCGTCGCCGCCGCGAGCGACGGCAGCGCCAGCCCGAGCCGGGCGGCCTCGTCGGCGCCCTGGGCCGAGTCACCTCCCGAGCAGGTCATGATCGCCAGCCCCCGCGCGCTCGCGGCCGGGCGGCGGGACGCAGGCGCTGACTCTCCGGCGCCCGGGCCGGCGGCCCCCGGGCTCCGGGCCACCCGACCGCGGCGCGGCACGGCCGTTCGCGCCACCGCGATCGTCTTTGACAGCTCCAGCAGCTCGTGCACGTCGTCGGCCCAGATCGCGCCCGCCTCGTCCACCAGCGCCCGGAACACCCGCTGGTCGCCCGCCAGCGCGCCGCTGTGGGCGGCGGCGGCACGCGCCCCCGCAGCCGAGCGCCCAACCTTGAGCACCACCACCGGCACTCCCGCGTCGGCTGCGGCCGCCAGCGCATCGACCAGCCGCGGACCGCCGTCGTCCTCCAGGTACAGGGCGATCGCGCCCACCCCCTGCTCGCCGACCAGGAACTCGACGTGGTCGGCGGCCGACAGGACCGCCTGGTTGCCGCTTGCGATCACGGTGTGGAAGCGCAGCCCGCGCCGGGTCGCAAGCGCGTTGACCGCCACGTTGCCGCTCTGGGAGACGAGCGCCACCGGTCCGGGCTCGGGCACGGCCAGCGCGTCGCCCCACAGCGCCATCCGGCGCCCCGGCGAGACGATCCCGTTGCAGTTGGGCCCGCACAGCGGCAGTCCGTGACGCAACGCCGCCGCAACCAGCTCGCGCTGGAGTCCGACGCCGCCGACTATCTCGCCGAAGCCGGCGCTGAACACGACGGCGCCGCCGCAGCCGCGCGCGCCCGCCTGCTCGATCGCGTCCGGCACGCCGGCCGCCGGGATCGCCACCACCACCGCATCGACCGGCTCAGGCAGCTCTGCGACGCTCGGCACGCAGGGGCGTCCCAGCACCTCGCTCCGCCGCGGGTTCACGCCCCAGACCTGGCCGGGAAAGCCGACCAGCTCGAGGTTGAGCAGCGCCTGACCGCCGTAGCTATCGGGCCGATCGGTGGCGCCGACGACCGCGATCGACTGGGGCGCCATCAGCCGCCGCAGGTCAAAGCCGCGGCCCAGAACGGGGTCGGCGACGGTCAATGAATCGTCGCCTCCACGCCGCGGCGCTCCAGCGCCCGCGCGATGATCAGCCGCTGGATCTCGCTGGTCCCCTCCCAGATCCGGTCGACGCGCAGCTCGCGCAGGAAGCGCTCGGCGACGTTGGAGCGCAGGTAGCCGCGGCCGCCGAAGGCCTGGACCGCGCGATCGGCGCAGCGCCCGGCGGCCTCCGACACGAACAGCTTGGCCATCGACGCCTTGGCGTGGAGCAGCTTCGGGTCGGCGCCGCCGTCGACCATCGCGCAGGCATGCAGCGCGAGCAGCCGACCGAGCGTCGCGTCGGTCGCGGAGTCGGCCAGCGGAAATGAGATCCCCTGGTGGTCCATGATCCGGCGCCCGCCCTGGACGCGCTCAAGGGCCCATGCCGTCGTCTCGTCGAGCAGCCGCCACATCGCGCCGAGCCCGTGGGTGGCGATCCCGATCCGCTCCTCGGTGAACCAGGCCCGCTGCAGGTCGTCGCCGTTGCCGACGCCGCCGATCACGGCGTCGTCTGAGACCTCGACGTCAGTGAAGCGAATCGTCGGGTGGCCGTGCGGGTAGTTGTGCGTGTACAGCGGGTCGTCGACGAACTCCACGCCGGACGTGCGCGGCTCGACCAGGAACAGTGTCGGCAGGCGCTGCGAGCCGTCGACCGCGTTGGCCATCACGATCAGCACGCGAGCCACGTCGCCCGAGGTCACGAACCACTTCTCGCCGTTGATCCGCCAGCCGTTGGCACCGGCGCCGCGCACGGCGGTCGTCGCGACGGCGCTCGAATCAGAGCCCGCCTCCGCCTCGGTGACCGCGTAGGCGTCGCCCCCCTCGCCACGCATCACCGGCGCCACGTAGCGCTCCAGCTGCTCGGACGTGGCCTCGGTCCAGACGTTGTAGACGCCGGGCACGTGCCAGTGCAGGCCGTTGGTGACGCGCCCGAACTGCTCGTTGACCAGAAACCATTCGAGCATCGACCAGCCCTGCCCGCCGATCGCCTCGGGGATCCGGCCGCAGTGCAGCCGCGCGGCGATCGCCTCGCGCTTGATCTCGGCGACGGTTTCGTCAGGCAGCCGGCCGCCGGCGGCTTCCGCCTCCAGCTCCAAAGGTCTCAGCACGCGTTGCACGAACTCGCGGGCGCGCTGTTGCAGCGCGCGCTGCTGGTCGGTCAGCTCGGCAGAGGCGTGTGCGGCGGTGGCGGTCATCTGGCTCCTTCGATTCGCGTGCGCGCGGTCAGAAGCGCGCGGTCTTCGGCGGTTATGCGTGCCCCGGATCCGGGCAGCGCGAGCAGCAGGTTGTGGTGGTTTGAGATCACCGCGCGGGCTCGCGCCCGAGCGGCCTCGAGATCCTCGCCGCCCGCGGGAACGCGCTCGGTCAACCCGACGACCTCGTGCAGGTAGCTCAGCCAGCGGCGCCGGCTGCCGCGCAGCACCAGTCGCTGCACCCGCGCCGTCTCGGCGGCCACTGCCTCGGGCGCTGCGGCGCGACCGCTGGCCAGCGTGGCGACCGCGCAAGGCAGCTCGCGCTCGGGTTCGGGCGTGATCGACAACCACGACGCGCGCTTGACCATGCGGGGTAGAATACACCAACTGATCACAAAGTCAGGATCGAGGCCATGGACACCACGCTGATCGCCCCCGACCGCCACCACCCCCCCGGAACGGCCACGCCGCCCGGCAGCGCGCTCGCCGCGCGCCTGTACACCGACCCGTCCCTGCAGGACGCCGAGCAGCGGCTGATCTTCGAGCGCAGCTGGCAGCTTGCGGGGCATGTCGGGGCGCTGCCGCGCGCCGGCAGCTACATCACCGCCCAGGCCGGCGACCAGCCGGTGCTCGTGGTCCGCGACGAGCATGGCTCGCTGCGCGCCTACCGCAACGTCTGCCGCCACCGCGGCTCGCGCCTGCTGAGCGGCTCGGGCCAGTGCAAGGCCGCGATCCGCTGCCGCTACCACGGTTGGACGTACAAGCTCGATGGCACGCTGATCGGCGTTCCCGAGGGCCTCGGATTCGGCGACAAGCTCGACAAGTCCGCGCTCGGACTGATGCCGGCTCGGGTCGAGGAGATGTGCGGTCTGGTGTTCGTCAACCTCGACCGCGACGCGACCGCGCTCGCCGAGATCGTCGGGGACCTGCCCGAGCGCCTCGCGCGGTATCGGATCGAGAGGCTCGAGGCCTTCTCTCCCAGCACCGGCACCCAGCCGGCGAACTGGAAGGCCGTCGCCGACAACTACCTGGAGGGCTACCACATCCCGATCGCCCATCCGGGCCTGATGCGGATGCTCGACTACAAGCACTACGACGTCGAGGCCCACGACGGCTACGTCTGGTTCGAGGCGCCGCTGCGCGACAAGCCGTCCAGCAACCGCCTCGAGCGCCTGTACGCGCGCATGGTCACGCCGATGCCGGGCCTGCGCGACGAGGATCGGCACGTCTGGCGCTACGCGTTCGTCTACCCCAACACGACGATCGACCTGTACCCCGATCAGGTCAACACCTGGCAGATGCTGCCCGACGGGGTCACGCGGACCGCGGACACGTTCGGCAGCTACCGGGCGGCCGGGGCCGATCCGCGCACGCGCCTGGTCCAGTGGGCCAACCAGCGCCTGAACACGCTCGTGCTCGACGAGGACATCGACCTGGTCGACAACGTCCAGCGTGGGCTGATGACGCGCGGCTACAGCTGCGGGCCGCTCGGCGCCCGGGAGGCGGGCGTGGCCTGGTTCGCCGACCGCATCCGCGCCGACATGGCGCCCGCGCTCGCGGACTCGGCGCCCGCGCTCGCGGACTGGGCGCCCGCCCCCGAGTGAGCGAGGGCGCCGGTCGCCCCACCGCTCGCGAGCGGATCCTGGCGGCAGCCGTCGGCCGGATCGCGCGCGAGGGGATCGACGGGGTCCGGATCGCCCGGATCGCGAT
>JBOGYE010000358.1:0-13780 GCA_050696635.1 Solirubrobacteraceae bacterium | reverse complement strand
CCTCGGCGAAGGTTCCGCTGTCCTGCGCGGCCACGGCGTTCTGGTGCGAGCGCAGGGCCAACGCGTCCTGCTCCGCGCGCGGGATGGAGTACTCGCGCCGGAGGTTCTCGGCGGTCTCGATCATCCCGCCCGGCACGGGGTAATTCTCGCCGCCGGCGGTGACGCGGCCGCGCACGAGCCGGTCCTCGAGCATCGCGCCGCCCGAGCGCGCGCCCCAGCGCAGCTGGGTCGAGTACAGCTCCGCCTGGCTCATGCTCTCGGCGCCGCCCGCCAGCACCAGGTCCGAGGCGCCGGTCTGGACCTGCATCGCCGCGAGGATGATCGCCTGCAGCCCCGAGCCGCAGCGGCGGTCCACCTGCAGCCCGGGAACCTCGATCCCAAGCCCGGCGTCGAGCGCGGCGACGCGGCCGAGGGCGGGCGCCTCGCCGTTGGCGTATCCCTGCCCGAGCATCACGTCATCGACGGCCTCTGCCGGCAGCCCGCTGCGCTGGATCACCGCGCGGATCACGGTCGTCGCCAGGACGGTCACCGCAACGTCGCGGAACACCCCGCCGAAGCGCCCGACCGGCGTCCGCAGCGGTTCGCAGATCAGCGCCTCACGCATCGCCGAGCAGCTTATTCGGTGATCGCCATGTGGCGCGGCTGGGCGGGGACAGCGGCGCGCGCCGCGCGATCACGCGCACGCCGCCGCGCGGCGCCAGCACGATCCCGCGAAACTGCGCCCGCGCCGGCCGCCGGTCGACGAGCGACAGCGCCGCTCGGGCCAGCACGCGGCCCAGCACGATCCGCATCTCGGCCTGCGCGAAGCTGGCCCCCAGGCAGCGGCGCGTGCCACCGCCGAACGGCGTCCAGGTATACGTGTCAGGCGCGTCGAGGCCGAGGAAGCGCTCGGGCAGGAAGCGCCCGGGGTCCGGGTACAGGTCGGCGCGGCGGTGGATCGTGCGGATCGACGGATCGAGCTCGGCGCCGACCGGGATCTCGTAGCCGGCCAGCGCGAACGGACGCTCGCGCACGACCCGGCCGATCAATGGGATCACCGAGCGGATCCGCAGCGCCTCCTTGACGACCGCGTCCAGATAGCGATCGTCGAGCGCGGCGGCGCGCTCGCGCACGCGCGCGTCGCGCAGCACCAGATCGAACGTCCAGGCCAGCCCGGTGGCGGTCGTCTCGTGTCCGGCGAGCAGCAGCGTCAGCAGCTGGTCTCGGACCTCCTCGTCGGATAGGCCGCGCCCCTGCTCGTCGCGGGCGAGCAGCAGCGCCGAGAACACGTCGTCGCGCGCCTGCAGATGCGGGTCCGCGCGCCTGCGTGCGATCTCCTCGGCGACCAACTCGTGCACGGCCCGGCGGCGAGCCGAGAACGCACGCGCCGAGCGCCGGCCGCCGGCCCCCCGGATGATCGCCGCCAGCGCGATCACGCCGCCAGGACGCGACAACGGCTCGATCATCTCGCGCAGCCGCGCCGCCAGCCGGCCGCGCTCCGGCCCGGCGTCCGAGCGCCCGAACACGACCCGGAGGATCACCGCCAGCGTCAGCGCCCGCATCCGCGGCAGCAGGGCGAACGGCTCGCCGACCGGCCAGCTGTCGATCTCGGCGTCGGCGCAGGCGCGGATCGTGTCGAGCTGTGCGAGCATCCTGGCGCCATGGAAGGGGCCGAGCATCAGGCGGCGCTGGCGCAGATGCTCGGCACCGTCGAGCAGCAGCAGTGAGCGCTGTCCGAGCACGGGCCCGAGCAGCACGTTGGCCTCGCCGGCGCGCAACTGCTCGCCGGGCGCCGTGAAGATCTCGTGCAGCAGAGCCGGCGAGAAGACCATCACCAGCCGCTCGTCGAACACGGTCGAGACGGTCACCAGGTCGCCGTAGCGACGCTGGCACGTCTCCAGGAACCGCGTCCCGGCGAGCAGCAGCGCCGCGGTCTGAAGCAGGCGCGGCAGCGGCGGTCCGGGGGGCATGGTGCTGGACGGGGCCATGGGTCGGTTGTGTCAAAGTTATTTCAAGCACGTCTGCGATCTTGACGCCATGAGATATCTGCGCACAGCCTCAACCGGCCGCCTGCTGGCCGCGATCGTCGGTCTCGTCGTCGCGATCGGGGGTGGGGCCGCGATCGCGGTGGCGGCGACCTCGTCCAATCCAGTCCCTGCGCCACGACCCCTGGCCCAGGCGGTCCATTCCGCGCTGTCGTCCAAGGCGCCGGTCGGGATCTCCGCTGACGTGCAGTTCACCAACAACCTGATCAGCTCATCCGACTTCACCGGCGGGCCGCGCGATCCGCTCCTGCAGGGCGCCAGTGGCCGTCTGTGGATCGGCGCGCACAGCCTGCGCATCGAGCTTCAGACGTCCAACGGCGACGCCGAGCTGGTCGCCTCGAACGGGTCCTTCTGGATCTCCGATCCCGCGTCGCGGTCGGTCTACGAAGGCGCCCTGCCGGCGCACGCGACGGGCGATTCGAGCGCGGGCGCCGCCGGCGACCACGTGCCGACGGTGGCCCGCATCCAGGCCGAGATCCAGAAGCTGATGTCCCATGTCGCCCTGGCCGGAGCGACGACCGCCGATCCCACCGACGTCGGCGGGCTGGCCGCGTACTCGGTCTCGGTCTCGCCCAAGCACTCCGGCGGCCTGCTCGGGTCCCTGCAGCTGGCCTGGGACGCGGCGCGCGGCGTGCCGCTGCAGTTCTCGATCTACGCGCGCGGCAACTCGACGCCGGTCATTCAGCTGACGCTGACGAACGTCTCCTACGGCGCGGTGCCGGCATCGGACTTCGCGATCTCGCCGCCGAGCGGCTACCAGGTCGTCAAGCTCGCGACGGTCGATCGCCACCCGGGTGGCCCCGGGATGAAGCGGGCGATGCACCTCCAGGTGCACGGCGTCAAGCAGGTCGCGGCCGAGGTGCAGTTCCCGCTGGTGGCGCCCGCGTCGCTGGTCGGGCTGCCGCGCCACGACGTGACCCTGCTGGACTGGGGCGGCGTGCCGACGGCGCTGGTCACCTACGGCCAGGGTCTGGGAGGGATCGCGGTGCTTGAGAACCGGGGCCCGGGTGGCTCGGCCTCCCGATCGTCTGCCGGCGGCTCGTCGGGCGACCGGGGCGGCCTCAGCCTGCCGACCGTGTCGATCGACGGCGTCACAGGACACGAGCTCGGTACCGCGCTCGGCACCGTGCTCAGCTTCGCGCGCGACGGCGTCTCCTACACCGTGATCGGCTCGGTGGCGCCCTACGCAGCCGAGCAGGCGGCGCGGGCGCTGACCCCGTGACCGACGCTGCCGCCGTGGCGCTCGGCGGTGACCGGCCCCCGATCGAGGTTCGGGGGCTGGTCAAGCGCTACGGCGAGCTGACCGCCGTCGACGGCGTCGACCTGACCGTGCAGACCGGGGACGTGTACGGCTACCTGGGACCCAACGGCGCCGGCAAGACCACCTCGCTGCGGATGATGCTGGGCCTGATCAGCCCGACCGCCGGCAGCGTGGCGCTGTTCGGCCGCGACCCCGCGCACAGCGTGCGGGCGCTGGATGGGGTCGCCGGGTTCGTCGAGGCGCCGACCTTCTACCCATACCTGAACGCGCAGCGCAACCTCGAGCTGCTGGCCGCGTACGACGGCGGCGGCGCCCGCGCGCGGATCGACGAGGCGCTGGATACCGTCGAGCTGACTGACCGCCGGCGCGATCGCGTCGGCGGCTACTCGCACGGGATGCGCCAGCGCCTGGGGATCGCGGCCGCGCTGCTGCGCGCCCCGCGACTGCTGCTGCTCGACGAGCCGGCGACCGGCCTTGATCCCGCCGGTATGCGCGACATGCGGCTGCTGATTCGCCGGCTGGCCGACCAGGGGATGACCGTGCTGCTGTCCAGTCACCTGCTGACCGAGGTCGAGGACGTCTGCAACCGGGTCGCGATCGTGCGCCGGGGCGCGATCGTCTATGAGGGCGAGATCGCGGCCCTGAAGCGCGATGCCGGCACGCGCTATCGCCTGCAGACGACCGACGACGAGCGCGCGGCGGCGGTCTGCCGCGCGCAGCCGGGGATCGCGGATGTCGGCGAAGAGGACGGGCGCGTGTCGTTCGTCGGCGACGACGGGGCCGTGGCCGCGCTGTCGCAGGCGCTGGTGGAGTCGGGAGCCCTGATCCGGACGCTGGCGCCGCAGACCGCAACCCTGGAGGACCTGTTCTTCTCGCTGACCGAGGGCGACGGGACGCCGGTGAAGTCAGTGGCCGCGCCCCCGACCGAGCCGACGGCGGAGGTCGCGCGCTGATGCCCGGGGTGCTGACCGTCTACCGCTGGGAGCTGTTCAAGCTGCGCTACCTGAAGCGCACCTATCTGGGTCTCGGCGCGGCGGCGCTGGTTCCGATCGGGTTCGTGATCGCGATCGGGGTGCAGCGCCAGAGCCAGCGCGGCGGCGGCGACTTCGCGTTCGCGGACTACATCGACAAGAGCGGCCTGGCGATCCCGCTGGTCGGCCTGCTGTTCGGCGCGATCTGGATGTTCCCGCTGATCACGGCGCTGGTAGCGGGCGACATCTTCGCGTCCGAGGACCACAACGGCACCTTGAAGACGATCTTCACCCGCTCGCTCGAGCGCTGGCAGCTGTTCTGCGGCAAGGCGCTGGTGGCGACCACCTACGCGGTGGTCGCGATCTTCCTGTTCGGTACCGTGGCCGTCATCGCCGGGTGCCTGGAGTCGGGCTTTAACCCGCTGCAGAGCCTGTCGGGGACGATCGTCTCGGCCCCCAAGGCGCTGGGGCTGGTGTACGTCAGCCTGCTGATCTACCTGATCCCGATCGCCGCGATCACCTGCATCGGGCTGCTGCTGTCGACGGTGACGCGCAACAGCGCCGCGGCCGTGGTCGGGACGCTGATGGTCGCGCTGATGTTCCAGCTGATCGCCGTGCTGCCGGGCACCGGTGCACTGGTGCCCTACCTGCTGTCCACCCAGTTCAACGCCTGGCAGGGGCTGCTGCGCACGCCGATCGACTGGACGCCCGTGATCCGCGCCGCGTGGGTGTGCGCGCTGTACGGCGTGCCGTCGATCTGCGCGGCGTGGCTGGTGTTCCTGCGACGTGATGTCGCCGGCGGGTGAGCGGCGAGCCCGACTGCGAGCGGGTGCTGGTCGTCGACGACGACCCCCCGCTGCAGCGGATGCTCAAGCGGACGCTGGCCGCCGAGGGCTTCGAGGTGCGGGTCGCCGGTGATGGCGGCGCGGCGCTGGTGGCTGCCGAGCGCTTCGCGCCCGACGCGATCGTGCTCGATGTCGCGCTGCCCGGGCTCGACGGACTGGCCGTCTGCCGCCGCCTGCGCGCGAAGGGGCTGGCAACCCCGATCCTGATGCTGACCGCCCGCGACACGGTCGCCGAGCGGGTCGGCGGCCTGGAGGCGGGCGCCGACGACTACCTGATCAAGCCATTCGCCGTCGCGGAACTGGTAGCGCGGCTGCGGGCGCTTCACCGGCGCGGCCGGCCGGCGGACGGGCTGCTGGCCTACGCCGATCTGACGCTCGACGTCGGCGAGCGAACGGCGACCCGGGCCGGCCGAGCGCTGGCGTTGACCGGCCGCGAGGCGGCGTTGCTGGAGCTGCTGCTGCGCGCTCCTGGCCGCGTCGTGACGCGCTCGCGCGCGCTGGACGAGATCTGGGACCACGCGGCGGCGCCGAACGTCGTCGACCGCTACATCACCCGGCTGCGTCGAAAGCTGGGCGAGCCGCCGCTGATCCGGACGCTGCGGGGCAGCGGGTTCGTATTGCGCGCCTGATCTCAGCTGACGCCGAGCAGGCCGTGGATGCTCTCCTCGGGCAGCGGGCGGCTGAACAGGAATCCCTGTGCACCGTCACAGTGCAGCTCGCGCAGCTGCGCGAGCTGGGCGTCGGTTTCGACGCCCTCGGCGACCACGCTCAGGCCGAGCGCATGGCCAAGCTGGACGGCGGCGCTGACGCCGCTAGCCGGGCCGTCGCCGATCAGCGAGATCAACCTCTGGTCAAGCTTGAGAATGTGCACCGGCAGCTCGGCGAGCGTCGTGGAGGAGGCGTCGCCGGTGCCGAAGTCGTCGATCGCGAGCTGCACGCCGAGCTCGTTCAGCGCCGCCAGCTGACGGCGCGCGAGCTCGGGGTCGGCGGCGACCGCGCCCTCGGCGACCTCCAGGCACAGAATCCCCGGCTCATGGCCGGCATCGGAGATCGCGGCCGCCAGCCGGCGAATCAGCCCTGGGTCGCGCAGCTGGCCGGCCGACAGGTTGACCGACACCGTCAGATCGGGCCGCGACTCGCGCCAGCGCGCGACCTGCGCCAGCGCCTGCTCGATCACCCACTCGCCGATCGGCACGATCATGCCGCTCTCCTCGGCGATCGGGATGAACTGACCGGGCTCCAGCAGTCCGCGCTCGGGGTGCTGCCAGCGCACCAGCGCCTCGAACCCGACCAGTCCGGTGTCGCCGTTGAGCGAGACTCGCGGCTGGTAGTGCAGGCGCAGCTCGGCGCGGGTGACCGCGTGTCGCAGCTCCTGTTCGAGCTCTGCGCGCGCCCCCGGCAGGCCATCCATCCGGCCGTCGAACACCTCGACGCGGTCGCCGCCGAGCTCCTTGGCGCGATACATCGCGGCGTCCGCGCGGCGGATCACGTCCTCGATCGCGGCGTCCGGATCGGTCACGATCGCGACGCCGATGCTGACCGACACCGATCGGGTCTGGTCGGCGAGCGCCAGCGCCACACCCGCGGACCGGCTCACGCGGCGTGCCACGATCGCCGCGTCGCGCTCGCCCTGGAGCCCCTCGAACAGGAACGTGAACTCGTCGCCGCCGAACCGCGCCACCGTGTCCATCGGCCGCAGCAGGCCGCGGAAGCGCTCGGCGAGGACGGTCAGCACGCGGTCGCCGGCGTGATGTCCGAGCGAGTCGTTGATCTCCTTGAAGCCGTCGACGTCCAGGAACAGGACGGTGACCACGCCGCCCGTGCGACGGCTTCGGTCAAGCGCCCCCCGCAGCCGGTCAAGGAACAGCGTCCGGTTGGGAAGCGCGGTCAGCGGATCCTCGAGCGCCTGCTGCGCCAGCGCCGCCTCGGCTCGCTTGCGCTCGATCGCGAAGCCGACGGCCCGGCTCAGGGTGGCGGGGCTGAGCCCGCTGCGCAGCAGGTGGTCCTGAGCGCCGGCCCTGACGGCGAGCACGCCCGCCTGCTCGTCGCCGTTGGGCGCCAGCACGATGATCGGCGTCTCGGGCGAGGCCGCGTTGAGCAGGCCGACCGCCTCGACGGCGTCGATCGCGCCGCCGCCGGGCACGTCCACGAGCACGCAGGTCGAGCCGTGGTCGCCGAGCTCCTGGACGGCGTCGGTCACCGATGGCGTCTGGCTGAGCACGAGCCCGTGCGGCCACACCGCCCGGAGCATCTCTCCGAGCGCCAGCGCCGCGCCTGGGTCGTCCTGGACCAGCAGCACCCTCGCGGGCCTGCTGGGCCCATCCTTCACCACCACCACCTTGCCAACCTCCGTGTCGCTTCGCAGAAGACGGTAGCCGCAATCACGAAGTTTGGGAATGAAAACACAAGTCTGCGCATAAAGCGAGAGAAATGTTCGTTATGAGCCCTTCCCGTTCGCTGCGCGCACGAATCGCCCTGGCCGCGGCAGGATCGATCCTCGCGGCCGTGATCGTGTTCGGCGTCGTCACGGTGCTGGAGGTCGACCACCAGCTGAACTCGTCGCTGGACACCGCGCTGCGCCAGCGCGCCGTCGACGTGGCCCAGTTGGCCGCCTCGACGCCCGGCGTGCTGACCGAGCCCGGCGCGCTGGAGAGCCCCGTGTCCGGCCGCCAGGTACTGGTCGAGGTCGTCGACGCGCGCGGCAGGATCCTCGCACGCTCGCTCAGCCTCGGCGCCGAGGTGCTGCCCCAGGACGCCCTGCTGCGGGCCGCGCTCGTGCGTGGCGCGACCGGTTCAGAGCAGGTGCGCCTCGGCGGCCGGCAGCTGGCGCTGTACGCCGCGCCGATCGCGGGCGGCGTAGGCCCGGCCGCCGGAGGCGCGGTGCTGGTCGCCTCCGACACCTCCGACATCGCTCACACGACGGCGAGGCTGGGGGTGCTGGTGGCGCTCAGCGGGGCCGCGATCGCGCTGCTGGCGGGGCTGGCCGCCGCGGCGCTGACGCGACGAGGGCTGCGACCGCTGCGGTCGCTGGCCGACGCCGCCGGCGAGATCGAGCGCACCGCGGATCCGACCCGGCGGCTGCCGGAGCCGCCCCGGGCGGACGAGGTCGGGCGCCTGACCGGGGTGCTGAACCGGATGCTCGCGTCGCTGGAGCAGGCCCGTGCCGGCGAGCGCCGGTTCCTGGCGGACGCCTCGCATGAGCTGCGCACGCCGGTGACCGCGCTGCTGGGAAACGTCGAGTACGTCGCGCGCCACGGCGCCGACGAGGACGTGCTCGCCGACCTGCGCGGTGACGCGGCGCGGCTCGGGCGTCTGGTGGACTCGCTGCTGGCGCTCGAGCGTGCGGATGCGACGCCGCCGGCACAGGCGGTCGTGCTCGGCGAGCTGGCGAGGGCCGTAGTCGATGCCGACCAGAGCGGCCGGGTGCGCGCCGGACGACTTGCGGCAGCGACCGTGACCGCCGATCCTGACGCCCTGCGCCGGGCGCTGGAGAACCTGATCGCCAACGGCCTGGTCCACGGCCCGGAGGGCGGCTTGGTCACGGTCGAAGTGGCTGGGGACCGCGACCGCGGGTTGCTATCGGTGAGCGACGAGGGCCCGGGGCCGGACCCCGAGGACCGCGAGCGGCTGTTCGAGCGTTTCTGGCGCGCGCCCAACGCGGCCGGGCGTCCCGGCTCCGGGCTGGGCCTGTCGATAGTGGCCGCGATCGCCGATGCGCACCGCGGGCGGGTGCTGGTGGCGGGCTCGCGCTTCGCGCTCGAGCTGCCGCTCGCGCGGCCCGTCGATCAGTCAGCGCCGACCGACACCCGCTGAGCTTCGGCCAGCCGCGCGGGCGGTCCCAGGGTTCCCGTCAGTGATTCTGACGGGAGCCCCTAGCTCCGGTGGCGCGGCGTCCTGCGCGCGCGGGCGCAGCGACTTCTGCCACCAGCCCACGCTCTGCCATCGCCCGAACTTGAACGCGATGTCCCGATACACGCCGACTGGCTCGAAGCCCAGCGACTCGTGTAGACCCACGCTCGACGGGTTGGGCAGCCCGATCCCTGCGCACACCGTCCAAACCCCCTGGAGCACCAGCAGCTCGAACAGCCTCTCGTACAGGGCCCGCCCAATCCCGCGGCGATGGTGCGCGCCATCGACGTACACCGTCACGTCCGCCGACCACCGGTAGCCGGCGCGCTCGCGATGGCGTGCCGCGTAGGCATAGCCCGCGACCGCGCCATCGATCTCGGCGACCAGCCACGGGTAGTCGCGCGAGATGTGCCGGATCCGCAGGGCCAGCTCGTGCGGCTCGGGAGCGCGCTCCTCCAGCGAGGCGACCCCCGCGGTCACGGCGGGGGCGTAGATCGCCGCGCAGGCGGCTGCGTCGCGATCGGGATCGGCGTGGCGGATCAGCACGGCGCTGACTGTAGCCATGCCCTGATCTGGTCCGCCACCGTCGTCGGCGCGAGCCTCGGACCGAGCGTCGCCGGCGTCGCCAGGCGCACCGACGAGGTCAACAGCACGCCGTCGGCGCCGGCGGCGCGAGCCAGCGACACCGGCTCCTCCGCGGCCGCGAAGCCGAACTCCGGGGCGAGCGCCAGCAGC
This sequence comes from Solirubrobacteraceae bacterium, assembly GCA_050696635.1. Lineage (GTDB taxonomy): Bacteria > Actinomycetota > Thermoleophilia > Solirubrobacterales > Solirubrobacteraceae > Palsa-465. The sequence goes on along the minus strand of JBOGYE010000358.1, from coordinate 4,095 downwards.
CGCGCGCGGGTCACACCGGGGAGGATGCGACCGTCGGCTGGAGGGGTGATGAGGCGATCGGACTCCACGATCCAGACGTTCGCCCAGGCCGCCTCCAGCACGGTCTCGTGCTCGTCGACCAGCAGCGGCACCTTGTGGCCGCCGGGGCGGTCCAGCAGTCGCCGGTCGCGCCACTTGTGCGCGCCGAGGCCTCCGGGCAGCGCCAGCGGCGCCAGCGCGACCGGTCGCGGCGCAGCCGGCGGCCCGGGGGAGACGCTCAGCTCGCAGTCAAGCCGACCGTCGCGGGGGATCGCGTCGACCCGCACGCGGTGGGCGCCGGGCGCGAGCGCGGGGCCGAGCGCGCGCAGTCTGGTCACGATTGCGTCCGGGAGCGCCAACCCATACAGGTCGCGGGTCGAGCATTGAAGGCGGTGGAGATGCCGATCGAGTGCGAGGATCCGGCCGTCGAGCGCCAGCAGCGTCTCGAACACGCCGAGCGCCGGGTCAGGCCGCAGCGCCGACAACTCCGTCCTGTACGTGCACGGTGGTGCCGATCGCGCCCGCGATCGGACGCGCCTTGGCGAGCGCCTCCGCGAGCTCGACGTTCGGGTCCGAGTCGGCCACGATCCCGCCACCGGCGCCAAGCCAAAGCCGGCCGGCGGCGAGCTCGACCGTGCGGATCGCGACGCTCAGCTCCAGCCCGGCGATCGGGCCGGCGAAGCCGATCGCGCCGGTGTAGACCTCGCGGCAGGTCGGTTCGAGCGCCGCGATCACCCGGAGTGACTGGACCTTCGGTGCCCCGGTCACCGAGCCGGGCGGGAAGGTCGCTCGCAGCAACTGCTCGTCGCTGGCATCGGCGCGCAGCCGACCTCGGACGTCGGAGACGAGGTGCCAGACGCCAGGGTGGGCCTCGGGGGTGGGGCTGGCCGGCGCCGTGACCGTCCCGTACTCGCACACGCGGCCGAGATCGTTGCGCATCAGATCGACGATCATCACGTGTTCGGCGGCGTCCTTGCTCGAGCCGGTCAGGGCGCGCAGCGCCGCCGCCTCGCTCGCGGGCGTGCCGTCCCGCGCGATCGTGCCCTTGATCGGCCCGGTCACGACCTCGCGCCCGCGGCGACGCAGGAACAGCTCCGGCGACAGCGACACGATCCCGCCGTGCGGGGTGTGAAAAGCGGCCGCGTAGCGCGGGCGCACGCGGCCCAGCGCGACGCCCAGCAACTCGGTGGGGCGCGCGTTGCAGGGCGCATCGAGCCGCAGGCAGAGGTTGGCTTGGAAGATCTCGCCGGCCGCGATCCGCGCCCGGCAGTCGGCGACGGCGGCGAGGTGATGGGCGGCGTCCGCAGCCGACAGCGTCAGCGGGCCCGGTGCGGCGGGCGGCGGCGGTGAGTCACGTTTCAGCAGGTCGCGAATGCGTGCGAGCCGGCGGTCGAGCGCCTCGCGGCGTGTGTCGGTGGCGAGTGCCTCGAACCACCAGCGACCGTCGAGGTCCAGGCGCAGGACGTGGTCGTAGTAGGCGAGGTGAAAGTCTGGCAGTGCCACCGGGCACCGCGGCGCGAGTGGCACCCGCTCGACCAGTGCCGCCAGACGGTAGCCGAGCCAGCCGAACCAGCCGCCGCCGACCCCCCCGGCCGCAGCCGCGCTGGCACCGCCGGCCACGGCGGCGCGACCGTACGCAGCTGCGCTGGGGCCGCCGGCCACCGCCGGCACCAGGTCGAGCAGTGCGAACGGGTCCTCGCTCGGGTCCGCGACGCACGCCGGATCAGCACCGACGATCGCACCCCCGCCTGCCCAGTCGCCGACCAGCGCGAACGGCAGCGGCTCGTCGCGCAATCGCGCGAGCACGTCCGCGGGCGCCAGGGCGCACCGCAGCGGCGTCCGCGTCAGCGTCGCCGTCCCCGCTATGGTGCGCGCGACCCGCACCCCGGACATAATGGACGAATTGGTTCTATGAGCGCAACCCTGATCGACGGCAAGGCAATAGCACAGCAGGTCCGCGACGAGCTGCGCGGCGAGATCGAGTCGTGGGTCGCCGGCGGTGGCCGCCGCCCGGGCCTGGCGACCGTGCTGGTCGGCGACGATCCTGCGTCGGCGGTGTACGTCGGCGGCAAGCAGAAGGCGTGCGCCGAGGTCGGGATCGAGGGGTTCGCGCACGACCTGCCGGGGAGCACGCCCGAGGATGAGGTCGTGGCGCTGCTGGAGACGCTGAACGCCGATCCGCGGGTCTCGGGGATCCTGCTCCAGCTACCGACCCCCGAGCAGATCGACGGGACGCGGCTGACGACGCTGATCGACGCCGCCAAGGACGTGGACGGGCTGACGCCCGTGTCGGCCGGGCTGCTGGCCAAGGGTCTGCCGGGGTTGCGACCATGCACTCCGGCCGGCGTGATGGAGCTGCTGCGTCGCCACGAAGTCTCGCTGCGGGGAGCCGAGGCGGTCGTCGTCGGGCGCTCGGACCTGGTCGGCAAGCCGGTCGCAGCGCTGCTGCTCGCGCAGCACGCGACGGTCACGATCTGCCACTCGCGAACCCAGGACCTGGCTGCGGTCTGCCGCCGAGCGGACGTGCTGGTGGCGGCGGTCGGGCGGCCCGAGATGGTCAAGGGCGACTGGATCAAACCGGGCGCCACCGTGATCGATGTCGGCATCAACCGGACCGACTCGGGGCTGGTCGGCGACGTCGAGTTTGACTCGGCCGCGGAGGTGGCGGGGCTGATCACCCCGGTGCCGGGCGGCGTCGGGCCGATGACGATCGCGATGCTGCTGCGCAACACGCTCCACGCCGCGCGCGCCCAGGCCTGAGCCCACGGCCGGGGTCGCCGTCGTCGGAGCCTCGGCGCCGGGTCGCGGCGGGCGGGCGGGCGCCTTGAGCCACGCCCGCGGTGTTCGCGGGGTGCGTGTCCCGTGGCGACCGGCAGCTGGGCACCGCGGGCCACGGCGGCCTCGGCGGCCGACCGCGTGGCCCAGAGTGTCCGCCGCGACGGCCGGGTCAGCCGCTCGCGGCCAGCGCGGGCTCGTCGGCGAGCACCGCGTCAAACGCCTCCAGCAGCCGCTCGGCGACCGAAACCCGCGCGTTGACGCCCATCAGCCCCAGGCGCCACATCGCTGGGGCGATCGGGCCCAGGCCGCCGCCGATCTCGATCCCGTGCTCGCGCAGCATCCGGGTCTGAACGCGCTTGCCGTCGACGCCCTCGGGAACCCGGACGGCGGTGAGCTGGGGCAGCTGGTGGTCCGGGTCGGCGAGTAGCGCAAGGCCGCGCGAGCGCAGCTGCTCCTGGAGGAAGCGGCCGGCCTCCATGTGCCGCGCCCACCGGGCCGCAAGCCCCTCCACCGCGACCTCGCGCAGCGCCTCGTGCAGCGCGTAGATCTGCAGCACCGGGGAGGTGTGGTGGTAGGTCATCGGGCGCTTGACCCAGTAGTCGCGCAGCAGGTTCAGGTCCAGCGAGTAGGAGACCGGATGCGTCCGTGCCGCGATCCGTTGCAGTGCCCGGTCTGACACCGCGAGCGGCGCAAGCCCCGGTGGCGCCCCGACGCATTTCTGCGAGCACGAGTAGGCGAAGTCCAGGCCCCAGCCGTCGAAGTCGAGCTCGATCCCACCCAGCGAGGTGACGCAGTCGGCCATCAGCAGCACGTCCGAGCCGCGCAGCGCCGCCGCCAGCTCGGCCAGCGGGTGCTGGACGCCGGTCGACGTCTCGGCGTGCACGACGCACATCAGTCGCGCCTGCGGATGCGCCTCGAGCGCCTCGAGCAGCGCCTCGTTGGGAACAGCCTCGCCCCAATCGGCCTCCACGGCGACCACCTCGGCCCCGGTCCGTTTTGCGATCTCGACCACGCGCCGGCCGAAGAAGCCGTTGACGCCGACGATCGCGGTGTCGCCGGGCTCGAGCAGGTGCGAGAGCCCGGTCTCCATTCCCGCGGTGCCGGTGCAGTGCAGGGCCAGCACCATCCCGCCGGATGCCTGCCAGGCGATCCGCAGCAGCGCGACCACCTGATCGAGCAGATCGATGTAGTCGGGGTCCATGTGACCCAGCAGCGGGCGCCGCATCGCCTCCAGCGCCGCGGGCGAGACGTTGCACGGTCCGGGGCCGCAGAGCAGACGCTGCGGCGGGTTGATCGGGG
>JBOGYE010000357.1:0-9020 GCA_050696635.1 Solirubrobacteraceae bacterium | reverse complement strand
AGCGCGGCCAGCCCGGGCGCGAGCGGCCCGCGCCCGACAAGGTCGCGCGCGCAGCGCAGCGGATGGCGCGCCAGCAGCCAGGCCATCGCCGCGGCGCGAGTGGCGATCCCGTCGTCCTCGCGGTAGTCGACCGGCAGCGCGGCGGCATCGGCGGTCCCGTCCTGCCGCTGTTCGGGCCGCCCCGCCGCCTCCACCCGCGCCCGTGTCAGCGAGCGCGCGTAGTCGGCCAGCGGGTCCCCGATAACCGGGAAGCGGTCGGCGACCAGGACGACCCGGGCGGGCGGGCGGGCGGCGCCGCGGGGTCGGTTTGACAGCGCCAGGCCAGCCAGCTCCTCCGCGCCCAGCAGGGCATCGAGCGCGAGGAAGCGCCCTCGCTCGAGCCGGCCCGGGGCGGAGCGCGGCGCGCTAGCCGGCTGGGACGGACGAGCGATTGCCGGGGCGCCAACGCCTGTGCGACGACGGGCGCGGTGAACCGCGCGCGCCGCGGCCCGCGCGAGCGCCGGCTCAGGTTCGAAGCCGTCATAGCGGCGCGCCAGCCACGCGCGTCCGGCCGCATATCCACGCCATTGACTGCGCAGCGCGCGCACGCTCGCGCGGTAACGGTGCTCGACGCGCGCGTGTGGCCGCCCTTCCAACCGCCAGCCGGCCCGCTGGATCCGCCAGCTGAAGTCGGTGTCCTCGGCGGCGCGCACGCCCTCGAAGAAGCCGCCCACGGCGGCGAACGCCTCGCGGCGCACGAGCAGGTTGGCGGCGACGGCGCGCGGCAGGTAGCCGTGGGCGAGGTGCACGTCCTGATCAAGGAAGCTGCGCGCCGCCCCGTACCGTTCGGCCAGCCGCCCGCCACCGGGAGCCGGCACGACGGCGCCGGCGAGCGCGCCGACGCGCGCGTCGATCGGCTGAGCGAAGAACCGCGCCAACAGGTCGAAGGGCGGGTCGCAGTCGGCGTCGAGGAACAACAGCCACCGGCTCGAAGGCGCGGCGTGCGCCGCGCCGACGTTGCGCGCGTGGGCCGGCGAACGCTCGCCGGATGCGCGCAGGACGCGCACGGCACCGTCACCGCTCGCGGCGCCAGCCGACTGCGCGGCCGGGGCTGACGCCGGGGCCAGGGCGGACGCCGGGGCCAGGGCGGACGCCGGGGCCCTGCCGGTGTTGTCGACCAGGATCAGCTCGTCGCCGAGCTCGATCGCCAGGCCCGCGAGCGCCCGCCGCGCCTCCCGCGCCTCCGCGTCCGTGCCGGCGAACGGCATCACGACCGAGACCGGGGCGCGGGTCACGGCTGCGCCTCCGGTCCGCGGGAGCGCGCGGCCAGCGCGCGCGCCACCAGGGCCCGCCCGGCACGCAGCTCGGCAGCGTGGGCGAAGCCGGTCGCCAGCAGCACGAGCGGGATCGCGGCCAGGACGGCCAGGCGCGCCAGCAGCCCGACGATCCCCGCGGTCGGCAGCAGCAGGTCGCCGGCCACCGCCAGGCCGCCGATCACGACCGCCAGCTGAGCCAGGCGCAGCCACTCAAACGAGACGGCGAACGCGCGCCGCGTCAGCGCATGCATGACAGCGAGCATCACCACGTAGGCGCCGCACAATGCCACGCCGGCGCCCGCGAGTCCCAGCGGGGGCACCAGCACCAGCAGCAGCACGACGTTGGCGGCCAGCCCCGCGAGCGAGGCCGGCAGGTTGCGCGTGGTCACGTTCGCGCGCCCGGCGACCACCAGGAACACGACCCACAGGCCATACAGCGCCCACCCGAGCGCGACCCACGGCAGCGCCCGGTAGGCGCCGAAGAAATCCGGCGCCGCCAGCAGCCGCAGCAGCCAGCGGCCGAGCAGCGCCAGCCCGGCGACGACCCAGCCGCAGACCAGCAGGTAATAGGTCGTCACCAGGCCATACAGCCGGCCGGCCTCACGGTCGTCGGTGATCGAGTACGCCAGCGGCGGCCAGGCGTACTGGAAGGCGCGCACGATGAACGCGACAGCGCCCGCGAGCTTGATCGAGATCGAGTACAGGCCCGCGAGCGCGCGGCTGCGATCGTGGAAGATGTAGAACCGATCGATGATGCTGAGTGCGTAGACCGACGCCTCCGCCGGGACCGTCGGCAGCCCGAATCCAAACAGCAGCGCGTAGGACTCTGCCGCCACGCCCGCGGGCGCCAGCCGGCGACGCAGGCGAAGCCACAGGGCCAGTAGCACGATCGTCGAGGCGCCGTAGTTGCCCAGCAGCAGCCCGCGTGCACCATCCCCCAGCCCGACCACCAGCACCAGCGAGCCGGCGACCGTCAGCAGCACATTTGAGACCGACGCGGTCGCGTACAGGCGGAGGCGCTCGTCCACGCGCAGCACGGCGTAGGCGAGCTCCAGGTTGGTGAACGCCCACAGCCCCAGCACCGCCACCAGCAGGGTGGTCGCGTCTCGGTAGCCGAGCACAATCTCGCTGACCGGTCCGGCCAGCGCTGCCAGAATCGCCGCCGCGACCGTGGTCGTGACCAGCAGGAAGGCCGCCGCGCGGCGCACCAGCGCGTCGCGGCGGGCCAGGTCCTCGTCGGAGTAGTAGTAGCGCAGGAAGGACTCGATCATCCCGAAGCGGACCACGATGCTGATCAGGATCACCCCGTTGGCGAGCAGCTCGACGACGCCGTAGCCGGCGGGCGAGATGTAGCGGGTGTAGACCGGCAGTAACAGGACCGCGATCAGCTTGGAGACGACGTCGGCGATCTGGTAGGCGCCGAGCGAGGCGAGCAGCCGTCTCAGATAGCTGGCCACGGCGGGGCTCGCGGGGTCAGGCCACCGTCACGACCGCGCGCGGAGCGGCGGCGGGCGTCACCGGCGAGCGGCCGGTCGTGCAGGCGCGGTCGGTCAGCGCCAGGCCGACGATGTAGCGCCCGGGCGGCGCGGGGCGGCGTCCGGCGAGCGTCCCGTCCCAGACGCTCGCGCCCCCGCGAGAGGTGGCCGAATAGCGCTTGACCAGCCGTAGACGGGCCCCCGCCCCCGCGCGCGCGCCCGCGCCCGCGCCCGCGGCGAGGCGGTAGATCAGGATCTTGGGCCGCAGACCGTCGGTCCCGGAGTAGCGGATCGTGACCGGCGCCGGAGCGCTGGCGGCGAGTGTCGCCGGGTGCACTGCGGTCACCACCGGGACAGGGACCGTCGTGTCGACGGTCACGGGCTCGACGACGCCGGTGCGCTGGTTGGAGATCAGGAACGTGCGCCCCTGACCGATCAGCGACACCTGAATGTCGTAGGCGCCGTCAGGGGCGATCGCGCCGTCGTCCAGGCGCCCGTCCCAGATGAACCTGTGGCGCTTGGCGATCGCCATCTGGACGCCGAAGCCGATCTGCGCGACGCGCTCGCCGTCGGAGTCGACCATGTAGACGTCGACGGAGTCGGCGCGGTTCTGGAGGTAGAACGAGATCTTCATCGCCCTGAAGCTGACGCGCTCGGGTCCGCCGTGGGTGTGCACCGTGCAGACGCCCCCGTGGAGCGGGTCTATCGCAGCCGGGATCGGGGCCGGGAAGCCGTTGACCAGCGGCGTGGTCACCTTCAGGTGCTGAACGAAGAAGAAGGCGGCGATCGTGGCGGCCGCCAGCGCGACGAACGCCGCCAGCGGCCAGCGGCTCACAGCGCCACCACCGCCGCGTTGCCGATCACGGGCTCGTGGAAGGCGTCCAGTCCGCGCGGGTCGCGGGAGCACAGCACGCCGCGGATCGAGCCGCCGTGGCAGACCACGAGCGCGGGCAGCGGCCCGGCCGCATGCACGTCGCGCAGGCAGGCGAGAACCCGCGCCTGGTGCTCGGCCAGCGACTCTCCACCGGGGAAGCGGAACTCGGGTCCGGCGCGCAGCCAGGCGGCGAAGCGCTCGGGATCATCGCGCTGGGCGTCGATCATCAGCCGCCCCTCCCAGGCGCCGCGGTCGCCCTCGCGCAGGCGGGCGTCGAGCGCGGGCTGCAGGTCGATCGCCGCGCCGACGATCTCGGCGGTCTCGCGCGCGCGGCTCAGATCAGACGCCCACAGCGACCGCACGCCGCCGGCCGGGATCCGCGCCGCCAGCTCGTGCGCCTGGCGGCGACCGGTGTCGTTCAGCGGCGTGTCAGCGAAACCCTGGAAGCGATACGGCTCGAGGTTGTCGTCGGTCTGTCCGTGGCGGGCGAGCAGGACCCCGCCGAGCGCCGTGCCGATCACGACACCTGCTCGGCGGTCATTCCGGGTGCGCGACCGCGGTGTCCGAGCGCAGCCCGACCCGGACCGTCTCGAGCGACAGCACGTCCTCGGGCGTCACGTTGCCGAGGTTGACGTCGGCGCCGAAGCGGCGCACGAACCACACCTGCTGGTCCTTGCGCGGGGCCTCGAACAGGATCTTCTCGACCGGGATCGCGTGGGCGATCTCGTCGACGAGGCCCTGGCGCACCTCGCCGTCGTGGCGAAAGATCCCGACGCTGCCGCTCTCGCGCGCCTCAGCGATCACCTTCCAGGCACCCGCGGCGAGCTCGGATTCGATCTCCTCGACCCAGCGATACGGCGCCATGATCCGCGTGTCGTCCTTGGAGCCGACCTCCGACAGGACGGTGAACTCTTGCGCCAGGCTTGAGATCAGCTGCAGCTTGCGGTCGTGGTCGAGCTCGATCGTCCCGTCGGACAGCTCGATGTGGTCGATCTCCAGCTCGTGCAGGCGCGTGACGAGCCGGCCCAGCCGGTCCTGCGCGATCGCCAGTTCGGTCAGCGTGCCGCCGACCATCACGGGGATGCCATGGTGGCGGTAGCGCGCGAGCTTGTCCTCGAGGTTGCCGGTCGCCACCGCCGTACCCCAGCCGAGCTTGACGAGGTCCACATATTCGCCGGCCACCTCCATCAGGCCATCGATGTCGGACACCGACAGGCCCCGGTCGAGGACGTGCGTGAGCCCCGCCTGCCGTGGCTTGGCGGTCCGCGACGGGAGGTCGAGCAGGTCCTTCACGGCGGCGTCAGCCGGTGGCGGCGGACGCCTGATCGGACCCGGCAGTGACCACGACCTGCACCGAGCACGGGCCGTGCGGGCAGGCGATCGCCCGATCGCCCTGGCTGACCCCCTGGACGTTGGCCTGCCCGAGGTTCATCGACTTCGCCACCGCCAGCGCGTCGCGCCGGTAGGCGGGGCTCGTGTAGCCGACGATCGTCGAGGTCAGCGTCTGATCCGACGCGTTGTTGGGCTGTCCTCCCTGCTTGAAGCCCAGCGCGGTCAGCTTGTTCAGCACGTCGGCGGCCAGATGGGAGGTCGAGGTGCCGTTCAGCACGGTCACGGTCACGTCGGCCGGGACGACCGGGCCCGACGGTGCCGCAGCGCTCGATCCGTCCCGCTGCGAAGCCCCGCGGTGCGAGGCCGCGGTTGCGCCGTGGGCATGGGAGCCGCCACCGGAGCCGGTCAGCTCCACCACGCCGACGGCGATCGCCGCCACGACGACCGCCGCCACTGCGACCACCGCGATCCGGCCCCCGCCCCGGCGTGGGTCCGCCGAGCCGGCGCGCCGCGGCGGCGGCGACGCGGCGCCGCGACCGCTGGATGCCGAGCGGCCGTTGGGTGAACCCGACGGGCGGCGTGCCGAGGCCGGCGGGGGCACCGACCGCGGATTCGGTTGAGCGCCCGCGACCGCGCCGGCGGCGTGCGTGGACGGGCGGGGAGACTCGTCGTGGGAGGGCTCGGGGTCGGCCTGCGCTGGAGGCGAGGCGAAGGTCTGCGGCTCGGCGAGGGCAGCCGATGGGGCGACCGGCAGGGCCGTCTGCGCCGATGCGATGCCCGACCTAGCCGCAGCGCCCGCCGCGACGCCGACCAGCGCCTCCTCGCCCACGCGGGCGCCGTTGCCGGCCGCCGTCGGCTCAGTCGTGGCCGCGTGACCCACGGCACGAATCGAGATCGGCTCGGCCTCGGCGAGCGGAATCAGGCGCGTCGCCGAGCTGAGCGCGGGCGCGCCTGTCCCGGCGGGGGCGAACGGGATCGATCCGGTGGCGGGCGCCGTCGATCCGGTCAGCACGCGAACCGCCGCGCCGGCCAGCGCGGCCGCCGGGGGCGCGGCGACACGGGCGCGGGCCGCCGCCGGAGCGGGAGTCGGAGCGGCAGCGGGAGCCGGAACCGCGGCGCGCTGGCGCGCGAGCCGATCGACGTAGGCACGCAGCTCGTCCAACTCTGACTCGGCGTCGTCGGCGCGCCGGCGCAGGTTGGCGGTCTCCCGCGCCTGCGAGAAGAACAGCAGCACCAGGATCGCGATCCCGAGGATCGCTGCGAAGGCGACATCGGTGGCGGCGGACGAGACCAGGCTATGGGTCGAGAGAGAGGCGAACGGGACGGGCATGGTCAGGCGGGCAGTCTAAGTGGTGGCGAGGCCGGCGCCATCGGTGTCCGACAGGGTCACGCGCGCACCGGACAGCTCCGAGACGGTCTTCGCCAGCGCCGCCGCGTCCCCTTCGAGCACGAGCAGGTTGATCTCCGCGAAGGTGCGGTCCACCCACGCCGGATCGAGCCGGTCGTGGCCCGCGCGCTGGATTCGCTGCACCGGCGTCGGCTGCGGGTACTCGTGCACGTCGAACAGGTCCTCGTGGAACTTCTCGCCCGGTCTCGCGCCGACGATCTCGATCGCGATCTCGCGCTCGGGATCAAAGCCTGACAGGCGGATCATCGTCTCGGCGAGGTCGAGGATCCGGACGGGCTCGCCCATCTCCAGCACGAACACCTCGCCACTGGCCTCGCCGCTGAGCGATCCGGCGCGGATGACCAGCTGCACGGCCTCGGGGATCGTCATGAAGTAGCGGGTCATGCGCTCGTCGGTAACCGTCACCGGCCCGCCGGCCGCGATCTGGCGGCGGAAGATCGGCACCACCGAACCCGACGAGCCGAGCACGTTGCCAAAGCGAACGGTCGCGTAGCGCGTCCGCGGATGCTTGGCCGCCTCGGCCTCGACCGCCCATTCGGCGAGCGCCTTGGAGGCGCCCATCACGGTCGCGGGCTTGACCGCCTTGTCGGTCGACACCAGCACGAACGTCGCCACTGAAAGCTCGCCGCAGATCCGCGCCACAAGCCGGGTCGCGAGCGCGTTGTTGCGGATCGCCTCGACCGGGTTTGACTCCATCATCGCCACGTGCTTGTAGGCGGCGGCGTGGAACACGACCGCCGGGCGATGCTCGGCGATCACCTCGCGCATCCGCTCCTCCTCCTTGCAGTCGGCGAGCACGGGTACTGCCGTGCGGACGTGACGCTCCTCCTCGAGCTCGCGCTGGATCGCGAACAGGTTGTCCTCGGCGTGGTCGACCAGCACCAGCGAACGAGGCGCCACGCGGGAGATCTGGCGGCACAGCTCCGAGCCGATCGAGCCGCCCGCTCCCGTCACCAACACGACCTTGCCGGCCAGGTGGGAGCCGAGCGTCGTCAGCTCCTCGCGGACCGGCTCACGCCCGAGCATGTCCTCGATCTGGACCTCGCGCAGCTGGCGGGTGACGCGCAGCTGGCCCGAGCCGTCGCGCAGCAGCTCGAACACGGTCGGCGTCGTGCGGACCGGGATCCCGCGCCCCCGGCAGGCCTTGACGACCCGGGCGCGCAGCGTGCCCGGCGCGGACGGGATCGCGATCACGACCTCGTCGGGCTCGACCTCGTCGAGCACGCGAGCGAGGTCGGTCTCCGAGGTGGTGCCGAGCACGCGCAGGCCATGCTCGTCGCGCAGGCCGAGCTTGCGCGGGTCGTCGTCGAGGAAGCCGACCGGACGCAGGTTCAGCGACGGGTTGCGCACCAGTTCGCGCACCACCAGGTGGCCGCCGTCGCCACCGCCGACGATCAGCACTTCGCGGCCGGCGCGGTTGGCGGTGATCGAGCGCACGCGCCCCTCGCCGAGCAGCTGGACGGCGAACCGCGCGCCGATCAAGAGCGCGAGGCTGAGCAGGAAGAACAGCATCACGACGCTGGCCGGCGGCAGCACGCTGCCCTCCGGGCTGAGCCCGTCGATGAAGCCTCCGTGGGGCAGACGGCGCACCGGACGCAGGCCGTGCGCGATGACCGGGTGCAGCAGCGCGATCCCGCCAACGATCACCACCGTCGCGACGAACACCGACTTGAGCACCGCCTCGTAGTCCCGGCGGCCGATGAACCGCCACAGCCGCTGGTACTGGCCGAACGCCCCAAGGCAGACGAGCGTGACGATCACCACACCGCCGATCGTGACCTTCAGCAGGCTCAGGTAGCGCTCGTCGCCGGCCGCAAAGCCACCCGCAAACCGCAGGTAGAACGCGAGGAAGTATGCAAGCGCGACCAGGAGTCCGTCCGTGACCAGCTGCGGCAGGGCGTGGCGATGGACGGGGACGGTCGCCGATCTGATCCGTCGGCGCATGCGGGGGGTGATTGTAGTTGGGGCCACCTGAGCGGCGGATAAGGACTTAGGGGTCGGCCTAGGCCTTCGACTTGCCCTGTGGCAGGAGCGTCGGCGGGACGTTGTTGGGAGACGTGACGCCGCCCGGATGGTGGGGGGTGACGACGTACAGGACCTTCATCCGCGCGTCACAGCTGGCCCGCATCGAGCGCTTCGTGTGCCAGGGATAGGCCGCCCAGCCGTTGGGCAGCGGCGTCAGCAGGACGGTCGGCACGCGCCGGTGCAGCTCGTGCTGGACGCGGTAGCCGATCGTGCCCGTGTTGACGTGGGTCAGCCACGCCAGCGCCGAGACGTACTCCACGTTGATGACCGGCTCGCCGCAGGTGCGCAGCCCCCGGTTATCGCCGAGGATGTGGACGAAGGCCGCCAGGCGACTCATCTCCGCGGTGCGCGCATGCTCGCCGCGCAGCTCCTTATGCTCCCGGCGCGCCCGCGTGAGCGCGCCTGGGATCAGCACGGCGATCACGCCGCAGGCGACCAGCACCCCGGCCCAGGCCGGCACGCGCAGGCCGTGCGGGATCTCGGCCAGCAGCCAGCCGAACGCGATCCCCGCGATCGTGATCGAGACCACCGCCGGCTCGAACATGTAGCGCGGCTGCCCCGGGAAGCCGTGGACCGAGAACGCGACCTCGACCACCATCCAGACCAGCACG
>JBOGYE010000356.1:0-5521 GCA_050696635.1 Solirubrobacteraceae bacterium | reverse complement strand
CGGATGGTCTCCTGGTCGGTTGCCTCGCGAACGCTACCTGGTGGGCCTGCCGCGGCGGCGCGGCCGCCAACCCGCGCCGGGGTCGGCCGTATCAGCGGAGAAGGGAGGAGTTGCGGTGCTGGGCTCCGGCGGTCGACTCTGGCGGCTGGCGCGACCTCATGGGTCACCGTACCCGCCAGAGTGGCCGTGACGAACATGGCACCGCCCCGGCGCGCGGCCTGCTGGCATGCTTCAGCGCCTGCTCATGCGAAACCACCCAGGAGTCCCAGACGATGCCAACAGTTGACACCGACCAGGCGGCGCGCGAGGCAAGCGGCGCCCACCCCTACGGCCGCTACCTGGAGGAATTCGAGGTGGGGGCCATCTACAAGCACTGGCCGGCCAAGACCGTGACCGAGGCCGACGACCACCTGTTCTGCCTGATCACGATGAACCACCACCCGCTGCATATCAACGACATCTACGCGCGAGAGTCACAGCAGGGGCGCAACGTGGTCGTTGGGCCGTTGGTCTACTCGCTGGCGCTGGGGATGAGCGTCTCCGACGTCAGCGGCAAGGCGATCGCCAACCTCGCGACCGAGGAGCTCAGCCATCCTGCGCCGGTGTTCCACGGCGACACGCTGTTCGCGGAGACCGAGGTGCTGGAGGTCCGCGAGTCCCAGTCCAAGCCCGACCGCGGCACCGTTCGCGTCCATACGCGGGTGCTCAACCAGGACGGCGTGTTGGTGGCCGAGTTCAAGCGGCTGGTGCTGGTCCCGCGTCGCGAGCCGGGCCGGTAGCCGCGCCGACCGGCACGACCGTGCCGGTGCGCAGGCGCCGGAGCGGAGGGTGCCGGGGTCTCTCTGGGCAGAGGGCCCGGCACCCGGCTCGCCGACGTTCCAGGCGGCCGGCGAAGGTCAACGGCCGTGTGCGTGACGCAGGAGCGCCAGGGCGGCGCGGCTCACGTCCGGGCGATCGACCCGATCCCGAGTGCCTGCGCCCGCTCCCGGCGCCAAACACACTGACGAGCTCGATCGCCCGGACCCCCCCACGAGAGCCGGGCCCGACCTTCCTGCGTCTGCGGCTTGCCATCTGGTCACCGCCGTGGGGAGCAGGCTACGGGCGATGGGAGGAGCGCTCCACGTCATATGACAGGTACGGATGGCTGGGCTCACGGGCGCTACGGTCTGCCGTGATGGCACAGCCGCAGTCCGCCCGGCGGTCGTTCCTCGACGCGCTGCCGGAGTCAGACCGCGCCGCGCTGCTCGAGGCCGGCCGGCTGCGCGAGTGGCGCCACGGCGAGCCGCTCGTCCGCGCCGGCGATCGCGCCGACAGCGCGATCCTGCTGCTCGGCGGGCTTGTCAAGATCCACAGGATCGGCGCCGAGGGGGCCGAGGTGATCCTCGGGCTGTGCGGACCGGGAGAGCTGCTCGGCGAGATTGCCGTCCTTCAAGGCGCCATCCGCTCGGCGACCGCGACCGCGCTCGGCGCGGTTCGCGCGGTCGTGGTCCCGGTCAGCGACCTGCGCGCGTTCCTGGCTGCCCGTCCGCGCACCACGCTGGCCCTGCTCGAGCTCGCGCTCGGTCGCCTGCAGGTCGCCGACAGGCGCCGGGTCGAGTTCGCCACCTCGGAGAGCCTTGCCAGGGTCGCCAGTCGCCTGGTCGAGCTCGCCGAGCGATTCGGCGAGCGACGCGACGACGGCGCGATCGACGTGGTGCTGCCGATCAGCCAGGAGGAGCTCGCCTCCTGGAGTGCGTCCTCGAAGGAGTCGACCGCGCGAGCGCTGCGCACCCTGCGGGCGCTGCATCTGATCGAGACCCGCCGACTGCGTCTGACGGTGCTTGACATCGCCGGCCTGCGGGGGCACGCGGGCGACGCCTGAACGTCTGATCTCGGCCGGCGAGGCTCAGGCTCCGCGGCAACTCGGCCATCGACCGGTCGCGCGCTGCGGACGTTTCGCGCACTTTGTGAGCACATTGTGTTCCGCCCGGGTAGCCTTCCCGCAGCTACCGTCCAGCAAGGAGCCGCTCCGCCCATGGCACACACTGCACCGAAGCGCCAAGCCACGACCGATCATGCCGGCCTGCGGGCCTGGGTTGACGAGATCGCAGCGCTCGCGCAGCCCGATCAGATCCACTGGTGCGACGGCTCGGCGGACGAGTACGACCTGCTGGCGCAGATCCTGATGGATGCCGGCACGTTCGAGCGCCTGTCGGAGTCCAAGCGACCCAACTCTTACCTCGCGCTGTCAGATCCGGCCGACGTGGCGCGCGTCGAGGACCGCACGTTCATCTGCTCCGAGAGCGAGTCGGACGCCGGCCCGACAAACAACTGGCGCGAGCCGGCCGAGATGCGCGAGCTGCTGGCGGACCTGTTCACGGGCTCGATGCGCGGGCGCACGATGTACGTGGTTCCGTTCTCGATGGGGCCGCTGGGCTCGCCGATCTCGCACATCGGGGTCGAGCTGACCGACTCGCCCTACGTGGCGGCCTCGATGCGGATCATGACCAGGATGGGCCAGCCGGCGCTCGACGCGCTCGGCGCCGAAGGCGAGTTCGTGCCCTGCGTGCACTCGGTCGGGGCGCCGTTGGTGGATTCCAATGCGAGCGACGTCTCGTGGCCCTGCAACGCCGACAACAAGTACATCGTCCACTTCCCAGAGACGCGCGAGATCTGGTCGTTCGGCTCGGGCTACGGCGGCAACGCGCTGCTGGGCAAGAAGTGCTTCGCGCTGCGGGTCGCGTCGGTGATGGCCCGCGACCAGGGCTGGCTGGCCGAGCACATGCTGATCCTCAAGCTGACCTCGCCCGAGGGGGAGGTTCGCTACGTCGCGGGTGCGTTCCCGAGCGCCTGCGGCAAGACCAATCTGGCGATGCTGGTGCCGACGCTGCCCGGCTGGAACGTCGAGACGGTCGGCGACGACATCGCCTGGATGAAGTTCGGCGACGACGGGCAGCTGTATGCGGTCAACCCGGAGGCCGGCTTCTTCGGGGTCGCGCCGAACACCAGCGCGCTGACCAACCCCAACGCGATCGACACGATCAGCGCCAACTCGATCTTCACCAACTGCGCCAAGACCGATGACGGCGACGTCTGGTGGGAGGGGCTGACCGGCGAGCCGCCGGCGCACGCGATCGACTGGCGCGGCAACGACTGGACGCCCGAGTCCGAGCAGCCCGCCTCGCACCCGAACGCGCGCTTCACCGCGAACGCGTCGCAGTGTCCGTCGATCGCGGCGGAGTGGCAGGACCCCAAGGGCGTGCCGATCTCGGCGATCCTGCTCGGCGGCCGGCGCGCCGCGACCGTTCCGCTCGTGTTCCAGGCGCGCGACTGGGAGCACGGCACGTTCATCGGCGCGACGATGTCCTCGGAGCGCACCGCTGCTGCCGCCGGCAAGGTCGGCGAGCTGCGCTTCGATCCGATGGCGATGCTGCCGTTCTGCGGCTACCACATGGGCGACTACTTCGCCCACTGGCTACAGATCGCGCGACACGGTGGCGCGAAGATGCCCCAGATCTTTCATGTCAACTGGTTTCGCAAGGGTGACGACGGGCGCTTCATGTGGCCCGGGTACGGCGAGAACTCCCGGGTCCTGGCGTGGATCTTTCGTCGTGTCACCGGCGAGGCCGGCGCTGTCGAGACGCCGATCGGACTCGTGCCGCCACTCGGCGAGGGCGGGATCGAGACCGAGGGCCTGGACCTGTCGGAGCGGACGATGGAGCGTCTGCTCGAGGTCGACGCCGACGGCTGGGCCGCACAGCTGCCGCAGATCAAGGCGCACCTGGCTCAGTTCGGGGACAGGTTGCCCGAAGCGCTGACCGAGCAGCTCGAGGCTCTCGAGCGGCGCCTCGACGCCGCCTGAGTCGCCCGTTCCGGTCTTCGCCGCCGCTTACCGCCGCGCCGTACCCTGAGCGGTATGGCGCTGGGGTTCCTCCCGTCCGACGCGTGCGTGCTGGTGCTGCAGGCGGCGGTCGTGCTGGCCCCGCGCAGTCCCCCGAAGCTGCCCTGGCTTGGGCGCCTGGAGAGCCGCGCCTGGGCGCTGATCCCGATCGGCTCGATCGTCGGGGTGATCTTCGCGATCAGGTACATGTCGGCGACGGCCACGGGGCTGACGTGGCTGGCGCTGATCGCGGTGCCGCTGCTGGCGGCCGGCGCGCTCGGCTGGGCCTGCCGCGGCGGGCGCTGGTGGGCGGCGGCGTTGGCGGCTGTGCTGTTCGCTCTCGCGTGGGGGTCGCGCGGCACGCTGATCGGCGAGGGGGCGGCGGCGCTGCTGTCGGCGCTCAGCTGCGTCACGCTCGGCGTGCTGCTGGGGGCGGTGACGCCGCCCAGCTGGATGAAGGCGGGGGTCGTGGCGATGTCGGCCGCGGACGTGTGGCTGGTCGCCTCGGACCTGCTGCAGGCCCCGAACAACTCGCTGGTCGCGGCCGCGCCGCTGCCCGGCAGTCATCTGCCGCAGCTGCAGAGCGTGCTGTTCGGGACCGTCTCGCTCGGCTACGGCGACCTGTTCGTCGCCGGCCTGCTGGGAGCGGTGCTGGCGCGCCAGGCACGGCGCCAGGCGCCGATGGCGCTGCTGACGCTGCTGCTGGCGAGCGCGTTCGACGTGCTGTTCCTGGTCCTGGGCGAGCTGCCGGCGACCGTCCCGGTGGCGCTGGCGCTGCTGATCGGCGAGGCGTGGGCGTGGCGGGGTCGCCGGTCCGCGGGGCGCAGCGGGGACGAGGTCACGCCCGCGGTGGCCGCCGAGGCTACTAGATGGTTGATTCCACGACCCCGCGTGCCGGATGAATCCGGATGATCTGCGCCGGATCATCGTCCTCGAACTCGTCAATACCTCCAGTATCGGCTTCGTTCTGTGTCCTTGACCGGCTTGATCCCCGAATCCCCCGGCCCCACGCGGCCGCGGAATCAACCATCTAGTGCGGGTCGTCTCCCGTCGACGCCGGCGGGCGCGACTCCTCGGCCAGCGAGGTGATCGCCAGCTGCCCGCGGGCGGCCTCCGCTAGCACCTCGGTCGCCTCCTCGGCCGAGCGCGAGTACAGCTCGACCAGCAGGTGCACGACGATCCGCTCCTCGTCGTGCTTGTGGAAGCGCACGTGGGTGAAGAACTCGCGCGTGCCGTGGTCGCCGAAGGCGGCATAGGAGAGCGCGTCGCCTGCCTCGGGGCCGGAACAGGTCTCGACATCCTCGGCGTCGACCGTGACCGTGCACGACGCGACCCAGGGCGTGCCCGCCACCATCCTCTCCCAGCGATCCTCGACCGCCTCGATCCGGCTCACGCGCCGGCCGTTCTCCTCGTAGAAGGTGAGGTTGAGGTGGGGCTGGTCGTGCAGGCAGTCGAGGCACTGCACCACGGCCTCCTGCACCTCCTCCACAGGATCGACCGCCTCGGCGGTCTCCGGGTCGACCTTGAGCACCCCTTCGTAATGCACCTGGACCTCGAGGTTCTGCGACCAGCAGCGGTAACACCGAAGCCAGCTCGAGGCCGTGCCTATCGAATCCCTCGCTGAGCCTTCCATGTCCTCATTATGCTCGCTAATCCTTGTGT
>JBOGYE010000355.1:0-10966 GCA_050696635.1 Solirubrobacteraceae bacterium | reverse complement strand
TCGAGCAGATCGATGTAGTCGGGGTCCATGTGACCCAGCAGCGGGCGCCGCATCGCCTCCAGCGCCGCGGGCGAGACGTTGCACGGTCCGGGGCCGCAGAGCAGACGCTGCGGCGGGTTGATCGGGGAGGGGATCTCTGTCATTGGCCGAGCTTAGCCCCAGCGCGTCGCCGAATCCATCGACTGCACCCATTGAGTTGTACAAATTCATTCAATTTGCTTGCGCAGCGGCGACCCGGGCGCTTCACTTCCGGCCATGAGCCCAACTGCAAGCCGTCTCCACCGCTCCGAGCTGGCCGTTCCCGGATCGAACGTGCGCATGCTCGAGAAGGCCCCCTCGCTGGGCGCCGACATCGTGATGCTTGACCTCGAGGATGCCGTCGCCCCCGACGACAAGGTCCAGGCCCGCGCCAACGTGATCGACGCGTTGCGCGAGCTGGACTGGTCGGGCTGCTCGGTGTCGCTGCGGATCAACGGCCTGGACACGCACTGGTGCTACCGGGACATCGTCGAGGTCGTCGAGCAGGCCGGTGAGCGGCTGGACTCGATCATGATCCCGAAGGCGTCCGGGGCCGGGGACGTGCACCTCGTCGCGACGCTGCTGAGCCAGATCGAGGCCGCCTGTGGACTGCGCCGGCGCGTGGCGATCTGCGTGCTGATCGAGACCGCGATGGGGATGGTCAAGTGCGAGGAGATCGCCGCCGCCTGCCCCGAGCGGATGGAGGCGATGGTGTTCGGCGTCGCCGACTACGCCGCCTCGCTGCACAGCCACACGACCTCGATCGGCGGCACCAATCCGGACTACGCGATGCTCGCTGACGCTGACACCGACGCCGACGCCGACGCCCCGGAGCGCGAGCGTCATCTCGGGGACCAGTGGCACTACGCGCTGTCACGAATCGCGGTCGTCTGCCGCGCCTACGGGCTGCGCCCGATCGACGGGCCGTTTGGCGATTTCACCGACCCCGCCGGCTACATCGCGTCAGCGAAGCGGGCGGCGGTGCTCGGCTATGAGGGCAAGTGGGCGATCCACCCGAGCCAGATCGAGCTCGCCAACACGGTGTTCACACCGTCGGATGACATCGCGGTGCGGACCCGCCGGATCATCGCGGCGATGCAGGAGGCGGCCGCGCAGGGCAAGGGCGCGGTGTCGCTGGATGGGCGGCTGATCGACGCGGCTTCGATCAGGATGGCGCAGAACCTGCTCGCCAAGCTCGAGCAGATCGAGGCCCGGGACGGGGGTGGGCCGGAGGCGCTCGAGGCGGGCCGGCCCAACGCGCCCGAGACCCGCGAGCCAGGCCGGCCGAACGCGCCCGAGACCCGCGAGCCAGGTCGGCCGGGCGCGCCGGCGATCCTGTCGGCGATCAGGTAGCGGCGGGGCTCGATGGCGGTCGTGTCCCCGCAGCAGCGGGCCCGGCCCGGCCGGACCACGCCGACACTGCAGGCCGACCCCCAGGAGCCGGTCCGGCGCCTGCTGGGCGAGGTGATCGACGAGCTCGGCGGCCCGGAGCTGACGCGGCTGCTGGGACGGCTCGCCCGGGCCGCGCAGCAGCGGCGCGGCGATGGCGCCCAGCTCCGTGCGGACGGCGCGGAGCTGGACGCGATCGTCGCGCGCCTGCCCAACGATCGCGCGGCCGCGGTGATCCGAGCCTGCGCGATGACGCTGGCCGTCGGGCGCCTGGCGCGCGAAGCGAACGCACGCAGCACCGACGCGGCCGGGCTCCGCCCCGGACGCCATGACCCGGAGCTGCCGCCGCTCGCTATCCGCCTGGTGCTGACGGCCCATCCGACCGACATCGCGCGCCGGTCGATGCTGTCCAAGCGCCGCACGGTGATCGAATGCCTGCAGGCGTTGGATGACCCGCGCCGTGACGCCTGGGCGCGCGCCGAGGTCGAGGCGCAGCTGCGCGAGGCGCTGTCGCTCTGGTACGCCACCGACGAGGTCCGCTCGCTGCGACCTCGCGTCCAGGACGAGGTCCGGCGGCTGCTGTGCTTCTTTGAATCCTCGCTGTACGACGCCGCGGCCGAGCTGGCCTGCGCTCGGTTCACGGACGCTCGCGGCCCCGTCCCGCTGCGGTTCGGCAGCTGGGCGGGCGCCGACATGGACGGCAACCCCGACGTCACGCCGGCGACCATCCTCGACACCGCGCAGGCCCATCGGATCGCGGCGCTGACGCTGCTGATCGAGCGCGTCGAGTCGCTGCGGGCGCAGTTCTCGCAGGCCGAGGGGTCGCTGAGGCTGACCGACGAGCTGCGGCGCTCGCTGGCAAAAGACGAGCGCGAGCTGCC
This sequence comes from Solirubrobacteraceae bacterium, assembly GCA_050696635.1. Lineage (GTDB taxonomy): Bacteria > Actinomycetota > Thermoleophilia > Solirubrobacterales > Solirubrobacteraceae > Palsa-465. The sequence continues at coordinate 8,678 of JBOGYE010000355.1, read as the reverse complement.
GAGGACCGCCGCGGAGCTGGCCTCGCGTTACCCGCACGAGGCGCGCGAGCCGCTGCGGCGCAAGCTGGCGTTCGTGCTGGCTCGTCTGCGCGTGACGCTCGCGGTCGCGCACGGCGACGGGGCCGGCCCGGGGAGCTACGCATCCGGCGACGAGCTGTGCGACGACCTCGAGCAGATCCGCGCCAGCGCGGGAGCCCGTGCGGTGATGACCGGCGCGATCCAGCGCGTGATCTGGCAGGCGCGGGTGTTCGGCTTCCACCTCGCCACGCTCGAGGCGCGCGACAACGCACCCGAGCTGCAGCGGGCGTGCGCGGTGCTGCTGCCCGGATACGGCGCGGCCCGTTCGGAGACGGAGCGCGCGGCGCTGCTGACGCGAGCCTGCCTCCAAGCCGACCTGCCACCGCGGGCCGCGGGGCCGGCACCTCGCCCGGCGCTGGCGATGGACGCGATCGCGCAGGCGATCGGGATCCACGGACCGGCGGCGATCGACACGTTCATCGTCTCCAACTGCGAGCGGCCATCGGACCTCTTGTGCGCGCTGTGGCTGGCGCGTCGCAGCGGTCTGTTCTCGCCGCCGCAGGGACCGCCGCCGCACACCGGTGGCGCGTCGGCGCTCGAGCTGGTGCCGCTGTTCGAGCGCGGCGCGGCACTCGAGCGCGCCACCGAGACGCTCGGGATCCTGTACGGCAACCGCGCCTACGCCGCGCACCTGGCCGCCCGCGACCGGACGCAGGAGGTGATGCTCGGCTACTCGGATGCCGGCAAGGAGATGGGCTTCTTGGCCGGCCAGTGGTCGCTGTACCGGGCCCAGGAGCTGCTGGTTGGGCAGGCGCAGGCGCGGGGAGTCGCGCTGCGACTGTTCCACGGCCGCGGCGGCTCGAGCCCGCGGGGCGGCGGTCCGACCGGTCGCTTGATCCGGGCCCAGCCGCCCGGCAGCGTCGCCGGTCAGATCAAGCTGACCGAGCAGGGCGAGGTCATCAGCGCAAAGTTCTCGGACCGGCGCCTGGCGGTCGCCGCCCTGTCTGACACGGTGGTGGCGGTCGCGGCGGCGACGCGCTCCCCGGGCAGGGAGCCGGCCCCCGGCTGGCGCGACGAGCTGGCGCGCGCGGCGGCCGTCGCCGGCGAGTCATACGCGCGTCTGGTGTCCGACACGCAGCTGGGAGAGGTGCTGAGCCGCGCGACGCCGCTGGGCGTGCTGGGCGAGCTGAACATCGGCTCGCGCCCGGTCAGCCGCGGCGGCGGGCTGCTGGCGGGGCTGCGGGCGATCCCGTGGGTGTTCTCGTGGGCGCAGACGCGGATCGCGCTGCCCGCCTGGTACGGGGCGGGCCGAGGGCTCGCCGGTGGGGATCTGGCGCTGCAACGTGCGATGTATGCCGGCTGGCCGCTGTTCGAGCATCTGATCGAGACGCTCGCGACGGCGCTGCACGAGACCGACACCCAGATCGGCGCCCACTACTTTGACCTCGCCCACGACGTCTGCGGCGCAGCACGGATCTGGTCGCTGATCGTCGCCGAGCACGAGCTGACCGTGGACCGCGTCGGTGCGGTCCGCTCGCTCCCGGTCACGACCGGCGGCCCGGCCGACGCGCGGCCCTGGCTGGACGTGCTGGCCGCGCTCCAGGTGGCGCTGCTGAGGCGCGATCGTGAGGGCGACGGCGGCGCCCGCGAGCCGCTGCTGGCGAGCATCGCGGCGATCGCGACCGGCCTGGGCAGCACCGGCTGATCACTGCCGCGCGACCGGCTGCGCTGTCGATCGGCGCAGCGCGGCACCGGCCGATCACTGCGCCCGCGCCTGCTCGACGAACGCCCGAGCCAGCGGCGAGCCGTCGCCCGCGCGCGTGACCGCCACCAGCTCGGCGTCCGGGGCGCCGCTCAGCGGCCGGTAGGCGACCCCGTCCAGGCCGATGTGCGCGACCGACGCCGGCACCGGCGAGACCCCGATCCCGGCCGCGACCAGGCCGATGATCGTCAGCATCTCCGGCGCGTACTGGACCACGTGGGGCGTCACGCCGGTGGCCGCCATGCGCCCGATCAGGAGGTCGTGGAAGCCGGGCGCCTGGCGGCGCGGGAACAGCACCAGCGGCTCGGTCGCCAGGCGCGCCAGCGCCACCCTGCGCGCGGCCGCGAGCGGGTGCGCCGCCGGGACCGCGGCGATCGTCGACTCGCGCATCACCAGCTCGGCGCGCAGGTCCGGGTCCGGGTCGATCGGGGGCCTGACCAGGCCGACGTCGATCGCGCCGACCGCCAGCGCGCGCAGGGCCTGCACGGTCGAGCGCTCGCGCAGCTCGATCTCGACGTCGGGTCGCGCCCGGCGGAAGCGCTGCACCGTGGCGGGGACGATCGAGGACAGCGCCGAGCCGACGAACGCGATCCGCAGCACGCCGGCCTGGCCGGCGCCGATGGCGCGGGTGGTCGAGATCGCGATGTCGAGCTCGCCCAGCATCGTGCGCGCCTGGGCCAGGAATGCCTCGCCGGCCGGCGTCAGCTCGACGCGCCGGCGCGTGCGCTCCAGCAGGCGGCAGCCGAGCTCGGCCTCGAGCGCCGAGATCTGACGCGTCAGCGGCGGCTGAGAGACATGCAGTCGTGCGGCCGCGCGCCGGAAGTGAAGCTCCTCGGCGACGGCGATGAAGTAGCGAAGCTGGCGAAGTTCCACCGTTGCACACCGGCCAAGACCGGTCCGACGGACTGATACCGAAATTGAATCAAAAAAGTCGAAGTTGATATTGGACAGAATCAGCGCGCCCGCTTAGCGTGCGCGTCATGTCCTTCACGCTCCGGTGCCCCAACTGCGGCGTGCGCGAGGTGACCGACTTCGGCTACGGCGGCGAGGTCTCGCCGCGGCCCAAGAGCGCGCCTGACTTCCGCGAGCTGAACACCTACAACTACTTCCGCCGAAACGTCGCCGGGGTCCAGCGCGAGTGGTGGTTTCACCGCTCCGGCTGCCGCGCATGGTTCTACGCCGAGCGCGACACGACCACCAACGAGGTGCTGTCGGTGGAGCTGCCATGAGCCGGCTGTCGACGCAGCCGGGCGAGCGGATCGACCGCTCCAAGACGATCAGCTTCAGCTTCGACGGCAGGCGGATCAGCGCCTACGAGGGCGACACGATCGCCTCGGCGCTGTACGCCGCAGGGCAGCGCACCTTCGGCCGCTCGTTCAAGTACCACCGGCGGCGCGGGCTGATGTGCGTCGCCGGCCAGTGCCCGAACTGCATCTGCTCCGTGGACGGGGCCGCCGGCGCCCGTGCCTGCACCGAGCCCGCGCGCGACGGGATCGCCGTCACGCACGTCAACGCGTCGCCGTCGCTCGAGCACGACGCGATGCGCGCGACCGACCTGTTCGGCGGCCCGTTCACGCCCCCCGGCTTCTACTACAAGACCTTCATCCGGCCCCGGAAGCTGTGGCCGCTGTACGAGAAGATCCTGCGCAACGCGGCCGGCCTGGGCAAGCTGCGCCACTCCCAGCCGGAGCGCGAGTGGCGCACCGAGTACCGCCGCCGCCACGCCGACGTGCTCGTCACCGGCGGTGGGATCGCGGGCCTGCACGCCGCGCTGGCGGCCGCCTCGCTCGGCGCCGACACGGTGCTGTGCGACGAGGGGACCGAGCCCGGCGGGCAGCAGTTGGTGCGCGGCGGCGTGGCCGAGCTGGTCAGCCAGGTCCGCGAGGCGGGGGTCGAGATCATCGCCGGCGGCGCCGCGCTCGGCTGCTTTGACGGGCTGGTGCCGATCTGGCAGGGCGACACGCTGCACCAGGTCCGCGCGCGGGCGCACGTGTTCGCCACCGGCGCGATCGAGCAGCCGTTGGTGTTTGCCGGAAACGACCTGCCGGGCGTGATGCTGTCCGGCGGCGCCCGGCGCCTGCAGGCGCTGTGGGCCGTCAGCCCCGGCCGGCGTGCGGTCCTCGCCACGACCTCCGATCGCGGGCTGGAGGCGGCGCAGGCGCTGCGCGCCGGCGGGGTCCAGATCGTGGCGGTCGCCGACCTGCGACCGGTCGCCGGCGCGCTCGCCGCCGAGCTGCGCGACGCCGGGGTGCCGGTGTTCAGCGGGCACACCGTGATCGAGGCCAAGGGCGACAAGGCCGTCAGCGGTGCGGTGATCGCGCCAGTTGGCGGTGGCGCCGACGAGCACGCGTTCGACTGCGACCTGGTGCTGATGTCCGGTGGGGCCACGCCCGCGACATCGCTGCTGCTGCAGGCCGGCGCGCGCACCGCGTATGACTCACGGCGCGGCCACTTCGCGCTCGAGGCGCTGCCTGACGGCGTGTACGCCGCGGGCGAGGTCGCCGGCGCAGACACCGACGAGGCGGTTGCGCGGTCGGGCGAGCTGGCGGGGCTGCGGGCCGCGCACGGGCTCGGCCGCGGCAGCGACGAATCCGAGGCGCGCGAGCAGCAGCTGGCTGCGATCGCGAGCGAGCCCGCCGACGTGGCCGTCGCGCCGGCCGTGTCGGGCGCCGGGCGCGGCAAGTGCTTCGCCTGCTTCTGCGAGGACGTGACCTCCAAGGACGTACATCTGAGCATCGAGGAGGGCTATGACTCGATCGAGCTCTCCAAGCGCTACACGACGGTGACGATGGGCCCCTGCCAGGGACGGATGTGCCAGCTCCCGGCGGTGCGGCTGATGGCGGCCGAGACCGGGCAGTCGCTGGCCGACGTCGGCGTCACCACCGCGCGGCCGCCCTGGGTGTCGGTGCCGATGGGGATTCTCGGCGGGCGTCCGGTCGAGCCGGCCAAGCGCTCGTCGATCCACTCGCGCCACCGGGATCTTGGCGCGACGATCAAGTGGGCCGGGGATTGGCGCCGCGCCTACGACTACGGCGACGCCCAGGCCGAGGCGCTGGCGGTCAACCGGGCCGCCGGGCTGATCGACGTCTCAACGCTCGGCAAGCTGATCGTCCGCGGCCCGGACGCCGGGGCGTTCCTGGATCGGCTGTACCCCAACCGCTTCAGCGACCTGAAGCCAGGCCGGATCCGCTACGGCGTGATCAGCTCCGACGCCGGCCGGATCGTCGACGACGGCACGATCTGCCGGATCGACGACGACACCTACTACGTGACCACGACCTCCAGCGGCGCCGGCGCAGTCGAGGAGTGGTTCTCGTGGTGGCTGGCCGACTGGGGCATGCGGGTCGCGTTGACCGACGTCACCCAGGGTCTGAGCGCCGTCAACCTGGCCGGGCCGCGCGCGCGGGAGATCCTCGGCTCGGTGGCGCCGCAGCTCGACTGCTCGGCCGATGCGTTCAAGTACATGGACGCCAAGCAGGCGGCGGTCGCGGGCGTGCAGGCGCTGATCCTGCGGATCGGGTTCGTCGGCGAGGTCGGCTATGAGATCCACTTCCCCGCGGCCCAGGGCGAGCACGTCTGGGACGCGCTGAGCGCCGCAGGCAAGCCGCACGGGCTGCGGCCGTTCGGCCTTGAGCCGCAGCGAATCCTGCGCCTGCAGAAGCTGCACGTCATCGTCGGCCAGGACACAGACTCGGAATCGACCCCGTTCGGGGCCGCGATGCCGTGGATCGTCAAGCTCGACAAGGAGCAGGACTTCATCGGGCGCTGGGCGCTCGAGCACTACGCGGGCCAGCCGCTGAGCACCGCCCTGGTCGGCTTCACGCTGCCCAATGGTCATGTCCCGACCGAGGGCGCGGTCGTGCTCGACGAGCGCGGCGCCCCGGCCGGACAGGTCACCTCCAGCCGTCACTCGCCCGTGCTCGACCGGACGATCGGGATGGCCTGGGTGCCGGCCGCGCTGGCCCACGACGGCGCCAGGATCACGATCTCCGACGAGGGCCGGACGCTGACCGGCGAGATCCAGACCAAGCCGTTCTATGACCCCGATGGGGAGGTGCTGCGCTCGTGAACCTGGACTTCCTGCGCGTGGCGGTCGGCGCGGAGGGCGCCGCGGATGCAGCGGGCGCCGCGGGCGCGATCGCGCGCTCGCCGATGGAGGGTCAGGCGCGCGCCGCCGGCGCCCGCTTCGAGCTGCGCGACGGCTTCAACGTCGCGGTCAGCTACCCGGGCGCCCGCGGCCAGGTCGCCTGGGCCGACGTCTCGCATCTGCGCAAGCTGGAGCTGCAGGGACCGTCGGAGGCGCTTGCGGCGGCCGCCGGCGGCTCGCTTCCGTTCGGGACCGCCGTGCGCCAGGGCCCCGCCTGGTGGTGCCGGCTGACCGCGACGCGGGCGCTGGTGATCGGCGCGCCGGCTCAGCTGTCAGTCGTCGAGGGCGTGACGGTGCTCGACGTGACGAGCGTGTTCGCGGCCCTGACGCTGCTCGGTCCGCTCGCGCGCGAGACGTTCGCGCGCTTCTGCGCGCTTGACCTGCGTCCCCACGCGACCCCCGTCGGCGCAGTGCGGCCCGGCTCGATCGGTCGCCAGCCGGGGATCCTGATCTGCGAGGACGAGCACCGCTACCTGTTCCTGTTCGGCTGGGCGACGGGCGAGTACATGTGGCAGGTCGTCGCCGACGCGGCCGGCCATCTCGGCGGTGGACCGGTCGGCGTCGATGCGCTGGTTGCAGAGGAGGCCGTCGGTGCTTGAGATCTTCCGTCGGCGCCGGATGTGGCGCCGTCAGCCGGAGCTGAAGAGCTCGTATGACGTCGTGATCATCGGTGGCGGCTCGCACGGCCTGGCGACCGCGCATTACCTGCGCGACCATGGGATCAAGGACATCGCGATCCTGGAGAAGCGCTACATCGGATCCGGCGCCTCGGGTCGCAACACGACGATCCTGCGCTCCAATTACAAGACCCCAGAGGGGGCGCGCTTCTACGACGCGAGCGTGAAGCTGTACGAGGGTCTGTCTCAGAACCTGAACTTCAACCTGCTGTTCTCGCAGTGCGGCCATTTGACGCTCGCGCACTCGGACCGGGCGATGTTCGTGATGGCCAACCGGGCCGAGGTCAACCGACTGCAGGGGATCGACTCGCGCCTGATCTACCCGGACGAGATCGCGCAGCTGGCCCCCGCGATGCAGGTGCTAAACCCGCACGCCACCTATCCGATCGTAGGCGCGCTGTATCACCCGCCGGGCGGGATCATCCGCCATGACGCGGTCGTCTGGGGGCTGGCGCGCTCGGCCGACCAGGGCGGCGCCGAGATCCACCAGAACACCGAGGTGCTCGGCATGGAGCGCTCCAACGGTCGGATCACCAAGGTCAAGACCAGCCGCGGCACGATCAACGCCGGCCAGGTGCTGAACTGCACCGCTGGGTGGAGCACGTTGATCTGCGATATGGCGGGCGTGGCGCTGCCGATCACGACCCACATCCTGCAGGCGTGCGTGACCGAGGCGTTCAAGCAGCTGCTCGACGTCGTGATCGTCTCCTCGCAGATGCACATCTACCTCTCGCAGACCGATCGTGGGGAGTTCCTGATGGGCGCCGAGATCGAGCCGTGGACGACCTACCGGATGCAGGGCACGCTGAACTTCCTCCAGGACGTCTGCCGCCACACGCTGGAGCTGTTCCCGCAGCTGGAGCGCGCGCGCCTGCTGCGCAGCTGGGCGGGGTTGTGCGACCTCTCCCCGGACTACAGCCCGATCCTCGGCCAGACCGAGGTTGAGAACTTCCACGTCTCAGCCGGTTGGGGCACGTACGGGTTCAAGGCGGCGCCGATCGTCGGCAAGACGCTCGCCGAGCTGGTCGCGACCGGCCGTCAGCCCGAGCTGATCGAGCCGTTCAAGCTCGAGCGCTTCTACGAGGACCGGCTAGTGTCCGAGCTCGCCGCCGCCGCCGTCAGCCATTGAACCCGATTCGCAGAGGAGTGCCGTGAGATGAAGTCGAGCCTCGAGATCGCCCAGGATGCAACGCTCCGTCCGATCGTCGAGATCGCCGAGCAGATCGGCCTGCAACCCGACGAGGTCCACACCTACGGGCGCTACAAGGCAAAGATCGACCTGTCCGTGCTCGAGCGCCTGCGCGACCGGCCCGACGGAAAGCTGATCGACGTGACCGGGATGACGCCGACCAAGGCCGGCGAGGGCAAGTCGACGACCTCCGTGTCGCTCACCCAGGGTCTCGGCAAGATCGGTAAGAACTCGTGCTACTGCACGCGCGAGCCGTCGGTCGGCCCGGTGTTCGGGATGAAGGGCGGCGCGGCCGGCGCCGGCTACGCGCAGGTGGTGCCGATGGAGGATCTCAACCTCCATCTCAACGGCGACCTGCACGCGATCACCGCTGCCAACAACCTGCTGGCCGCCGTGATCGACGCCCACATCCTGCAGGGCAACGCGCTCGGGCTCGATCCGTTGTCGGTCACCTGGAAGCGCTGCGTCGACATCGACGACCGGGCGCTGCGCCAGATCGTGATCGGCCTCGGCGGCCGGATCAACGGGATCCCGCGGGAGACGGGCTTCGACATCACGGCCGCATCGGAGGTGATGGCGATCCTGGGGATGGCCTCGGACCTGTTCGACCTGCGCCGGCGGCTGGGCGCGATCACCGTGGGCGCGACCTACGGCGGCGACCCGGTCACCGCGGAGGACCTCAAGGTGGCGGGCTCGATGGCCGTGCTGATGCGCGACGCGGTCCACCCCAACCTCGTCCAGACGCTCGAGGGCCAGCCGGCGTTCATGCACGCGGGGCCGTTCGCCAACATCGCGCACGGGAACAACTCCGTCGTCGCCGACCGCGTGGCGCTGAAGGTCGGCGACTACGTCGTGACCGAGTCGGGCTTCGGCTCGGATCTGGGC
>JBOGYE010000354.1:0-25580 GCA_050696635.1 Solirubrobacteraceae bacterium | reverse complement strand
ACCTCGACATGCGTCAACGACGGCCGCCGCTCGAGCTCCTGGAGCAAGGCGACGAGCGGCGAGCGGCCCGGGCGGGCGGCGGCCACCGGTGCCGGTCCGCCGCCATCTCGGGCGGCCACCATGGCGTCGACCTGCTCGGCAGGCATGGTCAAACGCAGGAGCAGGTCCTCGTCGGAGATCCGCTGGCCGAACCGCCGGCGGGCGCCCTCGAGGCTGACCGGCTCCAGCGCGGCCAGGTCGCGCACGCTGGGTCGCGCCAGGACCTTGTCGGCGATCTGCTGATCGAGCGGCGCCGGCGACGGACCGTAGTGACCGAGGAAGTAACGCACGGTCTCGTCGGAGACGTTGACCCAGCGTTCGCCGTCGATCACGTTGCGGGCCGCCTGGCTGGCGATGAACTGCGACACCGGCGTGACGATGATCGGATGGCCCATCTCGGCGCGAACCCGGGTCACCTCGTCGAGCACCTGCTCGAAGCACTCGGGACGGCGCAACTCGGCCAGCATTCGGCGCGTGGTCGTCACCATCCCGCCCGGCAGCTGGTGGCGGTAGTAGGCGGCATCGAACTCGCGCGGCGCCCCCGCCGGCAGCCCCTTGGCACGGGCGAGCGCGTCGAAGTGCTCGCCGACGCGCTCCTGCGCCTCGAGATCGATCGTGTGATCGATGCCCGACGCCTCCAGGTCGCGCGCGGTCGCCCGCGTCTCGGGCTGCGAGGTCCCGCGTCCGAGCGCTCCCGAGGCGGTGTGCAGCGTCTGAAACCCGAGCCGCGCTCCCTCCAGGTAGACCTGCGGCGCGAGTCCGATCGTGCAGTGGCTGTGCAGCTCCAGCGGCCGCTCGCGTGCCGCGGACAGCAGTGGCGGCGCCAGCTCGCGGACGGCGTCCACGGTCAGCAGGCCACCCGGGTCCTTCAGATAGAGCCTGTCCATGTCCGGGCAGTCGGCCACGGCCGCCGCCACGCGGGCGTAGTAGTCGTGGGTGTGGACCGGGCTGATCGAGTACGTCAGCCCGATCACCACCTCCTCCACCCCCTCGGCCTTGGCCATCGCGGCGATCCGCATCAGACGCTCGGGGTCGTTGGACGGATCGGCGATCTGCACGCGGCGCAACCCGTTGCGGACCGCAAGCCGGTAGGACAGCGCCATCACATCCCCGTCCGCCGGCACCCATGAGATGAACCGCATCCCGGTCGTGATCAACCCCAGCGGCGTCGCCGGCATCGCCCCGGCGGCCAGTCGCAGCCGATCCCAGGGATCCTCGCGGTGGAAGCGAACCGAGACGGCCATGTGGGTCGAGGAGGTGAAGTCCAGCGCGTGGCAGCCGACCCGGTCCAGCGTCGGCGCGATCGCCAGCACGTCCGCGGTCGTCAGCCCCGTCGCACTCCACAGGCTCTGGTTGCCGTCGCGGATGCTGGTGTCGACGAACTCGATCGGCGGCGAACGTCGCGGCATGCCCGTCCGCCGCGCCTGCTCGGTCATCGCAGCGCCTGCTCAAGCCAATCGGTGGCGACCGGGCCGGCGCGAAAGTCGGGGTGGCCGAGGGCTCCGATCAGCAGCGTCCGGTTGGTCTCCACGCCCTCGACGTCGATCTGCTCGAGCGCCTCGATCAGCGTCTCGATCGCGTCGTCCCGGTCCGAGCCGTGGGCGATCAGCTTGGCCAGCAGCGAGTCGTAATACGGCGGTACCGCGGCGCCGGGCCGGCAGTGCGTGTCGACCCTGAGGCCGGAGAGCTCCGGGACCGAGAACAGCGACAGCGTCCCGGGGCTGGGTGCCATCCCGTGGGCAGGATCCTCGGCGTTGAGCCGGCACTCGATCGCGTGGCCGTCGATCGCGACCTGCGCCTGAGAGAAGGGGATCGTGCCGCCGGCCGCGACCTGAAGCTGCAGCGCCACCAGGTCGCGTCCGGTGACGGCCTCGGTGACCGGGTGCTCGACCTGGATCCGGCAGTTGACCTCCAGGAAGTGGGCCGCCTCGGTCTCCGGGTCGAGTACCAGTTCGACCGTGCCGACGTTGCGGTAGCCGATCTGGCGCGCGACCGCGACCGCGGCCGCGTGCAGAGCTTCGCGCGCCTCGTCGCGCAGTCCCGGCGCCGGGGCTTCCTCGATCACCTTCTGGAAGCGGCGCTGGACCGAGCAGTCGCGCTCGCCCAGCGCCAGCGTGGCGTGATCGTCGGCGGCGATCTGGACCTCGACGTGGCGGGCGGGCTCGATCAGGCGCTCGAGGTACAGGCGGTCATCGCCAAACGCCGCGCCCGCCTCGCGGCGCGCCAGCGCCAGCAGCTCGTCGAGCTGGGCGGCGTCGGTCACGCGCTTGATCCCACGCCCCCCTCCCCCGCCGACGGCCTTGACCAGCAATGGATAGCCCAGCTCCCCCGCCAGCGCCCGCGCCTGGGCTGCGCCTGAGACCTCGCCGCCGGGCAGCACCGGCGCCCCGGCGCGCTGGGCGGCGGCGCGGGCGGCGAGCTTGTCGCCGGCCAGTTCGATCGCGGCGGTCGGCGGGCCGACGAACGTCAGCCCCTGCTCACGCGCCAGCCGCGCCAGCGCGGGGCTCTCCGACAGAAAGCCGTAGCCGGGGTGGATCGCGTCACAGCCGGTCCCGAGCGCCGCCTGGACGACCGCATCGGCGCGCAGGTAGCTGTCGGCCGCCGGCGCGGGGCCGATGCAGACCGCGCGATCGGCCAGCTGCGCGGCCGTCCCGTCCATGTCGACCGCCGAGGCCGCCACCACGCACTCCAGCTCCAGCGCCCGGCAGGCGCGCACGATCCGAACCGCGATCTCGCCGCGATTGGCGATCAGCACGCGTTTCATGCGTCGGCCTGCACGCGGAACAGCGCTTCGCCGTATTCGACCAGCTGGCCGTTGACCGGCAGGATCTCGGCGATCGTTCCGGCGACGCCGGCGGGCACGGAGTTCATCATCTTCATCACCTCGACGATGCAGACCGTGGAGTCCGGCTCCACGCGGCTGCCGACCTCCACGAACGGCGCGGCTCCGGGGGCCTGCCCTCGGTAGAACGTGCCCAGCATCGGCGACGGGATCGTCGCGAAGGCGTCGTTCGGCTCACCCGCGGCCCGGGCGGCCGCCTCCTCATCCACTGCATGCGTAACGCGAGCAGTGCCTGAGGAGGCGGCCGTACCCGCCGATCCGCGGCTCACGTGAAGCGAAAAGCCGGAGGTCTCGATCTGCAGCTCATCGAGCTCGGACTCGTCGATGATCCGCAGGATCTCGCGGATGTCGTCGTCACTCAGGGGCACCGGCCGCTCCGAACCTGCTCATCACCAGCGACAGCGCCGAGGCGGGGGGCGTCGCAGCGGGGCGCTGCGGCAGCCCGGTGACCGGCCGCGACTGGAGCACGAACAGAGCGCCTGCGCGGTCGATCGCCCACTCCACGTCCTGATGGTTGCCGAAATGCGCCTCGACACGGCGCGCCAGCGCGACCAGCTCGCGCAGCGCCTCCCCATCCAGGCAGCGGGCGCGGCGACGCTCCGGTGCGACCTCGCGGCTGACGGTCCCGTGACCGTCGGCGGCCGGCAGGTACTCGATCCGCTTGTCGCCGATCGTCTCGCGCACCAGCTCGCCGGTCACCTTGCTCAGCAGCTGGTCATCGGGCGTGATCTCGCCGCCGACGACCGCCGTCCCCAGGCCCCAGCCGGCGTTGACGGCGACCATGCTGGGGTCGCCGGTGACCGGGTTGCAGGTGAACATCACGCCGGCGATCGCCGCATCGACCATCAGCTGCACCGCGACCCCCATCGCCGGCCGCTGCGCCTGCGCGCCGAGATGCCGGCGATAGGCGACGGCTTCGTCGTTGTACAGGCTCGCCCAGCACTCGCGCACGGCGTCGCGCACGGCGTCCGCGCCCCGCACCCACAGTCGTGTGTCCTGCTGGCCGGCAAACGTGGCCTGTGCGGAGTCCTCGCCGATCGCGCTGGAGCGCACGGCCACCGGCGACTGATCGCCCGGAAGCTGCGCGTACCGGGACGCGATCTCGTCCGCGATCGCCGCTGCGATCGGCGCAGCGCGTATCTTCGCGCGCGCGTCGGCGTCGGCGTCGGCGTCGGCGTCCGCGCCCGCGGCCGCCCCGCCGAGCGCCAGCTCGCCGACATGCTCCTCGAACGCGTCCGCGGCCAGCGCGAACCCGCCCGGCACCGGAATGCCCGCCGCGAGCAGCTCTCCCAGCGCGGCGCTCTTGCCGCCGTAGCGACCCGCATCGGAGCCGCGCAGCTCGCGCAGCTCGCGACTGGCGCCGGCGCCCGCCAAGCCGCTCAGTCCTCGCTGACCAGCGTCACCACCCCGGCCGAGCCGTCGACGCGGATCCTCTGGCCGGTGCGGATCAGCGCGGTCGCGCGGCCGGTGCCGACGACGGCCGGCAGGCCGTACTCGCGGGCGACGATCGCGGCGTGCGACATCACCCCGCCGACATCGGTCACGGTGCCGCGGATCTTGGTGAAGATCGGCGCCCAGGCCGGGGAGGTGGAGCCGCAGACGAGGATCTCGCCGTCGCGCACGTCGGCGATCTCTCTGACCGCCCGCACCACCCGCGCGGGGCCCTCGATCGTGCCCGGCGACGCCGCCGCGCCGCGCAGCTCCGAGCCGCCGTCCCGGTGGCTCGCCCACTCGCGCACCCGCTCGGTCGTCACCCCCCAGAGCATGATCGTCATCGGGTCGGTGACCTCCTCCGGCGCCACGCCGAGCGCCGGCGGAGGGTTCCACGCCGCCAGGCCCTCCAGGATCTCCCGCCGCCGCGCGACGATCGGCGGCCAGTGCTCGGGGCCGAGCGGCACCCCGCCGGTCGCCCAGGTCAGCGTCAGCTCGTCCAGCGCCGATGCGACCTCGTAGCGGGTCAGCTGGAACATGTCGTCGGTCGCCTCGAGGAAGCCATGGCGTACCAGCAGCGCGCCGAACTCGCGCAGCTTGTTCCACCAGCGGGTGAGGAACCAGTAGTCGCAGAAGAACTTGTGCTCCTCGACATAGGGGAACACGGTCCGCGACAGGTTCAGCAGGTCGGTCCACGGGCCGCGCGCGTCCTCGGGCAAGAGCGCCTCGTACTCGGCGGCCAAGCGGTCGCGCTCGGCCAGGATCTCCGCGGTCGGGCGGTCGATCTGCCGACCCTCGCGCAGCGCTGCGATGTGACCGATCAGCGCGGCGTACGGGATCCCGGGATCGTCGAGCCAGCTGCGGTAGTAGTGGTACAGGCCGTCGCCCGTGGCCATGTTGAACCACGGGTCCTTGACCTGCTCGAGCTCGGCCAGCCACGCCCGCCCGGCGTCACTGCCCGCCAGATCGGCATCGATCTCGGCGGGCGAGCGCCCCTCAACGAACGAGCCGTCAACGCCGGTGTCCAGAGCCAGCCGCGCCAGGCGCCGCAGCTCGGCATCGGGCTTGAACAGGATCACATCGATCCCGGCGACCATCTGCGCGATGTGCTGGTCGGGGATGTCGGGCAGGTGCGACTTGCACAGCTCGACGAAGGTCGCGTAGGCGCCGTAGCCGAGCAGCAGGAACTCGAAGTGGTTCTGCCACATCACGTCGCCCAGCCGCAGGCAGCGCCCGTAGGCGTCCAGCAGTTCGACCAGGGAGGTGTTGTGCTCATCGCTGAACGCGATCTCGTCGCGCTCGTACTCCGGCAGGTCCGGCACCTCCAGCGCGCCGAGCTCGGAGATCAGCGCCTCCATCTTGGATCGCCAGCGGCCGTACAGCTCCGACCAGTTGGCGTAGTAGTGGCCGGCGCGCGCCTGGAAGAAACCGGCGCGCTCGGCGATCTTGGCGGGGTCGGTGACCGGGTTGCCGGAGATGTAGATATAGCCGTTGACCGCCCGGTAGTCGATCCCCATCGCCGGCGGGACGGCGAACACCCGGTTCTGCCAGGAGCCGACCGCCTGGTAGGGCGAGTCGATGCAGATCACGTCGAAGGCCGGCATCGGAACCGGGAAGTGCATCGAGTTCCAAAACCAAAAGCGGCCCTCGTCGGATTCCCTGCGACGCTCGTCGAACAGCGCGTAGTAGGGGTACAGGTCCTCCCAGCCCTCGCACCCCTCCGGCGTCTCGATCGCGTACGGGCTCGGGAAGGAGCCGGCCTGGGTTGCTGTGCTGGTCATCTGTTTGGACACCTCTCTGGAATCGGCGCGCCTCACGCTTATACGCGACCACCTCGGTGCAAGTCAAATGGGCTTGCGCTTGCGCGCAGCGGCGCTTGCGCGGGCGCGCTGTCCACCGACGCGCGGTAGGGTCCCTCACCGGAATTCGTGAGCAGCCTCGCGCGTGGCTGGGCGTGGCTGGCACCGAAGTTCGCGGTGCGCGACACTAGGCACTGCGTCGCGCCCCAATCCGGAACGGAGGAGCACAGCGATGGCGAGATTCGTGCTGGTCCACGGCGCGATGGGCGGCTCATGGGTCTGGGAGCGAGTGCTGGCCGGCCTCAAGGACGCCGGCCACGACGCGGTCGCCCTCGACCTCCCCGGCCACGGCGCCGACTCCACGCCGGTCGCCGAGGTGACGCTATACCGCTACGCCGACGCGATCGTGGACGCGCTCGCGGACGGGCCGCCGGCGCTGCTGACCGGGCACAGCATGGGCGGGATGGCGATCACGCAGGCCGCCTCGCAGGCGCCCGAGCTGGTCGCGGGCCTCGTGTATGTCGCGGCGTTCCTGCCGCGGCCGGGCCAGAGCCTGATCGACATCACCCAGCTTCCCGAGGCGGCCGGTGATTCGGTCCAGGCCAACCTGGTCGTGGGCGGCGATCCGCCGGTTGCGACGATGCCGCCCGAGGCCGCCCCTGAGGCGCTGTATCACTGCTGCACGCCCGAGCAGATCGCGTGGGCGCTGCCACAGCGCGGCTCCCAGCCCGTGGTTCCGTTCACGCAGCCGTTCACGCCGGCGGACGAGCACGCCGAGGCGTTCGCGGCGCTGCCGCGCGCGTACGTGACCTGCCTCCAGGACCGAGCGATCAAGCCGGCGCTGCAGCGCCGGATGTTCACCGCCGCGGGCTGTGACCCGGTGATCGAGATCGACACCGACCACTCGCCCTGGCTATCTGCGACCGCCGAGCTGGTCGCGGCGCTCGATCGGACCGCGGGGGCGCTCGCCTGAGCGGACCGTGATGAAAACTGTCGCCATACTGGTAAAAAAGCAGCACACCCCTCCACGCGCGGATCGTCAACAAGGTCCGCGCCTGCGTACTGGACGGGCCCAGGCCACCGGCGGTAGCGTGGGCCGATGGAGCTTGTGGCGCTGTATTGGACTGTGAGTGGGCCTGTGGAGGTCCACGTCGGGCGTGAGTGGAGCACGTTCTCCTGGCGCGATCGTTGCGAGCACGCCGCGCGCGTCGGCTTCAGCGGGATCGGCCTGTGGCACGCCGACGTCGCGCACCAGCTCGAGACGACCACGCTGCGCGAGATGCGCCAGGTGTTCGACGACGCCGGCCTGCGGTACCTGGAGGTCGAGTTCTTGAGCGACTTCTTCGCGCGCCCCGGCACTCCCGAGCGCGAGGCGTCTAACCGCCTGCGCCGGCAGCTGTTCGACACCGCGGCCGCGTTCGACGCCCACCACATCAAGGTCGGCAACATCCCTGGCACGCCTTGCGAGCTGGGGCGGCTGGTGGAGGAGCTCGCCGCGCTGTGCCAGGACGCGGCCGACAACACCGACGCGAAGGTCGCCTACGAGTTCATGCCGTTCGACGTCAACGTCCGCTCGCTCGACGTGGCGCTCGAGCTCGTGGACGAGGTCGACGCGCCCAACGGCGGCCTCGCGATCGACACCTGGCACATGTCAAAGCTCGGAATCGAGCCCGCCGAGATGGGACGGATCGAAGCCCGGCACCTGGCCTGGGTCGAGCTGTCCGACGGCCAGCTCGAGGACATGCAGGACCCGATCGACGAGGTCGTCAACCACCGCAGCCTGCCGGGCGAGGGTGAATTTGACATCCCGGGCTACATCGCGGCGCTGAGCGCCGCCGGCTACGAGGAGCCGTGGGGAGTCGAGGTTCTGTCGGCGGCGCTGCGCAGCCTGCCGATCGATCAGGAGTTCGAACGAGCGTATGAGACGACCGCCGGGCAGCTGGCCGCCGCCGGCGCATGAGAGGGGAGCACCGATGAGCCCAGCCGCACTTGACGACGACCGCCTGATCTGGGTCCTGACCCAGATGGTCCGGATCCGCGAGTTCGAGGAGCGCGTCAAGCGCACGTTCGAGGAGCATCCGGGCGTGATCCGCGGGCACACCCACCTCGCCGACGGCGCCGAGGCCTCGATCGTCGGCTCGCTGGCGGCGCTGAAGGACGACGACCAGCTGCTGGCCACCTACCGCTGCCACGGCTATCCGATCGCGCTCGGGACCGACACGAAGGCGATGATGGCCGAGATCTACGGCCGCGCCGACGGGCTGTGCGGCGGATACGGCGGCTCGATGCACCTGGCCGATCCGTCGCGCGGCTTCATGGGCACCAGCGGCATCGTCGGCCAGGGGATCCCGCAGGCGACCGGGCTGGGGTTCGCGGCCCAGCTACGCGGGCGGCGGCAGGTCGTGCTGTGCTTCTTCGGCGACGGCGCCTCCACGCAGGGCGCCTTTCACGAGTCGCTGAACCTGGCCTCGCTGTGGAAGCTGCCCGTCGTCTACGTGATGGAGAACAACAGCTACAACGTGTCCACCCGCTCCGAGCAGGAGGACGCCAACGCCGCCGCCGGCGAGCCGCTGTCGGTCAAGGCAAAGGCCTACAGCATGCCCGGCGTGACGGTCGACGGCGGCGACCCGATCGCCGTCCACGAGACTGTGGCGGCCGCGGTCGATCGCGCACGCGGGGGCGACGGGCCGACGCTGGTCGAGTCCAAGGTCTACCGGCTGTCGGCCCACGGCAACCTGATCGCGCCGCCCGGGGTGCCGCTGCACTACCCCGAGCACGAGGCGATCACCACCTTCGGCAACCGCGAGGAGTACGACGCCGCGCTGCGTGGCGACCCGGTCCCGCGCTTCCGCGGCCGCCTCGTGGAGCAGGGCACCCTGAGCGCCCAGCGCGCCGACGAGATCGCGCGCGACGCGCACGACGAGATGGAGGCGGCCGTTCAGTTCGCCCTCGACAGCCCCTTCCCGGAGCCCGAAGCGGCCCTGGAACACGTCTACGCCTGAGCGGCAGGAGGCACCCAAATGGCACGAGAGATCCCCTACATCGCAGCGGTCAACGAGGCGATCGGGCTCGAACTGGCGCGCGACGACAGCGTCGTGTTCTACGGCCAAGATGTCGCGCCCTCCGACGCGGACCCGCTGGTCAAGCAGTTCGGCCGCGATCGCATCCGGGTCTCGCCGATCTCCGAGACCGCCGAGATCGGGATGGCGGTCGGCCTGGCGCTGGGCGGTTACCGGCCGATCGTCGAGCTGCTGATGGCGGAGTTCATGCTGGTGGCGATGAACCAGGTCGTCAACGAGGCCCCGCGCCTGCGTTACATGAGCGGCGGCCAGGTCAAGGTGCCACTGGTGCTGAAGGCCGGGTACGGCTTCACCGCCGGCTGGGCGGGTCAGCACACGGGCTCGATCTACACGATGTTCGCCGGCATCCCGGGGCTCAAGGTGGTGCTGCCCTCGACGCCCGCCGACGCCAAGGGCCTGATGGCGTCAGCGGTGCGAGACGACAATCCGGTCGTGTACCTGATGCATTACCTGTTGGTGCTCGAGCACGGCGACGTGCCCGAGGGCGAGTACGTGGTCCCGATCGGCGAGGCGGCGATTCGCCGTCCCGGCGCGGACGTGACGATCGTCGCCACGGGTTGGACGGTCGGCCGCGCGCTGGCGGCGGCGGAGGCGCTGGCCGGCGAGGGGATCGAAGCCGAGGTGATCGATCCGCGGACGCTCGAGCCGCTCGACATGCCGACGATCCTGGAATCGGTCCACAAGACCGGCCACCTGGTGATCGCCGACCAGGCGACCCGGCACGCCTCGGCCGCCTCGATCATCGCCGCCGAGGTCGCCGAGCATGGATTTCACGCGCTGAAGGCTCCCGTCAAGCTGGTCACCGCGCTCGACGCGACGATCCCCTACAGCGAGCCGATGGAGGCCTACGTGCTGCCGGACGAGGCCAAGATCGCCGCGGCGGTGCGCCAGACGGTGGGCGCGTCGCCGGTCCCCGCCTGACCCGCCACGGTGCCCGCCGACTCCAGCGCCGCCCCGGCGCTCGACGCCGAGACCGCGCGCGACCTGCTGGCCACGATCTGGCGCATCCGCGCCTTCGAGGAGCGCGTCGCCCAGCTGCACCACAGCCTCCAGGTTCACGGCCTGGTCCACCTCAGCATCGGCGCCGAGGCGGTCGCGGCGGCCGTCTGCCGCCAGCTGCGCGACGACGACGCGGTCTACAGCGGTCACCGCGCCCACGGTCACGCGCTCGCCAAGGGCGCACCGATGGACCGCACGATGGCCGAGCTGATGGGGCGCCGCACCGGGCTGTGTCAGGGACTGGGCGGCTCGATGCACCTGGTCGACACCGCCCACGGTCTGATGGGCGCGACCGGCGTCGTCGGCGGCAACCTGCCGCTGGCCGCGGGCGATGCGCTGGCCGCACGGCTTGCCGGCTCTGACCGGGTGACGGTGGCGTTCTTCGGCGACGGCGCCGTGCAGGCCGGCCACTTCGCCGAGACGGTCAACCTCGCCTCGCTGTGGGAGCTGCCGCTGCTGCTGGTGTGCGAGAACAACGGCTTCGCCGAGTTCACCCCGCGCTCGGCGCACACGAAGATCGCGAGCGTCTGCGACGCGGTCGCCCCGTACGGGTTCGACCGCCGGCTGGTCGACGGCGCCGACGCGGAGGCGGTCTGGTCGGCCTTCGGCGAGCAGCTGGCCGCCGCGCGAGAGGGCCGCGGGCCGTTCCTGCTCGAGTGCTCGACCCATCGCCGCCGCGGCCACTACGAGGGCGATCAGCAGGGCTACCGCGACTCGCTCGCCGACGTCGAATGGGCCAAGCTCGACCCGCTCGCGCGGCTGCGCGAGCGCGCGCTGCAACGCGGCTGGATCGACTTCGACGGGGTCGAGGAGCTCGCGGCGCAGGCGACCGACGAGGTGGCGCGGGCGCTGGCATTCGCGCGCGACAGCCCGCCGCTGGACCCCGGCCAAGCGGCCGCGCTGGTGTACGGCGGATGACGCGGACGACCTACGTCGGGGCGATCGCTGCCGCGCTCGCGCAGGCGATGCGGGCCGACGAGCGCGTCCTCGTGCTCGGCGAGGACGTCGCCGAGGGCGGCCCCTACCAGGCGACCGCCGGGCTGGCGGACGAGTTCGGACGCGAACGGGTTCGCAACACGCCGATCAGCGAGGGCGCGGTCTGCGGGATCGCGGTCGGCCTGGCGCAGGCCGGCTGGCGGCCGGTGATCGAGATCATGTTCATCGACTTCATCACGCTCGCGCTCGACCAGTTGGTCAACCAGGCCGCCAAGGCCCGCTTCATGTCCGGTGGCCAGCTGTCGGTCCCACTGGTGCTTCGCACCCAGGGAGGCACCGGCGGCCGGGCGGCCGCTCAGCACTCGCAGAGCCTCGAAGCGTGGCTGACGCACATCCCGGGGCTGAAGGTCGTGATGCCGTCGACGGCCGAGGATGCGGCCGGCCTGTTGCGCAGCGCGATCGCCGACCCGGACCCTGTCGTGTTCGTCGAGTCAAAGTCGCTGTACTTCCGCCGCGAGCAGACGCCCGAGGCGCACCGGCCAATCCCGATGGGTGCGGCCAACGTGCTGCGTCGGGGCCGCGATGTGACGATCGTCGCGCTCGGCCGGATGGTCGGCGAGGCGCTGGTGGCCGCGCAGCGGCTGGCGGCCGACGGGATCCAGGCGGAGGTGATCGACCCCCGCACGCTGCAGCCACTGGACCTCGAACGGATCGCGGCCTCGGTGCGAAGGACCGGCCGTGCCGTCGTCGCCCACGAGGCGGTCGTCAACGGCGGCTTCGGGGCCGAGCTGACCGCGCAGATCCAGGCGGCCGCCTTCGACCACCTCGACGCCCCGATCCAGCGCGTCGGCGCGCCGTTTGAGCCGGTGCCGCTGAGTCCTTCGCTCGAGGACGCCCACCGCCCCGGGAGCGACGAGATCGAGGTGGCCGCGCGGCGGGCGCTGACCTGGGCGCAGACCGAGGACCCTGTAGCGGCCCGCTAGGGTGACGAGCTTCAACGACGGCGTCCACTGCCAGCACTGGACGTTCGGCAACTATCCGCTCCACATCGCCGACAACATGGACCGCACCGTTACGGGGCCTGGACTTCGCGCCAGGCCACGGCGTCGCGGGGTCAGGCGGGCTCGCGCTCGGTGGCGGCGTCCTCAGCGGGCGGCGTCGGAAGCGCGATCAGCGCCGCCCCGGGCAGCCGCTCGCGCATTTCGCGCTGCTCGACGACGATGTCGAGCCCGGCCAGCGCCAGACGCGCGTGCTCGCGCGCGACGCTCTCGGCGCGGGCGCCCTCGCGGCGCTCGATCGCCTCGATCAGGTCGACGTGCTGGCGATAGCCGATCACGAGGATGTCACGCGACGCCGGCAGCTCTGCCTCGGCCATCACCAGCGCGCTCGGGGAGGCGAACGGAAGCGTCAGCACGCCCTCCAGCGCACGCGCCAGCAGCGAGCTGCGTGCCATCTTCACCAGCCGGGCGTGGAAGGTCTCGTTCAGCGACAGGTAGCGCTCGAACGCCTCGTAGTCGGCGCGGCGGACGAGCCTGGAGATCGTCTCGTTGGTGGCGCGCAGCGAGGACAGGTCCCGCGCTGACGCGCCGCGCTCGGCCGCGAAGCGCGCCGCGGTCCCCTCAAGCACGCCGCGCAGCTCGATCGCGTCGCGCACATCGCCGCGCGTGAACTCGCGCACCACGTAGCCACCGCCGGGCAGACCGCGGAGCAACCCCTCGTGCTCGAGCTGCGCGAGCGCGAGCCGCAGCGGTGTACGTGAGACCCCGAGCAGCTCGACCAGCGGCAGCTCGGACATCCGCTCGCCTGGTGAGTACTGGCCGTTGAAGATCAGATCCCGCAGGCGCAGAACCGCCTTGGTGATCTGGGTTCGGTGAGCTGGCCTGGGCAAGGGAGTCGCCACGACACTCCAGGCGACGTTCAGGCGGTCCCGTCCTGCGCCAGGGTCGATGGCGCAGGGCAGTGTAAGCCCCCCACTTCCTGCATGCAAGAGCGCGCCGGCAATCGTCTGCGAAGGCCGTTGTCAAGGCTTCGTTAGTCCATCTTGCATGCAGTCCCGCTCCCGATTACTATGCACCACGCTTCGAGCCGGGCTCGAGGCGCGTGCGATACCCCGCGAGAGGAGACCATCGGTGAGCAGTGTCCACGTCGTGCCACGAATGCGCTTGGGTCTGGCCCTGCTGGCGACGGTCGCGCTGTTCGCCCTGGCCGGCTGCGGCAGCAGCAGCAGCAGCAGCAACAGCTCCTCCAGCGCCGCCGGCGGCGGCAGCAGCGCCGGCTCGTCCACGTCCGCCGCGGCGAGCAGCAGCGGCGGCGCGTCCGCCTCGGGCTCGACCTCCTCCTGCGGCCCCAAGCCGGGCGTCAAGGCGACCGGCAGTCCGATCAATATCGGCGCGATCGTCACCCACCAGCCGGGGACCGACTTCACCGACATCTCCAACATGGAGGGCGCCTACTTCGCCTGCGTGAACGCCAACGGCGGCGTCAACGGGCATCCGGTCGTGCTCTATCAGGAGACCGACCAGACCAACCCGTCCCAGATCGCGGCCGATGCAAAGAAGCTCGTGCAGAGCGATCACGTGCTGGGGATGGCCGGCTCGATCGACCTGCTGGAGTGCACGATCGACGCGCCATACTTCAAAT
Organism: Solirubrobacteraceae bacterium; assembly: GCA_050696635.1. Taxonomy (GTDB): domain Bacteria; phylum Actinomycetota; class Thermoleophilia; order Solirubrobacterales; family Solirubrobacteraceae; genus Palsa-465. The sequence continues at coordinate 11,814 of JBOGYE010000354.1, read as the reverse complement.
CGCTCGGGATCTACGAGATCGACGCCGGGATCGCCCCCGAGTGCTGGTCGACCCCCAACAGCGCGCCGATCAACCTCGGCCCGCGCTACAGCTCCGACGGCGCGGTCCAGTACGCGATCGCGCACGGCGCGAAGAAGATCGCCTTCGACCAGTCAAACGTGCCCGGCACCGGGTTCATCGAGGCCGGCCCGAACTCGCTCGCCGCCGCGTCGCATGTCCCGATCGTCGACCTCGACGCCAATGTTCCGATCACCGACGCCAACTCGGTCGCGATCCGGGATGTCGACGACGCGGGGCCCAACGGAGCGGTGATCCTCAACTACACGCCGCCCGAGGCGCTCGTGATCCTGCAGGCGGCGCAGAAGCTCGGGCTCGAGGACCACGTCAAGCTGTGGGGCTGCTCGACCCCGTGCGACACCGACTTCCTCGCCAAGGCGCTCGGGCCAAAGTGGGACCACAAGCTGTTCATCAACTCCGAGCTGGCCCCACCGGACAACAACAACGGCCCGGAGTTCGCGCTCTACAAGGCGGCGCTGAAGAAGTACGGCTCGGACGTCGCCGGCGGGATCGGCACGTTCAGCCAGTTCGGCTTCGTGCAGGGCGAGTTCGTCGTCAAGGCGCTGGACACGATCAAGGGCCCGTACACGATCAAGAGCGTCAACCAGGCGTTCGTGGCCGCCAAGGACTACAAGTCCGCGATGATGTGCAAGCCGTGGGTGTACGGGAACCTGCCGCTGCACATCCCCAACAACACCGACTACACGGTCACGCCGCACGACAATCAGATGATCCAGGCAGAGGGCTGCACCGCCGTCTCGTCGGCCGACCCGCAGATCGCCAAGTACCGCTCGGTGGCCTCCGCCGCCGGGCTCGGATAGGGCAGTCCAACAGGAGGAGGAGGAGTACACATGAGGATCAACGGACGGCCGCGGACGCGGCCGATCATCGCGCTCGTCGCCGCCGTCGGTGCGCTGGCGGTGGCGGGCTGCGGCTCGAGTTCGAGCTCGAGCTCGAGCTCCAGCGCGGCGACCAGCGCCGCCACGAGCGCCGCGACCAGCAGCTCGGCCGCGACCAGCAGCTCGGCTACCAGCAGCGCGGCCGCCACCACCGGCGCCTCGGGCGGCGCGACGGCGGCGCTCACCAGCTGCGGCTCCAAGCAGGGCGTCAAGGCGACCGGCAGTCCGATCGTGCTCGGCGCGATCGAGACAAAGCAGCCGGGAACTGACTTCTCGGACATCAACAACATGGAGGCTGCCTACTTCGCGTGCGTGAACGCGAACGGCGGCGTCAACGGCCACCCGATCCAGCTGATCAGCCAGTACGAGCAGACCAACCCCTCGCAGATCGCGGCCGAGGCCAAGAAGCTCGTGCAGTCTGACCACGTGCTGGCGATGTCCGGCAGCTCGAGCATTCTCGAGTGCACGATCGACCACAAGTACTGGGAGTCGCTGCACTTCTACGTGATCGCGGCCGGCATCGCGCCCGAGTGCTACTCGACGCCCAACATCGCCGACGTCAACATGGGCCCGCGCTACAGCTCCGACGGAGCGGTCCAGTACGCGCTGACCCTGCACCCGTCGAAGATCGTGTTCGACCAGTCCAACGTCCCGGGCACCGGCTACATCGCCGCCGGCCCGATCGCGCTGGCCAAGGCCGCCCACGTCCCGATCACCACGGTCGACGCCAACGTCCCGATCAGCGACGCTAACTCGGTCGCGATTCGCGACGTCACCGACGCCGGGTCCAACGGCTCGGTGGTGCTCAACTACACGCCGCCCGAGGCGCTCGTGATCCTGCAGGCCGCACAGAAGCTTGGTCTCGAAGATCACGTCAAGTCGTGGGGCTGCTCGACCCCGTGCGACACCGACTTCCTGGCCAAGGCGCTGGGACCGAAGTGGAACCACAAGTTCTTCGTCAACTCGGAGGTCCTGCCGCCGGACACGACCCAGAGCGCGAACATGACGCTGTACCGGTCGGTGCTCAAGCAGTACGGGTCCAATGTCTCTGGCGGGATCGGCTCGTTCAGCCAGTTCGGCTTCGCGATGGGCGAGATCGCGCAGCACGCCCTGCAGTCGATCACCGGGCCCTACACGTCCGCCGCCGTCAACAAGGCGTTCCAGTCGGTGAAGGACTTCAACACCGGCCAGCACTGCGCCGCATGGACATTCGGCAGCTACCCGCTGCACATCGCCGACAACAACGATGTGACGGTGACGCCGGAGAACGGCAAGATGATCCTCGCCCAGGGCTGCACGCTGATCTCGGCCAACGACCCCCAGATCGCGGAGTACCGCAAGGACGCCGGAACCGCGTCGGTCAACCCCGGAGCTCCGACGGGCTGAGCACCGGCGAGTAGAGTGAGCCATCGCGACCAACGCGTACGAGGAAGCTGATGCCTAGCTGGACGGATCTTCAGCCGTTCATCGTCTCAGGCCTCGCGCTCGGCGGGGTGTACGCCCTGTCGGGCGTGGGGATGGTCGTCCTGTACCGGGCGACGGGCGTGCTGAACCTCGCCTTCGGGGCCGTCGGCGCCTTCGGCGCGCTGGTCGCATGGCAGCTCATCAATCAATCGGGCATGAACCAGTGGCTGGCCTACCTGATCTGCATCCTGATCTCGGGCGTGATCACGCTCGCCTTCGGGATGATCTTCGGCCCGCCACTGTCGCATCGAGATCCGCTCGTCAAGGCGGTGGCGACGCTCGGGCTGACGCTGATCCTGCTGGGGATCATGGACATCCTGTGGACCTCCAGCGGCGGCGCGTCGCGCGCGATCACGCTGCCGACCGACAACAGCGGCTTCATGGTCGGTCAGGTGCAGGTCACCTGGACGCAGGTGATCGGGCTCGGGGTCGGGATCGTGCTGACGATCCTGACCGGTGCGTTCCTGCGCTTCACCAAGCTCGGGACGACGATGCGGGCGATGGCCAACGACCGCGAGATCACGGCCACGCTCGGGGTCCCGGTGCGCCGCGTGGAGGCGACCGCGTGGTTCGGCTGCGGGGTGCTGTCAGGGATCGCCGGGATCCTGCTCGCCGATCTGGTGGCGCTGGACGCGACCACGTTGACGTTTTTGGTGATCTCGGCGCTGGCGGCAACGCTGGTGGCGCAGCTGCGCTCGATCGTGGTCACGTTCCTGGCGGCGATCGTGATCGGCGTGATCGACGCCGGCCTGACGCCGGTCCTGGCGCTGACCAACTACCGTGACATGACACCGTTCGTGGTAGCAGCGATCGCGCTTTTGTGGGTCAACCGCCACCGCACCATCAACGTCGCCAGACAGGGGGTTTAGTGCCCCATGGCCACGACCGAGGCTCCGCCGGCCCCGCCGAAGACGACCCGCCCGACGCGATTTGACTCACGGTCTCTGCTGCGTCCGGCGATCATCCTGGCGCTGCTCGCGATCGTGCTGCTGGTGCTGCCGTCGGTCCTGAGCCTGTATTACGTCGATGCCTCCACCCAGGTCGCGATCTACGCCGTCGTCGCGCTGGGGCTGGGGCTGCTCGTCGGCCGCGTCGGGCTGGTGTCGCTGGGCCAGGCGGCGGTGCTCGCGCTCGGAGCGTGGATCGCGGCCCGGCTGCTGTTCGCCACGTCGCTGCCATTCGAGATCGTCCTGATCCTGTCCGGCCTGATCACGATGGTGCTCGGCACGCTGATCGGGCTGCCGGCGCTGCGCCTGTCAGGGCTCTATCTGGCGCTGATCACACTGATGCTGGCGGGCGCGATCACGGTCGTGCTGGCGACCACCAACTTCCCCAACGGCGGCTCGGGCTTCCTCGGCTACAACGGCTCGACCGTCCACATTCCGTCGCTGCGGAGGCCCGGCATCGCGGAGACCGACCCCGCCTTCTTCCGATATTCGGTGGTCGCCGCCGTGCTCATGTTCCTGCTGGTGCTTTGGCACGTCCGTGGCCGTCCCGGCCGTGCCTGGGCGGCGATCCGCCAGTCGGAGGCCGCGGCGCTGGCCGCGGGGATCAACACGACGCTCTACAAGCTTTGGGCGTTCGCGCTGGCGGCGTTCATCACCGGAGTAGCCGGCGGATTGCTGGCCGGCGCCGATCGGTACCTGTACTCGATCGACTTCCAGACCCAGGACTCGATCACGCTGTTGGGGGTCGTGCTGATGGGCGGCATCTTCAGCATCTGGGGCGCGATCATCGCCGCGCTGCTGATGCAGCTTTTGCCAGCGCTACTGCAGTCCTGGGGGGTCTCGCCCGACTGGCTCTCGATCCTGTTCGGGATTGGCGTGTTGCAGGTGCTGACGATGGAGCCGGCGGGGATCATCTATGCCTTCCCGCGTGACATCGGGCGCCTGTGGCGGCTGCTGACACGCCGGCGGCCACGCGCGAGCGCCGAGGGGGCCGGGCCGTGATCGAGGTCTCGGACCTGACCGTCCGCTTCGGCGGGGTGACGCCGATCGACCACATGAGCGTCACCTTCCAGCCCGGGACCAACGGCTTGATCGGCCCCAACGGGGCCGGCAAGACGACCTTCTTCAACGTGCTCTCCGGGTTCGTGAAGCCGGTCGCGGGCAGCGTGACCGCGTTCGGGGAGCCGCTGCTGCCGATGGCGCACTTCCGCCGCGCCCGCTGGGGCGTGCGGCGCACGTTTCAGACCGAGCAGGCGATCGAGGAGCTGTCGGTGTATGAGAACGTGGCGATGATCCACGAGCACTCCAAGCTGTCGGGCTCGTCGCGGCGCGAGGACGTGCTTGGCGCGATCGAGATCGTCGGGATCAGGCGCGACCCCGCGGTCAAGGTCGGCACGCTCGGCGCCGCCGAGCGCCGCCTGGTCGAGGTCGCGCGCGCTCTCGTCGGCAAGCCGAGGGTCGTGCTGCTCGACGAGCCCGCGGCCGGGCTGCCCGACGAGGAGACCGCCCACCTGGGCGAAGTGATCCGCAAGATCCCTGAGCACACGGGGGCGATGGTGATCCTCGTCGATCACGACATGAGCCTGGTCTCCGCCTGCTGCACGATCACCGCGGTGCTCGATTTCGGCAAGCTGATCGCCTCCGGGCCGACGGCCGAGGTGCTGCGCGACGAGCGGGTCGTCAAGGCCTACCTCGGTGGCGAGGCCGCCGAGGCAGCGGAGGCGATCGCGTGAGCAGCGTCAGCGAGGGGACACTGAAGCTCGAGGGACTGGTCGTTCCGCGCGGCGGGCGCGACGTCGTCCGCGACGTGACGATCGAGATCACCCCCGGCGAGGTCACGGCGCTGCTGGGACCCAATGGCGCGGGCAAGTCCAGCATGGTGCTGGCCGTCGGCGGAGTGCTGCAGCTGACCTCCGGCAAGGTGATGCTGGACGGCTCAGACCTGGCCGGCCGCCGCCCCGAGCACATCCGCCGCGCCGGCCTGGCGATCGTGCCCGAGGGCCGCCGGCTGCTGCCCGAGTTGACCGTCGACGACAACCTGCTGGTGGCCACCTACTCGCTGTCGGCGGCCGACGCCAAGGCAAGCCGCGCACGTGCGCTGGAGATGTTTCCCGAGCTTTCCAAGCGGCTCACCAACCCGGCGCGCGCGCTGTCAGGCGGCGAGCAGCAGATGGTCGTGCTCGCCCAGGCGCTCGTCTCCCGGCCGAAGTTCCTGATCATCGACGAGCTGTCGCTCGGGCTCGCGCCGGTCGTCGTCGGGCGGCTGATCCCGACGATCAAGGCGGTCACCGAGACGGGCGTCGGGGTGCTGCTGATCGAGCAGTTCGCGACCGTCGCGCTGGGGATGTCCAACCGCGCCTATGTGATGGAGGGCGGTCGGATCCAGTACTCCGGCACGGCCGCCGAGTTGCAGGCCAAGCCCGATCTGCTGCACTCGGCCTACCTGCTACGAGAGGCAGCCAACGGCGGCGCGGCTCGGTCTGAGAGCCTCCCCGCCGGATGAGCTCCGTCGGAGGGGGCCCCCGGACAAGGCCGCCGTTCCGGGCCGACCACGTCGGCAGCCTGCTGCGGCCGCCTCGGCTGCGCCAGGCGCGCGACGACGCCACCGCGGGCTCGATCTCCGGCGAGCGGCTGCGCGAGATCGAAGACGAGGAGATCCGTGCGACCGTCGAGATGCAGCGCGCGGTCGGTCTGCAGTCGGCCACCGACGGAGAGCTGCGTCGCGGCTCGTGGCACATGGACTTCATCTACCAGCTCGGCGGGATCGAGCGGACCGCCGGCGACATCGAGGTTCAGTTCCGCAACGCCGACGGCACCGTGCAGTTCACACCGGCGGCGATCGCCGTCAAGGAGCGCGTGCGGCTGGAGCGAACGATCTTCGCCGACGACTTCCTGTTCCTCAAGCGGACCGTGGGCGACGGCGCTACGCCGAAGTTGACGATCCCGTCGCCGAACATGGTCCACTATCGCAGCGGTCAGGCCGCGCTGAACCCGGACGTGTACCCGGAGATCGGGCCGTTCTGGGACGACTTGGCAGCCGCCTACCGGGCTCAGATCGCCGGACTGGCAGCGCTCGGCTGCGAGTACCTGCAGCTCGACGACACCAGCCTCGCGTACCTCAACGACCCCAAGCACCGGGACTCGATGGCGTCCCGTGGCGAGGACGTCGCCCACCTGCACGAGACCTACGTCGCCAACATCAACGCGGCGCTGCGTGACCGACCGGCGGGGCTGACGGTCACCACCCACCTGTGCCGCGGCAACTTCCGCTCCTCGTGGGTCGCCGAGGGCGGCTACGAATACGTCGCCGAGGCGCTGTTCGGCGGGCTGGAGGTGGACGGCTTCTTCCTCGAGTTCGATGACGAGCGATCCGGCGGCTTTGAGCCGCTGCGGTTCGTGGCACCCGGCAAGCTGGTCGTGCTCGGCCTGGTGACCAGCAAGCGCGGCGACCTGGAGTCCCGCGACCAGCTCATGCGCCGGATCGAGCAGGCTTCGCGCCAGATCCCGATCGAGCAAATGTGCCTGTCGCCCCAGTGCGGGTTCTCCTCGACCGTCGACGGCAACGCGCTCAGCGCCGACCAGCAGGCCGCCAAGCTGGAGCTGATCGTGCGGACGGCGGCCGAGGTTTGGGGATAGCACCCGGTGCGGGCGGCTGTGACCGACCGGGTGGGCTCGATCGCGGTGGTCCAGCGTCCGGCGCCGGAGGCGCCCGGCCCGGGCCGGGTGCTGGTCGCGCCCGAGGCCGTCGGCATCTGCGGCTCTGACTACAGCTTCTTCCTCGGCCACATGTCCGACGCCGCCGGCGGCTCGCACTTTCCGCGCGTTCAGGGCCACGAGGTCGGCGCACGTGTGACCGCGGTCGGCCCCGGGTGCCGCGACGAGCTGGCACCGGGCCGGCGGGTCGCCGTGCTGCCGCTGCACGCATGCGGGCGCTGCTACCCGTGCGGCGTCGGGCGACCGAACGCGTGCGACGCCTTCGAGTTGATCGGAATCCACGTCGACGGCGGCCTGCAGGAGCTGCTGGAGCTTCCCCAGGAGCAGGTGTTCGGAATCGACGTCGGCGACGGAGCGGCCGCGGCGCTGGCCGAGCCGGTGTCGATCGCGGTTCGCGCCACGCGCCGGGGTCGGGTCGCGGCCGGCGAACGCGTGGTCGTGCTCGGCGCCGGGCCGATCGGGCAGTGCGTGGCGCTGGTCTGCAGCGAAATCGGCGCGGACGTGCTGGTGGTCGACCTGCAGGACAGCAGGCTGGCGCTCGCCCGCTCGCTCGGCTGCGAGACGCTCGAGTGGAGCGACGGCGACGAGGTCGTGGCGCGCGCGCGGACGTGGGGCGGCCCGGGCGGACCACCGGTGGTGCTGGACGCCACCGGGGCTCCGGCGGCCGTGCGCGCGATGACCGAGATCGTCGCCTCCGCGGGGCGCGCGGTCCAGGTCGGGATGTCGCCTGATCAGGTGTCGCTGCGGATCGGGTCGCTGACCGAGAAGGAGCTGGACCTGCTCGGGGTCAGCTGCTGCGACGCCGATGACTTCGCGCGCGCGGTGGGCGTGGTGGAGCGCAACGTCGCCGCCGTCTCGCGGCTCGTCAGCCACGAGTTCCCGCTGTCGCGCGCCCCCGAGGCCCTGCGGTTCGCGATCGAGCACCCGACCGACGTGATGAAGGTGATCATCCGGGATGGATGAGTTCGACTACGTGATCGTCGGCGCCGGCTCGGCCGGCTGCGTGCTGGCGGCTCGGCTGAGCGAGGACCCCGATGTCCGCGTGGCGCTGCTGGAGGCCGGCGGCGAGGACAGCGCGCCGGAGATCCGGGTACCGGCGATCTTCCCGATCATGTTCAAGACCGAGCTGGACTGGGACCTGCTGTCAGACCCGGAGCCTGGACTCGACGGGCGCCGCCTGTACCTCCCGCGCGGACGGATGCTCGGGGGCTGCAGCTCGATCAACGCGATGATCTACGTGCGCGGCAACCGGATCGACTACGACGGGTGGGCGGCCGACGGAGCGCACGGCTGGTCATACGACGAGGTGCTCCCGTATTTCAGGCGTTCGGAGGACAACGAGCGCGGCCAGGACGCCTTCCACGGCGCCGGCGGCCCGCTGACGGTGTCCGACGGCCGCTCGATGCACCCGCTTGTCGACGCGATGCTCGAAGCGGCGCGCCAGGCCGGCCACGAGCTCAACCCCGACTTCAACGGAGCCCGCCAGGAGGGCGTCGGTCGCTTCCAGCTGACCCAGCGCGACGGGCTGCGCTGGAGCACCGCCGATGCGTTCCTGCGCCCGGCGCGCTCGCGGCCGAACCTGACCGTGCTGACCCGCGCGCACGCGCTGCGGATCATGTTCGAGGGCGAGCGCGCGATCACCGTGCAGGTTGCGCGCAACGACGAACTGCTCGAGATCAGGGCCGAGCGCGAGATCGTCCTGGCGGCTGGCGCCTACCACTCCCCTACGCTGCTGATGCTGTCCGGAATCGGACCCGAGGATCAGCTGGTGCCGATGGGGATCGAGGTGCGCGAGGCGCTGCCGGTCGGCTGCAATCTCCAGGACCACTGCATGGTCAATCTCAACTACACCACGCAGGCGCCATCGCTGTTCGGCACCGCGTCGCCGGAGAACTTCGCGCTGCTCGCGTCGGAGGGCCGCGGGCCGCTGACCTCCAACATCCCCGAGGGCGCCGGGTTCTTCCGCGCCCGCGACGGCGTGGACGCGCCGGACATCGAATTCCACTTCGCCCCCGGGATGCTGTACGACGGGGGCCTGACCGCGCCGGAGGCGGGCGGTTGCGCCTTTGGTCCGGTGGTGATCAAGCCGACCGGCCGCGGGCGGGTGATGCTGCGCTCGCCGATGGCGCTTGCCAAGCCACGTGTGCTGTGCAACTTCCTGACCACCGACGAGGATCGCGCCAGCGTGCTGGCCGGGCTGCGGCTGGCGCTCGAGATCGCCGGCCAGCCGGCGATCAAGGCGGTCGGCCCGGAGCCGTTCCGGGTGCCGGACTCGGATTCCGATCGGGACCTGATGGCGTTCGCCCGGCGCGAGGCGATGACGGTCTTCCACGCCGCCTGCACCTGCGCGATCGGCTCGGTCGTGGACCCCTCTCTGCGTGTCTACGGCTGTGAGGGCCTGCGGGTCGCCGACGCGTCGGTGATGCCGTCGATCACCCGCGCCAACACCAACGCGGCGACGATCATGATCGCCGAGCGTGCCGCCGACCTGATCAGGGCCGGCGTTGGCGTCGCCTGATCAAACGCATCAGACGCGGTAGATGTGCTGGACCTGCGGGGCGAACAGCTCGGCGGGGTCGAGCAGCCGCGCGCAGACGCCCTGGTCGTGCGCGTACTGGAGGAACTTGTCCAGCGTGGTCCGGTTGGGATCGATCCCGTAGGGCCACAGGTCGCAACCGAACAGATCCTGAAGGCTTTCCGCGTTCGCCGACGCCCAGGCGAACGGGTAGCGGGGGGTGTTGGCATCCACCGCTCGCACCATGCTGCGCCGCTTTGCCTCCTCGAATGCGGTCAGGAGGTTCATCGCGACCCAGGGATGCTGATCGTGAACGTCGCCCCGGAGGACGATCACGTGCATGATCGGGAACACCCCGGTGGCGCGGAAGTACTCCTCCTCGACCTTCCGGTAGTCGGAGAACAGGCGCACGATCCGACCGCTGCGGCGCAGGAACTCGGCCGGAGGATGAGCCGCGATGACGGCGTCGAGCTCGCCGGCGAGCAGCATCTCGTTCAGCGTCCGTTCGGCGATCCGGGTGACCCTGACACCATCGGGCGTCTCGACCGGCAGCCCCTCGACCCGTCCCGGCTCGTTGGTCCCGCCCTGGACCCACTCGACGCCGTCCAGGACCACTCCGTAGTGCTCTTGGAGCACGCCGCGCGCGTACACCGTCGCGGTCTGCGTCCACTCGGGTACGCCGATCCGGCCGCCGGCCAGCGCCCCCGGATCATCGACCGGGCCATCGTTGCGAACGAAGATCGCCGAGTGGCGAAATGCCCGCGACGGGAACACGGGGATCGCGACCACCGACTCGTCGCCGTCGGCGCGCAACGACGCGTACTTGGCCAGCGAGAGCTCGGAGATGTGCCACTCCCGCTGGCGGATGAAGCGAAAGAACAGCTCCTCGATCGGGTAGGCAAGGCAGGTCAGGTCCACCCCTTCGACCGCCACCACACCGCTGACGAGGTCGCGTACGTGGTCGTAGTCGTTGACCGCGAGCGTCAGCTCGAGGTTGCGCCGGGCGCTCATCCTAGTGTGCGGGACCGGAAGACTCGTGTGCCGTCCGGGAGCCCGTCTGCTTCATGATCGATCATCGGCCGTGCCCACCGCCGTACAGTCCTCCATACAATCATAATAACGAATTATGCAGCCGCCCGGCGCTGGATCGTCGCCCCGTGGCCCCGCATCCGGCGTGCGGATCGCGTGGGGCAGCGACGCGATCGCCGAGCTGCTGAGGTCGCTGCAGCTGCCGTTCGTCGCACTCAATCCCGGCGCCAGCTATCGCGGGTTGCACGACAGCATCGTCAACCTGCTGGGCAACGAGCGACCGCAGATCGTCCTCTGCCTGCACGAGGAGCACGCGGTCGCGATCGCGCACGGCTACGCGAAGGTCACCGGACGCCCGCTGGCGGTCGCGCTGCACGCCAACGTCGGGCTGATGCACGCGACGATGGCCCTGTTCAACGCTTTCTGCGATCGGTCCCGATGCTCGTCCTGGGGGCGACCGGACCGCTTGACGCCAGCGCCCGCCGGCCGTGGATCGACTGGATCCACACGGCTACCGACCAGGCGGCGCTGATCCGCGCCTACGTCAAATGGGACGACCAGCCCGGCTCGGCGGCGGCGGCCGTCGAGGCGGTGGCACGAGCTGTGGCGCTGACGTGCACCGACCCGTGCGCACCCGCCTATGTGTGCCTCGACGCCCAGCTGCAGGAGGGCAGGCTGGACGGGCCGATCGCGCTGCCCGATCCCGCGCGCCACGCGCCGATCCCGCCCGCTCCCCCTGGTCACGCCGAGGTGGAGCGCACGGCCGCGCTGCTGCGCGCCGCCCAGCGCCCGCTGTTGATGCTCGGCCGGGTGAAACGCGGACGCGAGCAGTGGGATGCCCGAATCGCTTTGGCCGAGCGCTACCCGGCAGCGGTGCTGACCGACCTCAAGGTCGCCGCCGCCTTTCCCAGCGATCATCGGCTGAACCCGGCCGCGCCGGGCACGTTCCTGACGCCGGCGGGCGCGCGGCTGGTCCGAGAGGCCGACGTGATCGTCAGCCTCGACTGGGTCGATCTGGGCGGCACTCTGCGCGAGGTCCACGGCGACCGGGTGGACGCACGCGTCGTCTCGTGCACCAGCGACCACGTGCTGCACAACGGCTGGAGCAAGGACCACTTCGCCCTGGCGCCCGTCGACGTGGGGATCGCGAGCCACCCTGACCTGCTGGTGCGCGCGCTGGCCGACGCAG
>JBOGYE010000353.1:0-8757 GCA_050696635.1 Solirubrobacteraceae bacterium | reverse complement strand
CGCCGCCTGACCTCCGCCCCGAACGTCACTGCATCACCCTTGCGATCGAACGTCTGCGACCGATACCGATCTCCCTGCCGCCAGCGCACCTTCCAGCGCACCGCTCCGCTCTTCAGGACACGCTTTTGGATCTCCATCGCACAAGGATCCCACTGGTGATGGATGGTTTCTTGACCTCCCATCCCCCGCCGCCATTCGCCCGTGCCCGTACCGAGACTCCATGCCCCGCCGCCCCTTCCGAACCAGAGCCACGAGCCCGACTACCCGCCCTCCACCCGTCGTTATACGTGGGGGGTGGGTAGTCGGGCTCGTGGCCGGTGACAAGCCTCAGTGGCGGCGGGGCTTTGCGTGGCCCCAGGGGTGGACTCGCGATCCACACTTTTGTCCATACTTCGGTCCACGCCGCTGATACCATTTTGGTATGCGTGGTGGTGACTATGTGCTGATGGCTCGCCGGCGCGCCGGGCTGACTCAACGTGAGCTTGCCGAACGGATCGGACTGCGCCAGGCGACGATCGCGCGCTGGGAGCGAGGCGACCGCCAGGTCGGCATCGAGGAGGTAGAGGCGGTCGCGGGGGCGTGTGGGCTGCACCTGGAGGCGCACCTGGTCGTCGAAGACCGATCGTGGTGGCCGCAGATCGCGCTGCAGCTGGAACTCGATCCGTTCGATCGGGTCCGCCGGCTTACGCCAGCCGGTTCCCCAGACCTGACGGACGCCCTGGGCCAGCTATCCGTTTCGTCGCAGCACCTCGTCGTCATCGGCGAGGTTGCCGGCGCACTCCAGGGCTGGCCACTCGTCCTCGGCGGGGGCCCCATCGAGGCGTGCGCGCAGGCCGCGGAGGGCGCCCCCCTCCTCACTGCGATCGGTCCGCGCGTCGCCCCCGATGAGTACGAGCTGCGTGGCGGGGTGCGCCTGCGCGTCACCGCGGCGCCCTCCGGGACGGACGGACTGCTTGACCTCTGGCGCGGGTCCGAGCCCGTCCAAACGCCCGACGGCGAGATCCGAGTCGCCAGCCTCGTCGACCTGCTTCGGATTGCCGAGGCATCGACCGGCGGGAGCGCACGTCGTCAGGCCCTCGCGTACCAGGCGGTGCTCGACGTCGAGGCAGCGCGTGCCACGGCCAGGACCGAGGGCGACCAGACCGATGCGGAGCGGATCGATGGTTGGCTGAGCCAGCAGACACCCGTAACGACGTGACCGCAGCCGACCATCCCGGCCGCGCCGAACTCCTGAGCATCCTCCTCAGCCACGAAGTCAAGTTCATCGTGATCGGCGGCGCGGCGATCCAGTCGCACGGTCGGCGCTACGACACCCAGGACATCGATCTCACGCCCGACCGGGAAGAGACTAACCTGGTGCACCTTGCCGCCGCGCTCAACGAGCTCGAGTGCCGATTGGTCACCGACCCGGTCGATCCGAGCGGTTGGGTCGCGCTCCCCGCCGACTACTTCACGCCCCGGTCGCTCTTCGCCGGTTCCGTCTGGAATCTCGCAACCCGCCACGGCCTGCTCGATCTGAGCTTCACGCCGAGCGGGTTCCCCGGCGGCTACGCCGACCTGGCGCGCGGCGCCACTTCCATGCCCGCCGCCGGCACGTCAATCGCAGTGCTGGTCGCATCGCTCGATGACGTCCACGCGTCGAAGCGAGCCGCCGACCGGCCGAAGGACCGCGCGTACTTCGCCGCGTCCGACGAGCCCGGCCCACGTTGACCAGTCCCGCTTTGGAGACCGCGCCCGCCACGTCGAGCGGAGCGAATGCGCGCTTCTGGCGAATCCCGGGACGTGGCCCCGGTCTGGGTGAGAGACGCGCTTTCCTGTCCCCGCAGGTCGTGTGCATGGGCCATCGCAACCTTCAGCGGGGTGTCCCGGTTGACGCCCGTCACCGGCCGCATCACCGGACGGGCCATACAGGACAGGGCGAGCCCTCTGGGAGCTCGTGACAGACGGCAGTCGCCGGGGGGCAGGCCAAACGCCCGTAGGAGGTTCGTCTATGGGGCAGTGCTCCTGTGATGCCTCGCCACCGGATAATCGTTGCGTGGAGATCTTGCCGTTCACGCGTCAATGGTTCTCCGAGGTCATCGCCCTTGGCGGCGAGCGGGCCTGACGCGGCCGTGGAACGACCAAGATGACGATCTTCGGCGCGCCGTAGAGGCTCCAGCCTCAGATGTGCTGATCGGCGTCGCTGCGGGCCGGTTGGTCGCGGTCGTCATGGTTGGGCACGACGGTCATCGCGGATGGGTCTACTACTTGGCCGTCGATCCTGGGTCGCGCGGGAGCGGGTTCGGCCGCGCGATGATGACTGCAGCCGAGACGTGGCTGCGGGAGCGCGAGGTGCCCAAGCTCAACCTCATGGTCCGCGGCGAGAACGAGCGGGCCGTTTCGTTCTATCAGGCGCTTGGCTACACCGCTGATGATGTAGCCGTGCTCTCGCGCCGCTTGGACGACGGCGCGATCGTCATCCGAGCCGGCCGCGACGGAGACGCCGAACTACTGCTCGAGCTCTTCGATGGGGCGGTCGCCTGGCTCGTCTCTCGAGGGCAGACCGGGCAGTGGGGAAGCGAGCCGTTCTCGGGTACACCGCGGGGCGTTGCGAAGATCACTGATCTCGCGGCCGAGGAGGGCCTCCGGGCCGCCGAGATCGATGGCCGCGGCGTTGGCGCCATCGTCACTGGCTCGGCCCCGGGCTACGTTCTCCCGGCCAGCGTCACCGAACTCTACGTGCTCGGACTCGTGAGCTCACGCGCACACGCCGGCAGAGGCATCGGAGCCCGTCTGATCGACTACGCCAGGGAGGAAGCACGTCAGATGGGCTGCCAGCAGCTGCGAGTCGACTGTTGGGCTGGATCGCCGTCTTTGATCGGCTTCTATGAGAGTGTCGGCTTCACCAAGCTCGACACGTTCGAGGTCGGCGGTTGGTCTGGTCAAGTCTTGAGCATGCCCGTGCAGGGCTCCCCAGCCTGTCGCCGATCGTCTCCGCCGGTGGGAGCGCGGTGATGCGGTTCGGTCTGCTGTGCTCCGCCCGGGCAAGCGGCGACGACGCCGCGGCACCACCCGGCCAGGGTCTGCGTGACTGGCTTGATTTCAACGAGGAAGCAGAACGTCTGGGCTTCTACTCGACCTTCCTGGTTGAGCACCACTTCACGGGCTGGGATCAGGTCTCATCCACTTTGACGATGCTGGGCTGTCTGGCGATGCAAACCAGCACGCTACGCCTGGGCTCGGGCGTGCTGGCGCTTCCTTGGCATAACCCCATCCTGCTCGCCGAGCAGGCTGCGACCGTGGACCTCGTGTCCGGTGGCCGGTTGGATCTCGGCATCGGAAGGGGCTACCGGCACGCCGAGTTTGCCGGGTTCGGTATCAACCCCGAGGAGGCGCAACACCGCTTCGACGAGGTCGTCGAAGTGATGACGCGCGGCTGGACGAGCGCCGATCGGTTCTCGCACGCCGGCACCTACTGGCGCTTTGACGACATCGTGGTCGAGCCTAAACCCGCTCAAGCGCCGCATCCGCCTCTGTGGATGGCGGCGGGTAGCGAATCGTCCGTCACCAGGGCCGCAACGGCCGGGCACAATCTGATCCTGGACCAGTACGCCTCGTCGGTTCAGATCCGCGATCGCGTCGCGACATACCGCAGCCATCTGACCGCCCGCCCGTTCGACGCGATGAACGTCGCCGTCGCCCGCAACCTTTACATCGCCGACACCGAAGCCGAGATCATGGCCGCTCGACGCCGCCTCATCGCCGGGACCGAGCGGGTCCTCGGCGTGTCCCGAGACCCCGACCGCCCCGCAGGCGGTTCTCACGTGCTCGCCTACCAGCATTCCGGCGCGGCCGACGCTCACGCGTTGTACGGGACGCCCGACCAGATCGCCACGGGTCTCGCTTCTCTCCAACAGGCGGGCGTGACCTACGTCCTGCTCATCGCTGAGACCGACGCCGCCCAGCTACGCCGGTTCCGTGACGACGTCATCCCCCTCCTCTTCGAATCAGCGACCGATCCGGCGCCCGCCGCACCCTGAGCCAACAGCTACTCCCCGAGAGCTTAGACTCGCGGCTTGATCAGGGGTGACCCCGCAGACGATCTCGCCGCGGGACAGGCGTCGTGCCGGGTCAATTGCGAGGATGCGCTCGTGGGCTTCGATCGGCGGTTGCTGTTTGGCCTCGCGACTAGCGAGCGGTTGGAGCGCGCGGTCAAGCGTGCGCCGGGTGGCGAGGCCGCCGTGTGGCGGGGCGCCTCCCGCTACGTCGCGGGACGCTCTCGCAAGGACGCGCTGAGCACTGCAGGGCGGCTGCTTAAGGCGGGTCACGGCGTCAGCGTCGACTTGTTCGGCGAGCGGGTCAGCGACCCAGCGTTTGCTGACCGCGTGTGCGATGACTACCTCCAGCTCGCCGGGGCCCTGCCGCCGCCGACGGACGCCTGGTTGTCGGTGGATCTCTCGCACCTGGCGCTGGTCACCGACGCGGCGGGTGCGGCGGTGCGGCTGGCGGCGATCGCGCGCGCCTTACCCGTCGGGCGCCGGGTGCAGGTCGGCGCTGAGGAAGCGGCGCTCGCCGACGCGGTGCTCGGCTGCGTGCTCGCGGTCGCCCGGCTTGGCCTTGCCGATCGGCTCGGGGCCACCGTGCAGGCCAACCTAATGCGCTCACCCGGCGACGTCGACGTGCTGGTAGACGCCGGCGTGCACATCCGGCTGGTCAAGGGCGCCTACGTCGAGTCCGCCGATGCCCACCCCTACGGGGAGCCGACCGACGTCGCCTTTCTGCGGCTCGGCTTCCGCCTCGCTGAGCACGGTGGCGCGTGGGCGATGGCCACGCATGATGCCCGACTGCGCGAAGCGCTGCTCCTCGCCAATGGAACCGTCGTCGTGGAGCAACTGCTCGGGGTGCGTCCCGAAGTCCTGAGCGAGCTTCACGCGCGCGCGATCCCGACTCGCGTCTACGTCCCCTACGGCGACGACTGGTTTCGATACTGGCTGCGGCGGCTCGCGGAATCGAGAGGCGCCTGAGCCGGCACCCGGTAGCCGATCCCACTACGGAACGAACGGAGCGTGCGACCTGCTCTTGAGTTCCGACGGGCATCTTGCCGCCGCTAACGTCGGTCTCGGTCTGCGCGGCAAGCACAACTCGCCGATGGCGAGCTCATCCGCTGCACAGCCGACCTCAGCGCATGCGCAGCCGGAGAGCCCGCCTGTCGGGCACGACCCGAGGCTGATGCACCCCGTTTGCACCCTAGACGAGTCGTCCGGGTGTTAGGACTCAAGAGCCCGGCGATAGAAATCTGCTTCCTTGCAGGTCTTTCCCGTAAGTGGAGCTAGCCGGGCTCGAACCGGCGACCTCCTGGGTGCGATCCAGGCGCTCTCCCAACTGAGCTATAGCCCCGTGCGGCGGGCAGAGCCGCGCGGCGTCACGTCGCAGTGTAGTCGTGGGCCGGCCTGGCGGCGGGGCTGCCTCGTCAATCTGTCCGGATGCCGGCGCAGGCGCTCATCCAGGACTTGGAGGGGCGCCGGTCGGTCGATACCCTGAGCGCAGCGAGCCGATGAGCTTCCGCACGCGCCTGACCAGCTTCTTCGCAGTGATCGTCGTCATCCCGATGGTGGCGGTGGCGATCCTCGTCTTCCAACTGATCGACTCGAGTCAGTCCGGGAAGGCGGACGCGCGCGCCAGTGGCGTCGCGGCGGCCGCGGCCGGTGTCTACCGGCACGCGAGCGTGGAAGCGAGCCTGCAGGCGCGCGCGCTCGCACGCGAGCTGGCGTTCACCTCTCGATCGTCGCTTCCTCGCCGCGCCGCGGCGCTTGCGAGCTCGGGAGGCGTCGCCCGGCTGATCGTCTCGATCGGAGACCAGACCGTGGTCGACACCGGCAATCGATCCTCGATCGCACCGGGGATCGCAACCGTCACAACCATCGGCGGGCGGCCGACGCGGACCGTCGAGGTATCAGATCTGACGGCGGCCGAGTTCGCGCAGGAGCTGTCCGACTCGGCCGTCGCCGTGATCGTGCGCTCGGGAGGCTCGACGCTCGGCTCGACCCTCAGCGGGGCGGAGCAGCGCTCGCTGCCCTCCACTCGCGGCTCGATCAAAGTCGGCTCGGCGACCTACCGCGTGATCACCGAACGCTTCACGGGCTTTCAGAACGCCACGCTGACCGTGTCCGTTTTGTCCGACGTCGCGGGCAGTTCGATCGCGGCGGATCGCGCGCTCGCGGCGGCGTTCATCGCCGGCTTCATGCTGCTCGCGTTCTTCTTCTCGATCCTCTCGTCCAGGGCTCTGCAGCGGCAACTGGGGCGGTTCCTGGACGCCGCGAGACGGCTGGCCAGCGGCGATTTCTCCTCGTCGATCCCGACCACCGGCGGCGACGAGTTCGCGCTGCTGGGTCAGGAGTTCAACAACATGTCGCGACAGCTTGAGCGCCGGCTGGACGAGCTGGCGCGCGAGCGAGCGCGGGTGCGCAAGTCGATCCGCCGGATCGGCGAGGCGTTCGCGTCCGGGCTCGACCGCGAGGCGCTGCTTGAGCTTGCACTGCGGACCTCGATGGACGCGACCGGCTCTGACCGCGGCCGGATCAGAGTTCGTGCGGGCGCCTCGGAGCCGCTGGCCGAGGCGCTCCACCTAGGCCGCCTGGACGAGCTGGGCGTGGGGATCTTCGAGGCCGAGCGTCTGGCGCTCGACGGCGATGGCATCGGCCAGGCGACCGCCGATGAGGTCAGGATCGCCACCGTCGCGCTCGGACCGCTCTCGCTCGACGGTCCCCCGCACGGGCTGATCACAGTCTGCCGGGAACGCCGCGACTTCAGCGAGGACGATCTCGAGCTGCTGCGTACCCTGGCGAACCAGGCGACGCTCGCGATGGCGAACGTCAGCATGCACTTCGACATCCGTCGCCAGGCCGTCACCGACGACCTCACCGGGCTGGCGACCCACGGACGCTTTCAGGATCTGCTCAGCGCCGAGATGGACGAGGTCCGGCGCTACCACTATCCGGTCGGCCTGCTGATGCTCGACATCGACGATTTCAAGGCGGTTAACGACCTCCACGGCCACCAGCAGGGCGACCTCGTCCTGCGCCGCGTGGCCGAGACGCTGCGCACCAGTTCGCGTGATGTCGATGTGGTCGCGCGGTATGGCGGCGAGGAACTGGCCGCGATCCTCCCGCACACCGATCTCGATGGCGCCTTCGAGCTGGGCGAGCGTGCCCGCATCGCGATCGAGGGGCTGGAGATCGCTCGGATCGACGGCCAGGACGCACTCCACGTGACCGTCAGCGTCGGCGCCGCGGTGTGCGTAGACGGCGACAAGAACCGGCTGATCGCGGCCGCGGACGCCGCCCTCTACGTGGCCAAGCGTGAGGGCAAGAACCGGACCGTTCGAGCGGCCCAGGATACGGCCACCGTGGGCGGCGGCGAGTAGGCTTTTGAGGATGGGAATACTCGATGACGCGATCCGCGAGCACCTGGACCTGAAGCGCCGGCGAGGTGCAGATCCGGCCGAGGTAGAGCGGGCCGAGCGAGAGGCGCTCGGGCCGGTCCGGCGTGGGCCAGAGCCGCTGCCCACCGAGCCCGACGCCGACTACAGCTCCGCCCAGCGGCCGTTTGGCGCGGACGCCGACGGTGAGATCGGCGACCACGTCGAAGCCAACCACGAGTATCCGCGCTCCGAACCCGACTACGCGTTCGAGCCCGACCCGGACGTGGAGCCCGTTGAGCACTCGAGTGCACCGTTCGACCTCGCCGCCGATCCGGCCACGCGGGAGCCTGAGGAACCCTCGTGGCATGCACCCGAGCCCGGCGTCGAGCGCGACACGGCCGAGTACAACGTTGAGCACGCGCTCGGTCCGGCCGAGCATGCCGAGCAGCAACCTGACGACGAGGACGTGCTTGAGGAGACGCCCGAGTTCCTGCAGGACACCCCGGAGCACGATCGCCTGTGGTTCGAGCAGCGGCCACCGCGCGATTTCGACTTCGAAGGCTGAGCGGCTCTCCGTCTCTCGGGCAAAAGAACGCCGGCCCCTCCGTACACTCGTCCCGACGGGGCCATAGCTCAGTTGGGAGAGCGCCTGCTTTGCAAGCAGGAGGTCGCCGGTTCGATCCCGGCTGGCTCCACTTCACGAAAGCCCCGCAAAGCAGGCGGTTTGAGGCGGTCGGTGACAGAGGCCCCGAGAACGGTCACTACGTTGGAGGGGGCATGACGGGGGCATCAGGTCGACATGCCTTGCAGCACGACCGTTCGCCGGAGAGAACGCCAAGGGCTACGCGGGCGCGGCTGAGAGACTCGGTTTCGTGACCGCGCCGGACTGAGGCCGCCGCGCTCGGCGGCGGTAGTGCCGGCGCGGCGGATGCTGCTTTCCGCGCCAAGCAGGACGCTGCTCACGCTGGCGAAAATGCTCGTCGTCGAACAAAAGCGGGTCCCTCACCTCGCTGCTGGATCCGGTGGGATGCAGCAGCCTGATCGCCTCTCAGGAGGCGGCGTGAGACTTCTACCTTTGCGTGAAAGCGGGTCTGTCCTTGACGTCGTTGAGGCCGCCGAGCCGCTTCCGCATCTGGCGAATACGAGGTGCGCAGCCGGCGGCGGTGGCTACTGCGATCTGGGCACGGACGTGGGGAAGATGTCGCGAGGGCGATCGCATCCTGCTCTTCCTTTTTGCGCCTATGTCGAATGACGGGTGAAGGGGGTGCCGTGCGTGAACTGGCCGACGCTGATCAGGTTGCCTTCGCTGTCCTTGAGCCAGGCGGCTTTGACCGCGCCCATGTCGGTGATGCCGTTGC
>JBOGYE010000352.1:0-4908 GCA_050696635.1 Solirubrobacteraceae bacterium | reverse complement strand
GCGCTGGGGGCGGCCGTGGCGCCCGGCCCGCGAACCGCGTCGGCGGCGCCCCCGCGAGCCGGCGATGACGCCAGCCGCGGCAGACGCACCCGCACCTCGAGGCCTCCCTCCGGCCTGGCGATCAGGGTCGCCTGGCCGTGATGGGCGGAGGCGATCGATCGCACGATCGACAGGCCCAGCCCGAAGCCGCGGACGGAGCGGTCCAGCCGGCGAAACGGCTCGGCCAGTGCCTGCGCGTCGTCGGGATCGATCACGGGACCCCCGTTGGAGACCACCAGCTCGACGGAGTCGCCGTCGCCGCGCGTCACGACGTCCAGGTGGCCGCCGGCCTGGTTGTGATGGATCCCGTTATCGACCAGGTTGGCGATCAGCCGCTCCAGCAGCCCCGGGTCGCCGCTGCACCACGCCGGCGCCAGCGCGTCGCGGATCTCAACCCTCGCCTCCTGCGCTCTAGCCCACAGGTCGGTGATGCAGTCGGCGGCCAGCGAGGAGAGGTCGACCGGCTCGGCATGCCGGACGGCGCCCTCGCTGCGAGCCAGCAGCAGCAGGCTCGCGAGCAACCGCTCGCAGCGATCGACGGTGTCGCGCACCGCCTCGGCCATCTCGCGCAGCTCGGCGACGCTTGCGCCAGGGTCAGACAGCGTCACGTCGATCTCGGTGCGCATGATCGCCAGCGGGGTGCGCAGCTCGTGCGAGGCGTTGGCGACGAAGTGGCGCTGGCCGGCGAACGCCCCGTCGAGGCGGGCGAGCATCCGGTCAAACGTATCGCCCAGCTCGCGCAGCTCGTCGGCCGGTCCCTGCAGCGCGATCCGCTCTCCCAGGTTCTCGCCCGACACGCGCGTCGCGGTGGCCGTGATCTTGCGCAGCGGCGCCAGTGCCCGTCCGGCGAGCAGCCAGCCCGCGATCACCGAGGTGGCCGTCATCAGGACCAGGCCGGCGGCGTATTCGAGCAGCAGCCGGTGCAGCGCTCCCGAGATGACCTGTGCCTCGACCGTGTGAACGATCGCCGCCTCCGCGGAGCCGGGCGGGAATCCGAATGGATAGCCGTGGTGAAGGTGGATCCCGAGCTTGGCGAGCTCGTGACGCAGGGTGGGGCGCGTGTACAGGTTGTCGCGAACGAACAGATAGCCGGCGGTCAGCAGCAGCGCCCCGGTGACCAGGAAGACGGTCCCGTACAGCGCGGTCAGCCGCAGGCGGATCGTCGGCGCCACCCGCCGTCGCGGGGCGCTCACGCCATCCGGTAGCCGACCCCGATCACCGTCTGCACCACCGGCGGATCGCCCAGCTTGCGGCGCAGGGTCATGATCGTCATCCGGACGACGTTGGTGAACGGGTCGGTGTGCTCGTCCCATACGCGCTCGAGCAGCTGCTCTGCCGAAACCGTAGCGCCCTCGGCCGCCATCAACGCCTCGAGCACCGCGAACTCCTTGCGCGCCAGCCTCACTTCGCGACCGGCCCGAGTCAGCCTGCGACGGGCCGAGTCAAGCTCGAGGTCGTCGTGATGGAGCACCGGCGGGCGACTCGGCAGCGAGCGCCGAGCGAGCGCGTGGATTCGCGCCACCAACTCCGCGAACCGAAACGGCTTCGCGAGGTAGTCGTCGGCGCCGAGCGACAGCCCCTCGATCACATCCTCCAGCGCCCCCGCGGCGGTCAGCATCAGTATCCCGGTGTCGGGTCGCTCGGCGCGGACGGCGCGGCAGACCTCGTCGCCGTGGACGACCGGCAGCTCGCGATCGAGCACCAGCACGTCGTAGCGCACGACCCGCGACTTGGCGAGCGCCTGGCCACCGTCGAGCGCCATGTCGACGGCGAAGCCCTGGCGGCGCAGCCCGCGGACGATCGCATCGGCGAGCCGGCTCTCGTCTTCGGCAAGCAGAACGCGCATGACAGCAGGATGCACCCCCTGTCATAAGTACTTCATAAGAGCGATGCGGCTTCGCGGCGAAGCACGTCCCAGGCGATCCTCAGATCGTCCTCGCAGGTGCGTTGCTGGCCGATCGCCAGGCGCAGCACGTAGCGTCCGCCCAGCACGGCGTGCGAGATGAACATCTCCCCGCTCGCGTTCACCCGCGCCAGCAGCTCGCGGTTGCGCTCGTCGTCGGCCGTCAACCGGAAGCAGACGAGCGAGAAGTGGCGCGGCGCGCACACCTCCCAGCCAGGCTCGTCGGCGACCCAGCCCTCGAACAACCGCGCGAGCGCCACCCCGCGGCGGATGTGGTCCTGGAGCCCGGAGCGGCCATAGCAGCGCAGCACCGCCCACAGCTTCAGCGCCCGGAAGCGTCGCCCCAGCGCCGGCCCGTACTCGCTCAGCGACAGCGCGTCCTCGGCGTCCGGGGTGCGCAGGTACTCGGGCACGAGGCTGAACGCGGCGCGAAGGTCGCCCGGACGGCTGGTCCACAGCAGCGAGCAGTCCATCGGCGTCAGCAACCACTTGTGCGGGTTGACGACGAGCGAATCGGCGCGGTCGACGCCTGCGAACGCCCATCGATACTCCGGGCAAACCATCGCGGACCCCGCGTAGGCGGCGTCGACGTGTAGCCACGTACCGCTTGCTGCGCACGCGTCGGCGATCGCCGGCACCGGATCCACCGCTGCCGTGGCGGTCGTGCCGACGGTGGCGACGGTCACGGCGGCGTCGGACAGATCGCCGAGCGCATCCGCGCGCATCCGGAACTGCTCGTCAACCGGCACCTTGCGCAGCCTCATTCCGAGCATCCGCGCGGCCTTCTCGATCGACGAGTGGCCGTGCTCCGCGCACACGATCAAATCGCGGCCGGTCGCCTCGCGAGCAGCCACGCACGCGGCGAACGTCGACGTCGAGGCGCTGTCCTCGATGTGCCCGTGCCAGCCGGACGGCAGCCCGAGCAGGTCGGCGGCCCAGTCGAGCACGACACCCTCGAGCTCGGTCGACGCCGGCGCCGTCCGCCACAGGATCGCGATCGAGTTGAGCGTCGCCGCCAGCAGCTCGGCCAGGATCCCCGGCTCGGCGGCACTCGTCGCGAAGTACGCGAAGTAGCGCGGGTGCTGCCAGTGCGTGACCCCGGGCAGGAGGATCTCGTCGAGATCCCTCAGCACTGAGGAGAACGGCTCGGGGTCGTCCGGCGCCTTGTCCGGCAGCCGGGCGCGGATGTCACCCGGGGCGACCTGCGCCAGCACGGGCAGATCGCCGACCCGCTCGAGATAGTCAGCGGCCCACTCGATCGCCGCGTGGCCGTCGCTGCGGAAGTCGCTCATGCCGGCGCTCGCGGATCGCGTGTCGCGGTCGGCCGAGGTCATACCGTCGCTCGCGGATCGCGTGTCACGGTCGGTCGAGCTCATACCGCGGCCGGGTGCGAATCGAATTCGTAGTGCACGCCGGTGAGCGTCTCCGACACGTCCCACAGCCGTCGCCACGCCTGCTCGTCGTAAGCCTTGCCGGCGGCGCTCACCACCTTCGGGTACCCGCGCGTCTCGCCGCGCCCGCCAGGGCCGACGAACGTCCCGCCGGGGAGGTCCGGAACCGTCGCGGCGTACAACG
This sequence comes from Solirubrobacteraceae bacterium, assembly GCA_050696635.1. GTDB lineage: Bacteria > Actinomycetota > Thermoleophilia > Solirubrobacterales > Solirubrobacteraceae > Palsa-465. The sequence goes on along the minus strand of JBOGYE010000352.1, from coordinate 1,391 downwards.
TCGGCAGCGCGCCCATCTCCGCACTCTGCGCGAACACACGGTTGCCGACCCACCCGACCACCTTCTCGTAGGAGCGGTCGGTCGCGGCAAACTGAAGGTTGGTGCTCGCATAGCCGGGATGGGCCGCGAGGCTGAGCAGCGAGACGCCCGCCTCGGTGGCGCGACGCTGAAGCTCGAAGCAGAACATCAGGTTGGCCAACTTCGACTGGCCGTAGGCCCCCCAGCGGTCGTACTTGCGCTCGCCCTGGAGGTCATCGAAGCGCAGCGTGCCGCGACGGTGAAGGTGGCTGGAGACGGTCACCACCCGTGGCGCAGGTGCCCTCAGCAGCGCCGGCAGCAGCAGACCCGTCAGCGCGAAGTGCCCAAGGTGGTTGGTTCCGAACTGGCTTTCAAAGCCATCGTTGGTCAACCGGCGCGGCGCGGCCATGATCCCGGCGTTGTTGATCAGCAGGTCGACACGATCGGGGGCGGTCGCGGCGAACGCCCGCACGGACTCGAGGTCGGCGAGGTCGAGTACCGCCGGCTGGACGTCCGCGCCGGGCGTGGCGGATGCGATCTTCGACGCGGCGTCGCTGCCCTTCTCGGAGCTGCGACTCGCGAGCACGACGCGGGCGCCGGCGCGCGCCAGCTCGCGCGCGGTCACGAAACCGAGCCCGCTGTTGGCTCCGGTCACGATCGCGACCCGCCCGTGCTCGTCGGGGATGTCGGCGGCGGTCCAGTTCGACTCAGACATCGAGAACCTTGAACTCGATCCCGGCCGCCTCGAGTCGCCGGCGGAGCGCCGGCCCCATCGCGACCGCGGGCGTCAGCTGCCCCGTGCGCTCCGGGAGATCGTCGTGCGCGAGGCACAGCGCCGACTCGGCGAGCATCTTCGACGTCTCCGTGTAGCCGGGGTCGCCGCCGCTCACCTCGGTGCGCAACTCGGCGCCGTCGCCCGTGTGGGCCGCGAACCGGATGCTGAACCACGACTTCGCCCGTCGCTCCTCGGACGGCCCCTCCCCTGAGCCCTTGAGCTTCAACAGCGCGTCGCGGGCGGGCGGGATCTGCACGAGGGCGACCGCCGCCCCGGCGGCGGCGCCCAGCCCGATGAGCATCGGCAGCGGCCCCACGACCGCGTAGTGGCTGTAGCTGAAATCGGGTCCGTAGCGGTCGAGCGCCCGCGCCGAGCGCAGAACGGTGGCGGGATCGAGCGTCGGGAACGGGACGACCCAGCCTCCGGCGAACTGGTCGGGGTGCGGCCTCCCCGAGATGCCTCTCACCCGCCGCCCGGCAGGGGCGCCCTCGAGCCGTCGTCGCTCCCGCGCGACCTTCGAGCCCGACCGCAGCCGGCTGAGGATCTCGATCGTCGACTGGTACGTGCCGCCGGAGATCGACGCCTTGGTGCGCATGAA
>JBOGYE010000351.1:0-5220 GCA_050696635.1 Solirubrobacteraceae bacterium | reverse complement strand
GCCATGGGCGGCGCTAGAAGATCTTCTTGTACCCGCTCTTGTACGAGACCTGCCCGTGGCTGTTGTAGCTGATGAGGTAGGTCTTCAGGTGCGAGGAGTACGGGATCGTCCCGAACCGGCACTGGCTCGTTCCGTGGCCGAAGGCCACCGCGCCGAGATTGCTCGAGTGACTGCCGCTGGAGTTCGTCGCCACGACGACCGCTCCCACCGCGAACGCGCTGCCGGTGTCCTTGGCGCAGACGTTCACGTAGATGCCCTTGCTGGTCTTCTTGTAATTGCCCGAGGCCGAAATTCCGCCGTGGCTGGGGAAGGACAGCTTGTGCGTGCTCGAGGAGTGCGCGGCCGCAGAAGCCGGTAGTGCGCTGAGTGCGAGCATCGCCGCCGAAGCGGCAATGACAGAGAGTCGGCGCAGCATGGATACCGTGTACCTCCGTGTTGTCTTTACGGGAGAGCCAAAACTAGCAGCATCTCCGGGGACAGACAACAAGGCTCACGGTAATCATGATGGCCTTTTTCGGTAACCGGCCAGGGCCCGGCCGCGCAGCCCGGCCCGGCCCGTCTACCTAGGCTTTCCCGTCCCGGCCGCCCGTCCCGCTCGCTTGACCTTGACAAATGGGCTGGTTACCCTCAAGTCACCATGTGGGGCCTTGCGACGAAGCATTACAAAACGGGTGTGGCGCTCATCGTCGTGCTGGCGGCCCTGGTCGTGGGCTGGTTGTCCCTGTCTCACCTGTGGTTCGTCATCATCGTGGCCTGCGTGGGCAGCGCCGCGCTGCTGACGCTGGCCCCGGCAGCGGGCGGCGCGCCGCCGTCATAGCCGCCTGCCGGCGAGCTCCGCGCCCGCCACCAGCGCCTCGAGCTTGGCCCAGGCGACCTGTGGATGCACCCGCCCTCCCAGCCCGCAGTCGGTCGATGCGACCACGTTCTCGCGCCCGACGCCCTCGGCGAAGTGCTCGATCCGCTCGGCGATCAGCTCCGGATGCTCGATCACGTTCGTGGAATGGCTGACCACGCCCGGCAGGATCGTCTTGCCCTCCGCCAGCTTCACGTCTCGCCAGACCCGCCATTCGTGGGCGTGGCGCACGTTGGCCGCCTCGAACGAGTACGCGCCCGCATTGATCTTCAGCATCAGCTCGACGATCTCCGCCATCGGGATGTCGGTCACGTGGGGGCCGTGCCAGCTGCCCCAGCACAGGTGGAAGCGGATCCGCTCGGACGGCAGTCCGCGAATCGCGTGGTTGAGCGCCTCGACCCGCATCATCGTGAAGCGCCTGTAGTCCTCGACGCTCGGCGCGGGGTTGATCTGATCCCAGTTCTCGGCGATCGCCGGGTCGTCGAGCTGCAGCATCAGCCCGGCGTCGATGATCGCCTGGTACTCCTCGCGCATCGCGTCGGCGCAGGCGTAGATCAGCTCCTCATCGTCGGCGTAGTGCTCGTTGCCGACGCGCGCGCAGCTGCCCGGCGCGACCGAGTTCAGATAGCCGTCCTTGGCGCCGGCGGCGGCCAGCGCCGCCTTGAAGTTGGCGATGTCGCGAGCGATCAGCTCGTGCCCGGTGTATGTGATCGGGGCGATGCACCACGGCGAGACGTCAGGGTTGTTGGGCAGCGCGCAGCCGGAGCTGGGGTCGGTGTAAGCCTGGTCGAACTGCTGCCAGTCGCGGCGGTCGTTGAAGCTGCCGAGCGCCACCTCGCCGGGCTTGGGACTCGCCTGAGGCATGTCGAACATCATCTGCTGGCGAATCTCGAGCCCGCTCAACCGCGGGAACACATAGGTCCACCACGAGCCGTAGTCGTAGCGCTCCGGCATCAGGTGGCCGTACTCGCCGTCGTTGACGATGTCGATCCCGATCTTGCGCTGTCGCGCGACCACGTCGGCGACCGCACCCGTCAGGCGCTCGTCGAAGGCGGCCTGGTCGTCGAGGGCGCCGTCGCGCACCGCCTCGTTGAGCGACACCAGCTCGTCGGGCCGCGGCAGGCTGCCGGCGTGGCTGGTCAGGATTGGATCGGACATCGCTGCTCCTTGCACTCGGTTTGCGCCGTCCACATCATGACGCGTTGCGGTCATCATCTGCCGTCATGGGCAGGCTCTACGGTGGCGTCGAGACGGGCGGCAGCTGGTGCGCGTGCGCGCTCGGCGACGGTCCGGACGGCATCGTCGCCGAGTTCACGTTCGAAACCGTCGCACCTGATCAGACGGTGGCTCAGATCGCCGCCTTCTTCGCTGCGCACCCGCGCCCGCGGGCGGTGGGGATCGGCGCCTTCGGCCCGCTCGACCTCGACCCGGACTCGCCTACCTGGGGGCACCTCACGACCACGCCCAAGCCGGGCTGGTCGCACGCTGCGCTCGCGCCTGCGCTGGCGGAGCGGCTCGGTGTGCCGGTGGCGATCGACACCGATGTGAACGCGGCCGCGCTGGCCGAGCACCGCTGGGGCGCGGGGCGCGGCACCGGTTCGCTGTGCTACCTGACCGTCGGCACCGGGATCGGCGCTGGCATCGTCGTCGACGGACGCCCGCTGCACGGCCTGATCCACCCCGAGGCGGGGCATATGCTGATCGGGCACGACCGGCACGCGGACCCGTTCGCCGGCTGCTGCCCGGTTCACGGCGACTGCTGGGAGGGGCTTGCGTCGGGGCCGGCGATCGCGCAGCGGTGGGGCTCGCCGGCGCAGCAACTGCCCGACGAGCACGCGGCCTGGGCGCTCGAGGCCGACTATCTCGCGCGCGGGATCCTGAACATCGTGCTGGTCGCCTCGCCGCAGCGGATCGTCGCTGGAGGCGGGGTGCTGGCGCGCGCGCCGCTGCTGGCGGCCGTCAGGGCCCGGCTGCGCGAGCTCGCCGGCGGCTACCTGCGCACGCCGCTGCTGGGCGAACAGGTCGACAGCTATCTGGTGGCGCCGGCGCTCGGCGAGCGCGCCGGAGCGCTTGGCGCGATCGCGCTCGCCCAGGACGCCGTCGGCTGACCGAGACGCCGCGACCGCGCAGACGCGCGCGGCTGACCGGTGCCGCCGCTTCAGCATCCCCGGCCGCGACCGATAAGGCCCGCAGATGCGCCGCCTGCATGCCACCAACGCGCCCACGCTCGCCGACGCGATCGCGGAGATCGACGGCCGCGACCTACGGATCGGCGATCGCTGGCTGACCGACTTCGCCTCGGGCAACTACCTCGGCCTTGACATCGATGAGGAGATCGTCGACGCGATCCCGTCCTACCTCGCGCGCTGGGGGACGCAGACCTCCGCGCGCATCCCAACCGCGCTGCATGAGCAGCTCGACGGCGAACTGGCGCGGCTGCTCGGCACCGATGCGATCCTGCCGGCGCCGACGATCGGCCACGTGCACGCCGCCGCGATCCCGGCGCTGGCGGCGGGCGGCACGGTGCTGGTGGACAAGCACGCCAACCGTTCGCTGCTAGATGGCTGCGCGATCGCTGCAGCGCACGGCGCGACCGTTACCACCGCTGCGGCTCTGCGCCCGTCCGAGCTCGAGGAGCTGCTGCGCGCCGGCTCGCGCGCCACCGGCCGGCCCGGAGGGGCCAGCCGCCCCTGTCGCCCGCGTCTGATCTGCGTCGACGGCGTCGACCCGCTCAGTGGCGAGCCCGCGCCGCTGGCAAGCCTGGCGGCGCTGGCGCGCGAGCACGAAGCGCTTCTGTACGTCGATGACGCGCACGGCTTCGGCGTGCTGGGCGAGCGCGCACCCTGGGAGCTGTGTGGCTACGGGACCCGAGGCAACGGCACGGCGGCTCACCTCGAGTGCGGCTGGGATGGGCTCGTCGTCGCCGGCTCGCTGTCGCGCGCCTTCTCGTCGCTGGTCGCCTACGTGGCCGGGCCGGCGGATGCGATCGGCTCGCTGCGCGCGGCCCTTTCGCCGCCGACGCTGCGATTCGGGCCGGCCCCGGTCGCGGCGCTCGCCGCGGCGATCGAGGGTCTGCGCGCCAACGAACGGCGCGGCGACCGGCTGCGCGAGCGCTTGCACCTGCTCACCGCGCGGGTCCTGGCGCGGCTGCAAGCCCTTGGGATCCAGACCCCGAACCGGTCGGGCTTTCCGATCGTGGCGGTCTCACCGGCTCAGACGCTGTCATCGCGACAGCTGCTCGCGCTGCTGCGCGACCGCGGCGTTTACGCGACCTCGCCCCCGTCGATCGCGCGGCACGAGCCCGCGCTAAGGCTCCAGCTCAGCGCCGCGCACACCGACGAGCAAATCGAGCAGCTCGAGCGCGTGCTCTCCGAGGTGGTCGGCAGCTTCAAGCTGATGGTCGCTTCGGCCGAATAACCAGTAGCCATGAAACCCCCAAGCGGCTCTGCTTTGCGCCGGTGTCTCTGGCACCGCCATCTCGCGGTGGGCGCGCTTGCCTGCGCGGTGTACGTGCTCGTGCCCGGGCTTCGGTCCAGCGAGCTGTTGCCGGCGGCGATCGGTTTCTACGCCCTGCTGGGTCTGATCGCAGGGCTGCGAATCAACCGGCCGGCGGCGGCTCGCGCGTGGTCGTCCCTGGCGGTTGGGGTCGCGCTGTTCTGGCTGTCCGATCTCTACTCCGCCTTGAACGCTCCACACGGCCGCCTGTCGCTGCTGGCCGGCGTCCTGGACATCGCGGCCTACGTGCCGCTGACCGCGGGGCTGGTCGCGCTCGCCCGCGCGCGGACGCAGCGCGCCGACCGTGGCGTCCTGGCCGACGCCGTGATCATGACGCTCGGCGCGAGCCTGATCCCGGCGCTGTTTGAGATCGCGCCGTTGTTCGCGCACGCCGGCTTCACGACCAGCGATCGGGTGATCCTCACCGGCCGTCCGATCGGCGACGTGTTCCTGCTGGGGGCGACCTTCTGGCTGTCGATCGGTCGCGGGCGCCGCGGCCCCGAGCTGCAGCTGCTGCGGGCGGCGGTGGCGATCCTGATCGTGTCCGACTTTGTCCGCGGGGTGCTGGCGCTGCACGGCGATTACCACGGCCAGGCGTGGCTGCTCGCCGCCGAGATCGGCTTCTACCTGCTGCTGGCCGCCGCAGCCTTGCATCCCTCGATGACGCGGCTGTCCGAGCCCGGGCCGACCCTGGAAGCGCGCCTGACGGCGCCGCGGCTGGTGTTGCTCGCGGCCGCGACGCTGATCGGGCCGGCGCTGGGGATCGTGGCGCAGACGGTTCTGTCTGACGGCGACGCGCTGGGGGCGGCGATCGCCTCGGTCGCCCTGTTCTGCCTCGTGCTCGGCCGGATGGCCGGCCTGGTGCGCCAGCG
>JBOGYE010000350.1:0-10638 GCA_050696635.1 Solirubrobacteraceae bacterium | reverse complement strand
GCCCCGGCGCGCCCCGGCGGCGCAAACAGCCGCCGGGCCAGCAGCCGCGACCGGCGCCTGAGCTCCGGGTCGGTCGCGGTCGCCATGTCGGCCAGCATCGAGACCGCCCGTCCGGGCTCCTGCTCGAGCGCGCGCGCCAGCGCCCGCTCGTCGATTGCACCGACCTGCGGCGACACGGCCGCGAATTGCGGATGCTCGGCTTCCAGGCGCGCGCGGCTGGTGGTCCGCGCGCCGGCGGCGTCGACCCGCGCGCGGGTCTGCTCCGGGCTCAGTGCATCTGGCTCCCGGGGCCGGGCGCCCGATCGCGAGCTCCCCGGCGCGGGTCCGTGCGCCGGCGGCTCCTCAGCGCCCGGTCTGGTGGCCCGATCGCCGTCCTGCGAGTCCAGGGCGGCATCGAGCAGCTCTGCGATCACCTCCTCGGCGGTGCGGTCGTGGTCCTCGTGCAGTGAGATGCGACCGGACATCGCCGCGATCGCCGCGTCACGCAGCGTCTCGCCGGCCATCGGCGCGCCGCCGCGCAGCGCCGCCAGCCCGTCCGCGAGCCGGACCATGTCGATCGCCCCGCGCACCGATGAGCCCATCCTGACCGCCTCGTGCTCGCGGCTGCCACGCGCGACCGCCACCGCCACCGCCGCCACGGCCGCCAGCGCGCCGTCGCCGTCGGAGCCGGAGCCGGTCTGGCGCCGGACGACCTCACGCTCACCGGCGGGATCGAGGTAGCCGATCGAGATGCGGCACATCCGGTCTGAGATCGCCTGGCTGACGCGGGCGGTCCCGACCGCGTCGAACGGGTTCATCGCCGCGACCAGCACGAACCCGTCGGCGGCGGCGATCCGGCCGAGCCGCGGGACCACGAGCTCTCGCTCGGCGATCGCGGTGATCAGCGCGTTGAGCGTCTCCTCGGGGATCCGATTGAGCTCCTCCAGGTACAGCAGCTCGCCGCCGCGCATCGCGCTCGCCAGCGGCCCGTCGCTCCACGCCTGGGGCGAGTAGCCGCCGTTCAGCACCAGCGCCGGGTCATGCTGGCCGATCAGCCGCGCCGGGCTCAGCTCCCCGTTGCCCTCCACGAACTGCACGCCGCGACCGGCAGCCCCCGCGAGCGCGCGCAGCAGCGTCGATTTGCCCGTGCCCGGTGGCCCGTCCAGCACCACGTTCAGGCCCTGCGCGAGCGCGACCGCCAGCACCTCCGCCTCGCGGCGCAGGCCCACCACCGTCGCGTCGAGCTCGCGCAGGATCTCCATCTCAAGACCCGCCCGCGAGCGTCAGTGCTCGTGGATGATCACGCCGCGCACGTTCTTGCCCGCCTCGAGGTCGGCGTAGCCCTCGTTGATCTGCTCGAGCGTGTAGTTCTTGGTGATCAGCTCGTCGAGCTTGAGCTTGCCGGCGCGGTACAGGTCGAGCATCTTGAGGATGTCGTAGACCGGGTTGCAGTCGCCGAACAGCGAGCCTTTGATCTGCTTGCGCCCGAGCGTGACGTCGGCGCCCGACAGGTGCACGGTCAGCGCCTCGGGGTGCGCCAGGCCGGTCAGCACGACGACGCCGTTCTTGCGGATCGAGGCGGTCGCCGCCTGCACGACGGCCTCGTTGACGACATCGACGGTGACGATCGCTGCGTCCGCGCCGCCGGCCCGGTTCTGCTGGGCCAGCTCCAGCGCCTCCTCGGCGCTGGCGGCGGTGTGCGTGGCGCCCAGCTGCTGGGCGAACTCGCGCTTGGAGGCCAGCGGGTCGCAGGCGATGATCGTGGTCGCGCCCGCGTGCGCGGCGCCCTGGACGGCGTTGGCGCCGATCCCACCGACGCCGAAGATCACGACCGTGTCGCCGATCTGGACGTTGCCGGTGTTGACCGCCGAGCCCCAGCCGGTCGGAACGCCGCAGCCGACCAGCACGGCGACCTCGAGCGGCAGGTCGTCGTCGATCTTCACGCACGAGGTCTCCGAGATCGTCGAGTACTGCGAGAAGGTGCCGAGCATGCACATCGCGCCCGCGTCCTGGCCGTCGACCGAGAAAGCATAGGTCCCGTCGGGCAGGTAGCCGTCGAGGATCGTCGCGCCCTGGTCGCAGAGGCTCTGGCGCCCGGTCGAGCACCAGCGGCAGTGGCCGCAGGACGGGATGAACGCGCACACGACGTGATCGCCCTGCTTGACGCGGCTGACGCCGGGGCCGACCTTCTCGATCACGCCGGCGCCCTCGTGGCCGCCGATATATGGCAGCGCCGCCGGCAGGTCGCCGGTCATCAGGTGCATGTCGGAGTGGCACAGCCCGGCCGCGACGTAGCGGATCAGCACCTGGCCCTCGCCCGGCTCCTTGAGGTCGACCTCCCTGACCTCCCACGGCCTGCCCACCTCGGTCAGCACGGCTGCCTTGGTCTTCATCGCCTCGCCCTCCTCAGGGTCGGTTTGTGCAGCGAATGGTCGATCGCGATCACCGGCAGCCCGGTCGGCACGCGGTCGCGCAGGGCGCGCTCGCCGTGACCCAGGCCACACTCCGGGTCTGGTCCGTCGAGCGGCAGGCCGGTGAAGAACTTGGCCGCCATGCAGCCGCCGCGGCAGGCGTCGTAGTGCCCGCAGCTCGTGCAGGCGCCGCCTTGCTGGGGCTCGCGCAGCCGCGCGAACAGCTCGGCCTCGCGCCACACGCGGACGAAGCCGCCGTCGTCGCGCACGTTGCCGGCGAGGAACTCGTCATGGATCGCAAACGGGCAGGCGTACACGTCGCCGACCGGGTCGATCAGGCACACGACCCGGCCGGCGCCGCACATGCCCAGGCCGGGCAGCGGCTGGCCGAGCGCGGCCAGATGAAAGAACGAGTCGCCGGTCAGCACCTGCTCGCCGTGTCCGAGCAACCAGGCGTGCAGCTCCCGTTGCTGGTCGCCGGTCGGGTGAAGCTCGTCCCAGACATCCACGGCGCGTCCGGCGGGACGTAGCCGCGTCAGCCGCAGCTGGGCGCCGTGGCGATCGGCCAGCTCCTTGAACGCGTCGAGCTGGCAGACGTTGTGGCGGGTGACGACGACCGACAGCTTGAATCCCCGCATGCCGGCCGCCGCGAGGCGCTCCATCGCCCGCAGGGCGGTCGCGTAGGAGCCGGCGCCGCGCACCGCGTCGTTGACCGGCGCGGTCGCGCCGTCGAGCGAGATCTGGACGTCGACGTAGTCCGAGGCGGCCAGTCGGGCGGCCGCCGCGGGCGTGATCCGCGAGCCGTTGGTTGAGAACTTGACGCCGACGTCATGCGCGGTCGCGTAGTCGACCAGCTCCCAGAAGTCGCGCCGGACGGTCGGCTCGCCGCCGCCGATGTTCACGTAGAAGACCTGCATCCGCTGGAGCTCGTCGATCACCGACATGCACTCGGCGGTGCTCAGCTCGCGGGGATCGCGCCGCCCGGAGCTCGACAGGCAGTGCACGCACGCCAGGTTGCAGGCGTAGGTCAGCTCCCAGGTCAGGCAGATCGGCGACTCTAGACCGCACTCGAGCTCGTCGATCAGCCGCGGCTGCGCGGCGGCGCCGATGCTCATGCGAGGTCGCGCTCTGTGACCATGCCGGACTGCGCCAGCGCAGCGAGCGCGCGCTCATAGGCGTGTAGCTCGGGGTCTGAGACCCCTGCGGCGCGGCAGGCGGCGAGTCCGGTGGGATGCTCGGCCAGCGACTGCACAACGGCCAGCAGCTTGGCGCTGCGCAGAAACGACAGCCGGCGGGTGCCGAAGTGATAGGCGAGGGCGCCGAACCGCTCGGGCCGCAGCGCGACCTGCCCATCCAGCGTGTACGCGCGTTGCAGGTGAAAGCTCATCGGTGGGGCGGGCGTCAGTAGACGCCGCACATGCCGTCGATCGAGATCTCCTCGACCAGCAGCTCGTCGGCGACCAGCTGGTCGCTCGCCTCCGCGCGCTTTGGCTGCGGCCGCATGCGGCCGTCCGTCGGCTGCAACGGCTCGTCCTGCGAAGCGCCCGATTCGATCACCATCTGTGTGGCCGGCGTGGACATCGTCACCTCTCTCGCTCTCGACGCAACTGCCGCATCATTTATCGCACCCGGTGCCAAATATCAAGGCCTCGTTAGATTATGCGCCGATATGTCAACACCGGCGCTGCCCCTGCCGGCGCTCGCCAGAGGCCGGCCGCCGAGCACCACCCGCGACCAGCTCGCGAGCAAGGCGCTCGAATTGTTCGTTCGCAACGGCTTTGATGAGACGACCCTGGACGAGATCGCCGACGCGGTCGGGATCGGACGCCGGACGCTGTTTCGTTACTTCTCCTCCAAGAACGACCTCGTGTGGGGCAACTTCGACGGGGTGCTGGACCGTCTGCGAGCCGCGTTGGAGCGGGCCCGGCCGTCCGAGTCGATGATGGACACGCTGGCGCGCGCGGTGGTTGCCTCCAACCACTACGAGGGCGATGCGCTGGCCGAGCTGCGGCTGCGGATCACGCTGATCACCAGCGTGCCGGCGCTCCAGGCCCACTCGATGGTGCGCTACGCGGACTGGCGCGGGGTGGTGGCTGAGTTCGTGGCCGAGCGGCTGGGCCAGCACCCAGATGACCTGGTGCCGCTGACCGTCGGGCAGATGGCGCTGGCCGCGTCGATGACCGCGTTCGTGCGCTGGGTCGCGCATCCCGAGGAGGATCTGGAGGCCCATCTGATGCTCGCCTACGGCCGACTCGCGCGCGCCTTCTCAGACCTTCCCTGACCCCCCGCCCGACGGTGCGCGACTACTACGAGCAGCTGTGGGAGCGCCTGCCCTCCGACCTGTCGCCGCCCGATCTAGAGCTGCGGGCGCGGTTCGCGCTGGACCGGGTCAGGCCCCGCGACCGCGTGCTCGACCTCGGCTGCGGCGAGGGCGACCTGGCCGCGCGCCTGGCCGGCACCGGCGCGATCGTGACCGGCGTCGAGGTGGCGCAGAGGGCGCTCGACCGTGCCCGAGCGCGCCACCCAGAGCTGGCCCCGACGTTGGCGCTCGCCCCGATCGACGGTCCGCTGCCGTTCGACGACGGCTCGTTCGACGTCGTGCTCGCCAGCGAGGTGATCGAGCACGTGGCCGACACCGAGCGCTGGCTGTCGGAGGTCTGGCGCGTGCTCGCGCCCGGTGGGCGGTTGGCACTGACGACGCCCAGCCACGGTCGCGCGCGGCTGCTTGTCGGTGGCATCGAGCGCTTCAGCGAGCCGCTCGGCGACCATCTGCACCTCTATACCTCGGGCTCGCTCCGGGCGCTGCTGGTTCAGTTCGAGTTCGCCCAGGTTCGCGTCCGGCGCGCCGCGGGGCCGCCGCTGCTGCGTCGGCTGCTGCTGGCCGACGCTGTCCGTGAGGGTTGGGGAGTTTCGAACACCATGCGGTAGAAAGTCCCCAAGCCCAGGTGGGCCGCGCCCGAGTCATCCGGCTGTGCCCGCCGCCCTGATGTCGGCCTGTGCCTGCGCGATCGTCGCCCATGCCTCGCGGGTGAGCGCGTCGGCCGAAGGATCGAGCACGACCACGCGCGTCGCCTCGGCCAGCGCCAGATGCGGATGCGCTCGCAGGTCGAAGCTCGCCAGCCGCGCCCACGGGTCCGGGTTGGACGGCTGGCGCTGCGTCGAGCGCACCAGCTGCTCGCGCGCGGCCCGCTGGTTGCCCACCCCGCTGTACAGCGAGGCGAGCAGGAACAGAGGCTGCACCGACAGCGGGTTGGCGTTGGCGGCCGTGCGCGCGTCGGCCAACGCGGCTGAGTTGGTTGTGGCCGTGACCGCGGCGTTGTAGGCCTGCGTCGAGCGCAGCGGCTCCCACATCAGCCAGCAGCCGACCAGCGTGGCCGTCGTAACCGCGCCGAGTGCCGCCAGCGCTCCGATCCGGTCAAGCAGCCGCGGGCCGCCGGCGCGGGCACCGACCGGCGCTGTCAGCGGCCCGCGCCCGGCCAGCCATCCGGCGCAGGCCAGCGCCGGCAGCGTGACCCCCATGAAGTACCAGGTCCAGTCCAGCGCGGACTGGACGCCGAAGCAGACCACGATCGCCGCCAGCGCGGCGAGGCCGCGGCGCTCGGCGGCGGAGCGCTCGCCCAAGCCGGCCCACGCCAGACGTGGTGCAAGCCCCAGCGTGCGCGCCGCCGCCAGCGCCCAGGCGATCAGCAGCGCGAGCGTCAGCGCCAGCCCGATCAGGCCCAGGTCGGCGAACGTCTGCACCAGCCAGCTGTGGGCCTGGTAGGCGACGTAGGGCTTGGTCGCGAACCGCAGCCGCGCGATCCCGTAGCCCAGCTCGCCGGCACCGGCCGCCAGCGAGTGGGCACCGACCTCGATCCCCTCATGCCAGTACACCGGTCGGCTGGACCCCAGCTGCGTCAGCCGGGTGGAGGTGTCGCCGACGCTGCTGGCGGAGCTGGTCAGCCTGTCGAAGACGTGCGAGACCTCGCCGGTCAGCCCGCGGTGCGAGGCGGCCAACCCCGCGACCACGGCGACCGGCACCAGCGCCAGCGCCACCACCAGCGCGACGGAGATCCGGCGGCGCAGCGTCGCCGACAGCGTCACCCGCTCGCGGCCGCGCGCGATCGCCCACCCGGCCGCGCTTGCCAGCGCCAGCACCACCACCAGCACGACGCCGAAGCGGTGGCCGGCGACGTCCTGGCGCGCGATCGCGATGTTGTCGCCGGTCAGCGAGCGGTCGTGCAGCGCCCACAGGACGATCGCCAGCGCGGCCAGGGCGCTCGCCGCCAGCGACAGCGCCGCCCGCAGCCGCGGCGCGCCGAAGGCGATAGAGCAGGCCAGCCCGACGATCGCCGCCAGCGCGGCCGAGCGCGAGTACGACAGCACGACCACGGCGATCAGCACCGCCAGAGCCGGGATGCTGAGCGCATGCAGCGCCCGCGCGCCGTCGTCGCGGGTCGATGCCCACAGGCACGCCGGCAGCCCCATCGCCGCCGCCAGCCCGACCGCGTTCCAGTACCCGAACGGCGCCTGCAGGCGCCCGTAGGTGTTGCTCGGCGCGAGCGTGGCCGGGAACACCTTCGCCAGCAGCGCCCATACGCTCAGCGCGACCGCTCCCGCCGCGACGCCGCCGAGCAGCGTGCCCCACCGCCGCGGGAACACCCGTGCCAGCGCCGCAGCGCCGGCGAACACGCTCAGGCAGCAGAGCAGTTGGTTGGCGCCGTACCAGGACCAGTCGGGGACGACCGACCACAGGATCGACAGCGCGGCCAGCGCGACGAAGGCGCCCATCAGCGCCACGGTGACCGCGCCCCAGCGGCGGCCCTGCGCGCCCAGCGCGATCGCGGTGGCGCAGGCGCCGGCGCCGAGCAGCGTGCAGGCGATCTCAGACCACGTGTAGGAGCCACCGACGGCGATGCTCGGATTGGCGTTGCCGCTGGTCAGGAACGCCAGCGCGACCGTGGCGCCCGCCAGCGCCAGCGCCCCCGCGGCGTCGGCTCGCAGCGCGACGGGCGCTCGCCGGCTGCGCCGGGCCACGGCGGTCATCGTGCCGCCCTCAGCGCGCGCGCGCCCGGCGCGCGAGCGATCAGCATCAGCGTGTGTCCCAGCGCCGCCGCCCGCGGCCGGGAGCCGAGCGCGTCCAGCGGCTCGAGCGCGCGCTGCAGCGTCGGCGCCAGCCGCCGCCACCCGTAGCTGACCGCGTGCAGCTCTGGCGCCAGGCCGGCAGCGCGCGCCTGCGCGCACAGCGCCCGCGGCGACAGTGGCACGTCGTCGGGCGTGCCATGGATCGCCGTCGCCAGCGCCTGCACGCGGTTGGCGAGTGCGAGCGCCGCGCCGACCGGGTGCCACGACCCCGGCTCCACGGCGATCAGCGCGCCGCCGGGGGCCAGCAGCCGCGCCGCTTCGGCGAAGCACGGCGCGAGCGGGCCCTGGTAGGCGATGTGGTGCAGGACCAGCCGGTAGAAGACGACGTCGAACGCCGCGGAGGGCAACGCGTGCAGCTGCCCCGCCCGACCCACGTGGGCCTCGTCGGCGCTGCCGTCGGCGAGCACGCCGGCCACCCGCGCCGGGTCGGCGTCGATCCCGACGATCCGAAATGCGGGCGCCGGGAACAGGTGGCGGCCGGGGTGCCAGCCGCAGCCGACCGACAGCACCCTGGCGCCGGGGTCAGGGAGCGCGCGTCGCAGGATTGCGCGCTCGCGCTGGGCGACATGGCGATAGTGGCGCTGAAGCGTCTGCTCGCGGCTGGCGCGGTCGAGCAGGTTGTCGGCCCGGTAGGGGGCTGAGGCTCCGGTCGCGGGCAACCCTGGCCCGGTCTGCTGCTCGGTCCCCACGGAGAGCGCCGTCCGTCAGCCCAGGCTGCGATGGGTCACGAGCGTGCGCTGCGCCTCGGCGGGGGTCACGTGCGGGCGGTCGCGCAGGAACAGCCGGCTCTCGGCCAGCGCGTCGGCGTGGGTGTAGCCGGACGCGATCCGGCGGATCCCGTGCGCGATCGCGGTCGCGTCGACGACCCCGAGTCGCCAGCCGCGCTCGCGCGCGATCGCCCCCCAGTGGGCGTCCAACCCCCAGCCCATCCGCAGCTCCGGGAACGGCAGCAGGACGTCGAAGGTGGCGCGCGCGAACGCGACCACCGGCCCGATCTCGACCCAGCAGGTCTCGCGGACGAGGCTGGCCGGGCGCCGGCGCGTGACCTCCCAGGCGGCGTGCGATCGGCCGCGATGAGCGGGCTGCGCGAGCGCGAGCTCGAAGCGCTCGGCCAGGAACAGGAAGCGGTCCAGGAAGCCGCGCGGCAACACCACGTCGTCATCGATCACCAGCAGCCAGTCGTGCTCGGCGGGCCGGTGGCGCGCGAGCAGGGCGTTGAGGTTCTGAAACTTCCCCAGCTCGCCCGCGGGCGCGCTGTCGAACGTGACCGCATGGCGGGAGCCCAGCAGTTCGGACCGGGCCGCCCTCAGCAGGTTGGGGCCGGTGCTCTCGATCGACAGCGCGAGCACGCTGCGGCGCTGCATCCGGCGCGCGGCCCGTTGTAGCCGCGGCGCCTGCGCGGTGGCGATAGCGGCCGTGTCGGCGAGCGCGTCGGCGGCGAGTGCGCGGGCGGTGGCGCGGATCCCGACGACGGTCCCGTGCTCGCCGGAGGCGAAGTCCCCGTCGGCGACCGAGTCGGGCCGGGGAGCGGCGAGTGCCTCGCGCAGCCGTCCGGCGGTGTGGGCGGCCATCACCACGCCCAGCGCGCAGCGGCGCCGCACGGTGTGCCAGGCGCAGCCCGCGAGCGTGCGCAGCTCGCCGGCGAGCGACGGCGCAGTGCCCTTGCGCTCGTCATAAGCGCGGGCGCTGGCGCCGAGTGCATAGGCGGCCCGGGACAGCCGAGCGACGGTCGCGTCGGCGGTGCTGCGGCGGTGGTGCAGACCGGCGCGCGCCAGGTAGCGCACGGTCCCGCCGGCCGCCGTGAAGCGCCGCTCCCACTCCTCCTCCTCGCCGCGCCCGTGCAACCGCTCGTCGAAGCGGCCCGCCAGCGCCAGGGCCTCCCGGCGCAGCGCCATGTTCGCGCTCCAGACCAGCTCGACGTCACAGTCGTCTCCGCCAAGGTCAAGGGTCGTGATCGGCGGGTCCTCGTGCCCGCAGGCGCGCGGGCCGCCCCCCTCCAGCGCCGCACGGATCGGGCCGCCGAGCACGCCCGCGTGTGGCGCCGACGCCGCGCCTTGAAGGATCGCCTCAAGCCAGCCGTCGGGTGCCAGCACGTCGTCGTCGGTCAACACGATCAGGTCGGCGGCGGCCGCGTCGATCCCGGCGTTGCGGCCCGCGTTGGCCCCACCCGGCGCCGGCAGCGCGATCACCGCGGCGCCGTGGCCGCGGGCGACCTGCGCCGTCTCCGGGTCGTCGCCGTCGTTGACGACGACCACCTCGGCTCCCAGGGCCTGCGCCTGCGGGATGATCGACTGAAGCGCGATCGACAGGTAGCCTGGCCGCCGGCGGGTCGGGATCACGATCGAGGCTGTGGGCTGGGAGGGCACGCGAGCTCAACGGTCCCCGGCCGGCGCTGTCGCCGGACGCTTAGGTACTAACCGCGCCGGGTGCGGCGGTGCTCGATCAGCTGGTCGGCGAACGCAAGTACGAAGCGCGGGTTGTAGCGAAGATAGCGACGCCACAGCCGCCGCGGCTCGTGCGCCAGCCGGTAGGCCCACTCCAGACCCAGGCGCTGGACCGGCGGCGGCGCCTGGGGCATGAGGCCGGCGTGGAAGTCGAACGCGGCCCCGACGCCGATCAGGACCGGCGCGTCCAGGTCCGCGCGCATCCGCGCCATCCACTTCTCCTGCTTGGGCACGCCGATTCCGACCCAGACGACGTCCGCGCGCGAGTGGTTGACCTCCTCGACCACCGCGGCGCGCTCCTCATCGGTCAGCTCGCGATGGGGCGGCGAGTAGCCGCCGACGATCTGCACGCCGGGATAGCGCCGGCGAAGGTTCAGCGCCAGCTGCACCAGCGCGCCCTGGTCGCGCCCGCCGTACAGGTACAGGCGCTGGCCGCTGCGCGCGGCGCGCGCGCAGTGGCGCGCCATCAGCTCGGGACCGTAGACGCGCTCGCCCAGCGGGTGGCCGAGCGCGTTGAGCGCCCACACCAGCGGCTGGCCGTCGGGCACGTTGATGGAGGAGGCCATCAGGGCGGCCCGCAGCTCGGGATCCTCGGCCGAGGCCATCACGGTGTGCACGTTGCACACGCAGATGTAGCCCCGGCCCAGACTCGCCACCGTGGCGTCGATCCAGTCCAGCGT
>JBOGYE010000349.1:0-2307 GCA_050696635.1 Solirubrobacteraceae bacterium | reverse complement strand
CCGCGCACCCGCCTGCGACGCGTCCTCGCCGACGAACGCGGCCACCATCTCCACCAGCGCCGCGGCGGCGGCGGCGCTCAGCGCGGCGGCCGTGCCGCTGGCCGGCGCGGGCGTGCGCGCCGCGATCCGCGCCAGCACCTCGGTCACCTGCTCGTCGCCGATCACGGTCGCTCTCGCCGCGGCGGCGTTCCGACCGCCCGATTTGACTCAAGGCGCCTCACCGCATCCTCACGGCCGCGTGCGCCGGCGCCCCGGCCTGTAGCGAGGCCGCCAGAACCGTGTTGCGCAACACCCAGATGTCGGTGATCGGCCCGACCCCGCCGGGCACCGGCGAGACCGCCTCAGCGACAGGCTCCACCGAATCCGTATCGACATCGCCGACCAGCCTGACCGAGCCGTCGGGCCGGCGCAGCGCGTTGATCCCGATATCGATCACCAGCGCACCCTCGCGCACCAGATCGCCAGTGATCAGCCCCGGCATCCCCACGGCCACGATCAGGATGTCCGCCGCCCGCGTGTGAGCCGCCAGCCGCCCGGCGTCGAACGTATGGCGGTGGCAGGAGATCACGGTCGCGTTGCGCTGCAAGCCTAGGATCGCGGCCGGCTTGCCGACGTTGTTCGAACGCCCGACGAGCACCATGTCCAGCCCGTCGTACGCGGCGCGCGGGTCGCGGCCGACCGACTCGGTATAGCGGTCGAGCATGTGGAACGCCGCCGCCGGAGTCGAGGGCACGAACCGGGGCATCCCGAGTGACAGCAGCCCGGCGTTGAGCGGATTCTGCGCCTCGACGTCCTTCAGCGGCGGCAGCGCCGCGAACACCGCAGACTCCGACAGGTGCGCCGGCAGCGGGCGCAGCACCAGAATGCCGGTGATCTCGGGATCGACGTCGAGCTCGGCGATCTTGCCGACCACCTGCCCCAGGGTCGCGTCGGCGGGCAGCCGCTCGGGCCGCGAGGCGATTCCAAGCTCACCGGCGTGGCGGTCGATCCGGCGCTGGTAGACCTGCGCGGCGAGGTCGTCGCCGATCAGCAGGGTCGCGATCCCGGCGCCGCGCTCGGACCCCGCCAGGCGCGCCAGCTCGTCGCGCAGGACCGCGGTCAGCTCGTCGGCGTATGCCCGCCCGTCGATCAGCACCCGTGCGCCGCGCGGCTCAGAACAGCCCCACGGTCCGCCCGTGCTCGTCGATGTCGACCGTGTAGGCAGCGGCGGTCTTCGACAGCCCTGGCATCTGCTGGATGTCGCCGCACAGCGGCACCAGCCAGCCCGCGCCGGTGTAGGCGCGGATGTCGCGGATCGGGATCTCGAACCCGTGCGGGGCGTTGAGCAGCGTCGCGTCGGCCGACAGCGAGTACTGGGTCTTGGCCATGCAGACCGGCAGCTCGGCCATCCCGTTGGCCTGGTAGGCCGCGATCTTCTCGTCCGCCGCCTGGTAGTAGTGAACCCCGTCGGCGCCGTAGATCCGGGTCGCGACGGTCTCGATCTTGTCGCGGATCGTCGACTCGGGCGAGTACAGCGGCTTGTAGCTGGACGGCTGCTCGGTGGCCGCCACGACCGCCTCGGCGAACGCGGTCGCTCCGTCGCCCCCCTTGGCCGGCCCGTCGTTGATCTCCGCCGCGAACGCGCCGCTCTCCAGCGCGAGCTTGCGCACGAGTCGGCACTCCTCGTCGGTGTCCCTCGGGAAGCGGTTGATCGCCACGACGCACGGCACCCCGAACGCGGCCACGTTGTCCAGGTGCCGGCGCAGGTTGGCGATCCCGGCCTCGATCGCCTGGAGGCTCTGCGCGCGCGTCGAGCGCGCGTCGTCGGCGTGGCCGCCGTGGTGCTTGAGCGCGCGCACGGTCGCCACCATCACGCAGGCGTCGGGCTTCAGGTTGCCGGCCGGGCAGACGATGTCCATGAACTTCTCCATCCCGAGGTCGGACCCGAAGCCCGACTCAGTGACCACGTAGTCGCAGACCTTGAGCGCGATCCGGTCGGCCACGACGGAGTTGTTGCCGTGCGCGATGTTGGCGAACGGGCCTGCGTGCATGAACGCCGGCTGGCCCTCGAGCGTCTGCACGAGGTTGGGATGGATTGCGTCCTTCATCAGCACGGTCATGGAGCCCGCGACCTTCAGCTGCTCGGCCGTCACCGGGTCGCCGTCGTAGGTGGCGCCGACCGTGATCGCGCCCAGCCGCCGGCGCAGGTCGTGCAGCGACGTGGCCATGCCCATGATGGCCATGATCTCGGAGGCGGCGGTGATGTCGAACCCGGTCTCGCGGGGGATGCCGTGGGTGGGCCCGCCCAGGCCGGTGACGATGTTGCGC
>JBOGYE010000348.1:0-5635 GCA_050696635.1 Solirubrobacteraceae bacterium | reverse complement strand
GGCGTCGGCAGCGCGCCGCGCCTCGCGCAGCGCTCGCTCGCTCGCGTCGCGCCTGGCGACGACATCACGCTCCATCGCCGCGAGCCGCTCCTCCAGGTCAGGATCCACGTCCGCGTGCCCCGCGCCGGCGCCCGCGCCGGGCGCCGCGACTGCCCCGGCGCGCCGAGCGCGCACCTCCGCGTACGCCCACTGCACCAGCTCGAACCGCGCCGCCGACTCGGGCGAGCCGCCGTTGTGGTCGGGGTGATGCAGTTGCACCAGGCGCCGGTAGGAAGCGCGGACCTGCGCGTCGGACGCCGACGGCGTGACGCCGAGCGTCCGATAGGGATCTGGCGGCGCGGGCATCGTGGTCATAGGGTATGACGCAGTCCGATGTCTGAACGCGAGCCCACACGCAAGACCCCGGCTCAGCTGACCGCCGAGGTGCTCGACAGCTTCAACGCCTGTCCGGATCCCCGGCTGCGCGAGCTGATGCGGGCGCTGGTCGCGCACCTGCACGCGTTCGTGACCGAGACCGGGCTGGCGCCGGCGGAGTGGGAGCGCGCGATCGCGACCCTGACGCGGACCGGGGAGATCTCCGACGAGCGTCGCCAGGAGTTCATCCTGTGGTCCGACGCGCTCGGGGTCTCGATGCTGGTTGACGCGGTCGCCAACCCGCTGCCGGCGCCCGCGACCGAATCGACCGTGCTGGGCCCGTTCTACGTCCCCGGTGCGCCGCTGCGCGAGTACGGCGCCAACATCGCCCGGGAGGACGACGCCGGCGTGCCGGCGCTCGTGCATGGCCACGTGCTGGACACCGGCGGCGCGCCGGTCGCGCGCGCCGAGCTGGACGTGTGGCAGAACGGCGACGACCGCTTGTACGCGGTCCAGCGCCCCGAGGCCCCCGAGGACCACCTCCGCGGCCGCTTCCTGACCCGCGACGACGGCTCCTACGCGTTCGTCGCCGTCCGTCCCGTGCCCTACCCGATCCCCCACGACGGGCCGGTGGGGCGGATGCTCGAGCTGACGGGCCGGCATCCCTGGAGGCCGGCTCACATCCACATGATCGTGCGCGCCGACGGCATGCACACGCTGACCACTCACGTGTTCGACGAGCGCAGCGAGTATCTGGACTCGGACGCCGTGTTCGCGGTCAAGCCGTCGCTGACGCGAGAGTTCGTCGCCCGCGGCCCCGACGATCCGGACACCCCGCCCGGCATCGAGACCGACTGGGTCTCGGTCCGCAACGACCTCGTGCTCGCGCCGGCGTAGGCCGTCGAACATCCGTCTAACGGTCGCGCTAGCCGGTCCTCCGGATTGCCGACTAACACCTCCATGAGGCTGTCATGGCGCAGGCTGGGCGTGCTTGAACGCCGTCGGAGGCGAAGCGGTGCCCTGGCCGGCGCGCTCGTAGCGTGCGCGCTGCTGTTCGCTGCGCCCGGCGCCGTCGCATCCCCCACTGCGGCGCCGGAGAGCCTCATCGGATCGCCGCTTGCGATCGCGCCGACCGCGCCGACCCCCGGCCTGGCCGCGGCGCCCCCCAGTTCGCGCTCGGTCCAGATCGCCGTCCAGCAGGCCACGGGGGTCTCGGCCTCGAAGCTGGCGATCGCCAACGTCTGCCCGGCGCCGGCCACCGGCCGCGCGACCTGTGCCGCGCAGGTACTCGTGCTGCGCTCCGATCACCGTCCGGTTCACCCGGATGTCGAGGGCCAGCGGGCGCAGGCCGTTCCGACCGGCTCGATGTCTCAGACCCGCGCCGCACCCCCGCAAGCAGGCACCCCGGCCTACCTGCAGCAGGCCTATGACCTCACCTACCTATCCCAGACGGCCGGTGGCTCAGACACGGTGGCGATCGTCGACGCCGGCAACGACCCCAACGCCGCCTCGGATCTGGCGACCTGGCGCAGCACGTTCGGCCTGCCCGCGTGCACGGTCGCCAACGGCTGCTTTGAGAAGGTCAACCAGAGCGGTGGCTCGACGCCGCTGCCGCCGAGCGCCGGCTCGGATTGGGAGTCCGAGGAGTCGCTCGACCTCGACGCCGTCTCGGCGCTGTGCCCCAACTGTCACATCCTGCTGGTAGCGGCCAACAGCAATTCCAACTCGGACCTGTACGCCGCTGACGCCGCGGCGGCCGCGCTCGGCGCCAACCAGATCTCCGACAGCTTCGCGGGCACCAGTTCGACGCCGCCGGCCTTCACGCTCCCGTCGGTGCCGGTGATCGCCGCCACAGGCGACCACGGCTACGTCGGTTCGGGCACCGACAACTACCCGGCCGCGTTCCCCGGGGTGACGGCCGCGGGCGGGACGACGCTGACGGCGGCCGCCAGCAGCTCCAGCGAGCGTGGCTACGACGAGTCGGCCTGGACGCTGAACAGCTCCGGCACCGGCTGGGGCGGCGGCTCGGGCTGCGACTTGAGCGAGACCAAGCCGGCCTGGCAGGCGGATACGGGCTGCACCGGCCGCGCGTACGCCGACGTGTCGGCCGACGCCAACCCCGACACGGGCCTGCAGATCTACGACTCGGGCGACGGCGGATGGCTGGTGTACGGCGGGACCAGCCTGGCGACGCCGCTGATCGCCGCGTTCGACGCGCTGACCGCGCCGTCGGGGACGACCGCGCAGTGGGCCTACACCGACTCGGCGCTGCTCAACGATCCGGCCACGGGCTCGAGCGGCACCTGCGCGCCCTCGATCTCCTACATCTGCAACGCCGGGTCCGGCTACGACGGTCCGACCGGGATCGGCTCGATCTCCGGCCAGGTGGCGATGGCCGCGCCCGGGATCGGCGGCCCGTCGGTCGGCGGCGGCCCGAGCAACACCTACACGCAGTCGACCGGGACCACGACCGCGGGCCTGCAAGGCGCCGTCTACCCCAACGGGATCGACACTCACTGGTGGTGGCAGTACGGGGCGACGACCGCATACGGACAGCAGACGTCCTCGACGGACGCCGGCCCGGGGACGGCTCCGGTGTCCGCGGTCGAGTTGCTGACCGGCCTGACGCCGGGGGCCACCTATCACTACCGGCTGGTCGCGCAGAACAGCGAGGGGACCGACTATGGCTACGACTTCACGTTCACGACCAGCGCCGTCACGAACGTGGCCCCCGGCAACACGGTCGCGCCGTCGATCAGCGGCACGGTCAGCCAGGGCGAGACGCTGACCGCGTCGACCGGGAGCTGGAGCCCGACCCCGACGTCCTACGCCTACCAGTGGGAGACCTCGACCGACGGCGGCTCGGCCTGGTCGAGCATCGCCGGAGCGACCGCCTCCAGCTACGAGATCGCCACCGGCGACCTCGGCAACGACCTGCGCGTGGTCGTCACCGCGACCGACGCCTACGGCTCCACCGCGCAGGCGTCGGCCACCGCCGGACCGGTCGCCTCGGGCAAGCCGGTGGCCACCACCACCCCGAGGATCTCCGGTCACGCCGACCAGGGCCAGGTCCTGAGCGTGATCTCGACCTGGAATCCGGCCGGCACCTCGTACGCCTACCAGTGGCAGAGCTCATCCGACGGCGGCTCTACCTGGACCGACATCGCCGGTGCCACAGGCTCGACCTACACCCCCGTGGCTCAAGACGTCGGCGACGACCTCCAGGTCACCGTCACCGCCGCCAACACCTATGGCTCAGCGGCCGCCACCAGCGCCGTCTTGGGGCCAATCGCCGACGACGCCCCAGTCGCCACGACCGCGCCCACGGTCTCAGGCTCCGACCAGCGCAGCGACACGGTGACCGCCACCGCGGGCGTGTGGACGGGCACCGGCGACGCGCTCGCCTACCAGTGGCAGCGCTCGCCCGACGGGACGACCTGGACCAGCATCCCCGGGGCGACGCACGCAACCTACAACCTCGCTCAGGCCGACGAGGGCGACACGATCCGCGTCCAGGTGACAGCCACCAACGACTACGGCGTCAGCACGGCTTCGAGCGTCGCGACCTCGGTGATCGCGCCAGACCCGCCGGCCAACACGGCGGCGCCGACCGTCAGCGGGGTCGCCGAGCGCGGCTTCACCCTGGACGCCTCGCAGGGGACCTGGAGCGGCCCTGACAACCTCTACGCCTACCAGTGGCAGGAGGATCTCGGCGAGGGCTACGTCAACGTCATCGGCGCGACCTCATCGGACTACACGCTGCAGGCCAGCGACGAGGGCGCGTACGTCCGGGTCGTCGTCAGCGCGACGAACCCTGACGCGACGATCGTCCAGGCGAGTGCCCCGACCTCGGCCGTGACCGTCGCGCTGCCGGTCGACACGAGCGCGCCGACGATCACCGGGACGCTGATGCGCTCCTACGCGCTGGCCGCGAACGTAGGGACATGGGCGGGGATCGAAAACTCCTACTCCTACCAGTGGCAGCGCTCGGCGGACGGGACGAGCTGGACCG
Source organism: Solirubrobacteraceae bacterium (assembly GCA_050696635.1). Lineage (GTDB taxonomy): Bacteria > Actinomycetota > Thermoleophilia > Solirubrobacterales > Solirubrobacteraceae > Palsa-465. The sequence continues at coordinate 1,269 of JBOGYE010000348.1, read as the reverse complement.
ATATCCCCTCGGCGACCGGCGCCACGTACACGGTCGCTGCCGCGGACGAGAACGACGCGCTGCGCGTCGTGGTCACCGCGACCAACCCGGACGGAACGGCCAGCCAGCAGAGCGCGGCGACCGGGAGCGTGCCGTCCTCGCCGCCGGTCAACACGACCTTGCCGACGATCCGGGGCAGCGCGCAACGGGGAGTGGTGCTGGCCGGCTCGACCGGCGTCTGGAGCGGACCGGGCAACGCCTACAGCTATCAGTGGCAGCGGTCGGCGGACGGCAGCACCTGGGCGAACATCGCCGGCGCGGCCGGCCTCACCTACGCGCTGGCAGTCGCCGACGAGGGCGACCAGGTGCGCCTGGCGGTGACCGCGTCAAACCCCGACGGCACCCGGACGGTGGACGCCGTTACCACGGCGGTGGTGACGGCGAGCGCACCGCAGAACACGTCGGCGCCGGCGCTGCACGGCACGCCCACGCGCAGCGACTCGCTGACCGCCTCGGTCGGCAACTGGAACGGGATCGGCAACGGCTACACCTGCCAGTGGCAGCGCTCCAGCGACGGCGGCAGCACCTGGACCAACATCTCGGGCGCGAACGGCTGGGGCCACACGGTCGCCGTGGCCGACGAGGGCGACGAGTTGCGCGCGCTGATCACCGCGTCTGACCCCGACGGCAGCCTCGCGGCGCCGACCACGGCGACGGCGATCGTCAGCGCCGCGCCGCCGCACAACACGGTCGCGCCGACGATGTCCGGCACGTCGGTGCGCGGCGACAAGCTGCTCGCCACCGAGGGGGCGTGGAGCGGGCTGGGCAACGTCTACAGCTTCCAGTGGCAGCGCTCGGCCGACGGCGGCAGCACCTGGTCGAACATCACGGGCGCGACCTCGACGGGGTACACGCTGACCGTGGCCGACGAGGGCGATCAGGTGCACCTGCTCGTCACCGCCGCGAACGTCGACCAGATCGTCACCGCCGGCTCGCCGGCCTCCGGGACGGTCAGCGCCGCGCCACCGCTGACCACCGCCGCGCCGGCGGTCTCGGGACCCGCCCAGCGGGGCCTGACGCTCGTCTCCGCGCTGGGAACCTGGGACGGGATCGGCAACTCCTATGGCTATCAGTGGCAGCGCTCGGCCGATGGCGGCACGACGTGGACCAGCATCACCGGTGCGACCGGCACGACCTACCAGCCGGTCGTCGCCGACGAGGGCGACGAGCTGCACCTGCTGGTGACGGCGGTCAACCCGGACGGCACCGTTTCACAGGCGAGCGCTCCGA
>JBOGYE010000347.1:0-19760 GCA_050696635.1 Solirubrobacteraceae bacterium | reverse complement strand
CATCCCACTCGTGCTGGCGCTCGCCCTGGGCGCAGGCGCGGCAGCGACCCCCACCCAGGACAACCTCGGCCCGACCGTCGCATACACGCTCTTGTGGGCGAACCCGGCGGGGCTGTTCTGCTGGCTGGCTCTCGGATGGCTGCTCGCCCGCGAGCTCCGCGGTCGTTCGCCGGCGCGACGCCTCGCGGATGCGGTTGCGAGACGCCGCTCTGCGTTCAGCGGGGACGCAGCGACCGCCCTGGCGGCGGTGGTGCTGGCGGCGGTCGCGGCGCTGGTGGCGGTCAGGCAGCCGCGTGACGGCGATCGCGGCGACTACCGGCCCGTTCGCGACCGCCGTGGCAGCGGTCACCAGAGTGCTGCCGCACCCCGAGGCCGTGCAGGTCGTTGCGATCCCGGTGTTTCCCCCGATCGTGCTGGTCGACGAGCTCGTGTTCGCCCTGAGGCGGGAGGGGGCGTCGCTGACCGCGACCCCCGCCGTGGCCGCCGAACTCGGCTCGGCCTATGACCCGCGTGGCCGCGATCGGGCGGTGCGACTCGTCGTGGGCTACGGCGCTCACGCGGCCCCGGACGCTCGCCTGCTGGTGTCGTTGCGGGTCGACCCGCCCGCCTTCCCGACCGGTACGTTCACCGTCGCCCTGGCCCGCAGTCCGGGAGCCGAATCCGCCCGAGCCGAATCCGCCCGTCCGGGAGCCGAATCCGCCGGCGACTCGGCGCGCACCGGCTGACCTACTAAAGACAAGAGCCGTCCGATGCCGCGCGCCGTCGGGTCACACTGCGGCTCTCGCCCCCCACAGCTCGCGGGATGCGATCCGCGCCCCCTCGGCCAGCGCGGCGAGCTTGGCCCACTGGATCTCCGGGTGGACCCGCCGGATCAGCGCCCCCTGCGCAAACCCGCAGTCCGTCCCCGCGAGCACGTTCTCGCGCCCGACCACGCCAGCCAGGCGCGTCAGGCGCTGAGCGACCAGCTCGGGGTGCTCGACCACGTTGGTGTGGTGGGTGACCACACCGGGGATCAGCTTCTTGCCGTCCGGCAGCGAGACGTCCTCCCACACCTTCCATTCGTGCTCGTGGCGCGGGTTGGCCTGCTCGATCGCATACGCGCCGGCGTTGACCTGGAGCACGAGATCGACCAGATCCTTGAGCGGCGGGTCGTAGGCGTGGGGACCATGCCAGCTGCCCCAGCAGACGTGGTAGCGGACCTTCTCCTCGGGCAGGCCTCGCAGCGCGTGGTTGAGCGCGTCGACGCGCAGTTGCGCCCAGCGGCGGTAGTCGGCGAACGAGTCTCCGCGCGACATCATCGTGTCGGCCTCGTGCATCATCACGGCGTCGTCGACCTGGAGCGTGATCCCGGCATCGACGATCGAGCGGTACTCCTCGTGCAGCGCATCGGCCAGGGCAAACACGAACTCGTCCTCTGAGGAGTAGTGCTCGTTGGTCAGCCAGTAGGCGCTGGCAGGCGCCACCACGGGCAGAAAGCCCTGCACCTCGGGGTGGCTCTCGAGCGCGTCCTTGAAGTTGGCGATGTCGCGCGCCAGCGCCGTTCCGTCATAGGAGATCGGGCCGGTGCAGACCCATTCGATCACCTGCTCGCTGTCTGCCTCCTCGCCGGCGCCGCCGTCGGGGGCGATGTTGCTGTTGCGGGTGGCGGCCTCGTCGAGCGCGTCCAGCGCCTCATATGCGCCGGGGAAGTTCTGGCGGTCGCGGCTCGGGGGCAGCATGCTCGCGCCTTCGAGCGTCACCGGGCGCGGCGTCAGCCCGCTGACGCGCTCGTACAGATAGGTGATCCAGCTCGCCTTGCCCATCTCGCCGTCGTCGACGACGTCGATCCCAGCCTGCACCTGCTGGCCGACGATGTCGCGCACGCTGCGGCTCAGGCAACTCGCGTACTCGTCTTGGTCGATCGCGTCGCCGCGGTCACGTGCGGCAAGGAACCTGAGCAGATCATCGGGCCTGATCAGGCTTCCAGTATGCGTCGCGAGAATCCTGTCCATGCTCGCTACCTCCCTCTTTTCAATCGACTGGCCGAACCGAGCGTACGGCCAGCTCGCGGCGACGATGCCGGACCCGCCAGACAGTGCGCTGAAAGGCAACTGCGCGGCGCCGGTGTGCGCTGTCGGACAACAACTGGACAGTCGCCTTGAGCTCGCGGCGCAGGCTCGCCGGCCGGCCGCGTGCAGTGTGACTCGACAGGCCCGGCGGGCGTTGGTAGAGTGACCCTCCCGGCGGCTGCCCGGGTCCGAGACACAGGCGGCGTTCCCCGATCGGATCTGCTGGATGACTCTGCTGATCGACACCGGCGTCGTGCCCGCGAATGAGCGGGTCGATTTCTGGGCGAGTTCGTCCGGGGACGTGTACCACCCGCTGTCGATCCGGACCGACCAGCGCGACCAGTTCTCGGCCCGGATGTGGGGCGACTGGCTTGCGTCGGTGGGGCTGTTCAGGGTCGCGGCGAGCGCGAACACGATGAGTCGCACGCGCGGCGACATCGCCGCCGGCGACCCGGAGTGCCTGCACCTGTCGATCCTGCTGCGTGGGCGCCTGCGCGGCGCTCAGGACGGGCGCGAGACGGTCCTCGGCCCGGGAGACATGACGACCTACGACACTTCTCACCCGGCGATCTTCCGCGCCGGCGACGACTTCGACCTGCTGGTTCTGAAGCTGCCGCGGTCGACGCTCGGCAGCTATGCCGCCAAGGTCAGCCGCCTGTCGGCGGTCCGCATCCCCGGCTCCAGCGGCCTGCCGCGGCTGGCGATGCGGTTCTTCTGCGCCGCGGCGGCCGGCCTTCAGGACGGCAGCATCACTCGGCGCGACGCGGGCCTGGCCGAGCACATGCTCGACCTCGTGCGCCGGCTGTACGTCGACCTCGACGCCGCCCAGCCGGCGCCGCCGCGGGCACGGGCACGGCTGCTGGCGCGAGCCCAGGCCTACATCGACGCCAACCTTTCCGAGCCGGGCCTGGCTCCGGAGGAGATCGCCCGTGCCTGCTTCATCTCGACCCGCTACCTGCACTCGGTGTTCGCCGATGCAGGTCTGAGCGTCTGCGAGTCGATCCGGGCGTCAAGGCTGGAGCGCTGCCGGCGCGACCTGCTGGATCCGGCCTTCGGCGAGCTGCCGATCTCTGAGATCGCCGGCCGCTGGGGACTGGTCAACGCGCCGCACTTCAGCCGTGTGTTCCGCGCCGCCTACGGCTGCTCGCCGCGGGAGCTGCGTCGGCTCGGCAGCTCGGGGATCGTGGGCGTCGGGGAGTGGTCGGTCGCCGGGGCGCATCCGCCCGGGGCGCTGCGGTGAGCCCCGGCGCGGTCGCCGGGGCGCTGCCGCCCGGGGCGCTGCGGTGAGCGCTGCTGGCGCGGCCGCCGCCGTGCCGACGCCCCGGCCTGCGGCCGAGGCGCTGTCGATCGAGGGACTCAGTGTCGGCTACGGCGCCGCGCCGGTCGTGCGCGATCTGTCGCTGTCGGTCGTCCCCGGCGAGGTGGTGGCGCTGCTAGGCGCCAACGGAGCCGGCAAGACGACCACGCTGCGGGCGATCTCGGGCCTACTGACGCCGGTCGCCGGGCGCGTCATGCTCGACGGCGCCGATCTGGCGGGCGTTTCGCCGACCGCGCGCGTGCGGGCCGGGATCGTCCACGTCCCCCAGGATCGCGGCATCTTCTTCGGCCTGACGGTCGCCGAGCATCTGCGACTCGACGGTCACGACGCGGCCGGCCAGGAAGCGGCGTTCGAGCACTTCCCGGCGCTGCGGGAACTGCGCGGGCGGCGGGCCGGCGTGCTGTCAGGCGGCGAGCAGCAGATGCTGGCGATCGCGCGGGCGCTGATCCGCAGGCCGCGCGTGCTGCGGCTCGACGAGCTCAGCCTGGGTCTGGCCCCCGTGATCGTTGAGCGGCTGCTGCCGGTCGTGAGGGCGGCCGCCGATGCGGGCGCGGCCGTGCTGATGGTCGAACAGCATGTGCATCTGGCGCTCGAGGTCGCCGATCGCGGCTACGTCCTGTCGCATGGCGAGCTTGCGCTGGCCGACACCGCCGAGCGGCTGCGCGCCGACGGCGCGCTGCTGGCGGCCAGCTACCTCGGAGAGCAGGCTGGCTGATCCGGCGCTCGCCGGAGAAACGGAGGGCGGAGTGCGTGCACAAGACGGCGGCCGCCTGCGCGGCAAGGTGGCACTGATCACCGGTGGCGCTGGGAGCATCGGGTCGGCGACCGCGGCGGCGTTCGTCTCCGAGGGCGCCAGGGTGCTGCTCGTGGACCTAGACGGCGGACAGCTGGAGGGCGTCGCCCAGACGCTCGGTGCCGGTGCCGGCGCCGGCGACGCGGTCGCGGTCCAGGCCGCCGACGTGACCAGCTCCGAGCAGGTCCGCGCCGCCGTCGAGGGCTGCGTGCAGCTGTTCGGGCGCCTGGACATCGCATTCGCCAACGCCGGCGTGTTCGGTGTCGTCGCGCCGGTCACCGAGTATCCGGTCGATGTGTTCGAGCGGGTGATGGCCGTCAACGTGACCGGCAGCTTCCTGCTCGCCCAGCATGCGCTGGCCGCGATGGAGTCGGGCGGCAGCCTGATCATCAACTCGAGCGTCGTCGGGCTGACCTCCGACCGCGGGATCGCCGCCTACGCCACCTCCAAGCACGCGCTCGTCGGGCTGATGCGAACCGCCGCCAAGGAGATGGCGCCGCGGGGGATCCGCGTCAACTCGCTGCATCCGGGTCCGACCGACAACACCTTCCAGCACGCGATCGAGGTCGAGGCGGTCGGCGCCAGCGAGGAGGAGTCGGCGCGCGCCTTCGAGGGGATGATCCCGCTCGCGCGCCACGCCACCGCGGCCGAGATCGCCGCCGCGGTGGTCTACCTGGCCAGCGACGAGAGCGCATTCATGACCGGCCACACGCTGACCGTCGACGGCGGCCTGAGTATCTGAGCTGCTGCCGGCTCGCGAGGGCGTGGCGAAGAGTTCGACCATGAGCGCAACCGTGGCCACCGGTCTTGCCGCGACCCTGCGTGCCCACGGCCGCCCGCAAAGGTTCCGGCGCGGGCAGGCGCTGTTCGTAGAGGGTGACCGCCCCGAGCGGGTGCTGGTGATCGAACGTGGCCGGGTGCTGGTTAGCTGTGTGGCGCCGTCGGGCAGGGAGGTGGTGCTGGGCCTGTGCGGGCCCGGCGAGCTGTTGGGTGAGATGTCGGCGCTCGACGGCGAGCCGCGCTCGGCGACCGCTACCGCGATCGACGACGTCCAGGTCACGGTGGCCGCGGTGTCGGTGTTGCTGGGCGCGCTGGAGCGGCCCGAGGTCGCGCGTGAGGTGATCCAGACGATGGCGGCGCGGCTGCGTGACGGGAACCGGATGCGGCTTGAGTTCGCGGCGCTCGGGACGCTCGGCCGGGTGGCTTGGCGGGTGCTCGAGCTGGGCGAGCGGTTCGGCGGGCATGACGGTGACGGGATCGCGGTCGATGTGCCGCTCTCTCAGGAGCAGCTGGCGAGCTGGTGCGGCGCGTCTCGGGAGGCGACGGTGAAGGCACTCGCTCGGTTGCGGGCGCTCGGGGCGATCACCACTGGCCGCCGGCGGATCGTGATCCGCGATCCGGCTGCGTTGCGCAGGCTCGCGCGCGGCCTGGCGTAGGGTCGTAGGCCAACCGCAAGAAGGCCGAGATCAGCTCAGCGGCCGGTCGGTCCGGCCCGGACCCGCCAGCTTCCACGCGGCCGGCAGCAGCAGCGCTGCAAGCCCGGCCTTGATCGCGTCGCCGGCCAGGAACGGGGTCAAGCCGAGCGAGATCGCAGTACCGGCGCTGACATGCAGATCGAATGCCAGCCAGGCGACGCCGGCGCCGTACATCAGCACCTCGCCGGCGATCATCGCGGGGATCGAGCCGAGCAGCGAGCGGTCGGCGCCGCGCTGCGCAAGCGCGCCGCAGACCCCGGCGCAGAGGATGAAGCCGATGATGTAGCCGAACGACGCACCCACGTAACCGCTGGCGTGGCCCGCGAACCACGGGACTCCGATCAGGCCCGCGACCGCGTACAGCAACATCGCGGCAAGCCCGCGGCGCGGCCCGAGCGCGGTCCCGCACAGCAGTACGCCGAGCGTCTGGCCGGTGATCGGGACGGGCGTGAACGAGAGATGGATCGAGATCTGCGCCAGCAGTCCCACCAGTCCGGCGCCGCCGACGACCAGCAACACGTCGCGCGCGAGCGCTCCGGGAACGAGATCGGCCAGCACCAGCGGGGTGCGGCGGGGAAGCGTGGCGGCGTGGTTCATGGCGCGGTGACGTGAGACGTGAGCGACCGCTGGCCGCCGGCTCGGCACGCTACCAGCGATGAGGAGCTGATGTCCGGTGCTCGCCGACCCGTCGCAGCGGCCGAGGTCGTGGGCCACAATCGGTTCAGATGCGCGCGGACGACACGCTTGCCTACCTGGCCGGCGCCTGGTCGCTGGAGCGCCGGCTCGTAGATCACCGCGCTGGGCTCGCCGGCTCATTCGTGGGCGAGGCCGAGGTGGTGACCGCGGAACGGGCCGGTCGCTACGAGGAGCGCGGCCGTCTGCGGTTCGACGGCTACGACGGTCCCGCCCACCGGGCTCTGGACCTGACGGCCGCGGGTGCGGCGGTGACGGTCAGCTTCACCGACGGCCGCCCGTTCTTCCTCCTCGACCTCGCGCCGGGCGGTTGCAGCGCCGTGCATGTGTGCCGGGCGGACCGCTACGAGCTCGAGTTCGAGCTCGGCGGGCGCAACCTCCTGCTCGAACGCTGGCGGGTGACGGGGCCGGCCAAGCACTACGAGGCCCGCACGACCTGGGAACGGCAACGGCTTAACCGCCCCGAACGCGGTCGTCGTGCGGGGAAACCGCGGTGAGTAAAAGTACGCAGCCCGGCTGCGTCGAGTTGCCTGGTGGGCGCCCTGAGGCGGTGGGAGAGTGCAGGCTGTCATCCCAGCCAGGCACCAGCACTCAGCAGCCACCACCTCGAATCGCGCCGACAACAAGGCGCACAAGGAGTTCTCAATGATCGTTCTCGCCGTCGTTCTCATGGTTGTCGTCTCGGTCCCGATCGTCTCCCTGCTCGCAGCGGCGATCTACACCTCGTCCGATCACGCCCAGACGTCGCAGGCGGGTCCCGCCGCGGTCACGACGCCGCCGACCGTCGCTGCGGCGGCGAGCCTGCGCGAGGCGGCATAGCGACCTCACTGCAGCGCCGCTGCCCCCGTGGAGCCGGGCGCGGCGAGCCTCAGCCCTGACCGGGACCGCGGACGATCCGCGGGTCGCCTCGGCGGCCGACGACGAACCAGATCGCCTCCGCCGGCACGCCGCCGAGGCAGAACAGGCGGTGGGGCACAGTCGAGTCGAACGAGATCGAGTCGCCGGGACCGAGCTCGTAGGTCTCGAAGCCGATCGCGACGCCCAGGCGCCCACTCAGCACGTGGCCGTACTCGTGACCCGAGTGGCGCATCAGGGACTCCTCCGGCGCCGATGCGCCACCGACCTCGTAGCGCACAGACAGGAAGTCCACGTCCTGCGGCGTCTGCGGCGTGAGCCGCTCCCAGCGCACCCCGGAGGCGAGCTGGATCGCCTTGCCGCCGCCGCGCCGGACGACCGGATCCTCGGGTACGACCGCGGCGCCGAGGTTGCCGGCCGGGTCACCGCCGTCCGCCGCAGCGCCCGAGCCGCGGGCCGGGCTGGGGCCGGGGCCAGCACCGGAGCCAGAGCCCGCGTCGGAGCTCGTGCCGGAGCCGGGGACGCCGAGCAGCAGCTCGTCGAGCGACAGCCCTAGCTGGTTGACGATCGCGTACAGGGTCGCGACCGAAGGCGAGGCGCGACCCAGCTCGACCTGGGAGATCAGGCTCGCCGAGACGCCGACGCGGCGCGCCAGCTCGCGCACGCCGATCCGTTGGCGCAGTCGCTCCTCCCGCACCCGCCCGCCGACCGCCTCGGGGCCGGCGCCGTTGCGCGCCGCCGCGCCGTCGCGCTCCTTCAGCCGTTTAGCGCCTGTCGTCATGCTCGCCTGCGCTGACTGTACCCGCCGTGGAATCAACCATCTACACGTCGTTCGCCACCAGGTCGGCGCCGCGCACGTACTGGCGCCCGGCGACGAGCAGCTCCTCGGCCGGGAACCGCGTCAACAGCTCGGGGCCGTCGGCCGTAACCACGACCTCCTCCTCGATCCGCGCGGCCGAGCGCCCGTCGGAGGCCGGGCAATAGGTCTCCAGCGCGAACACCATCCCCTGACGGAGCTCCACCGGGTCGGTGAACGAGTGCAGCCGGGAGATCATCGGCGCCTCGTACAGACCAACGCCGAGGCCGTGGCCGAACTGAAGCCCGAAGCAGGCCTCCTCGGACGCGAAACCCAGCTCCTGCGCGGTCGGCCAGACGGCGGCGATCTGATCGGTGGTGACGCCGGGCCGGACCAGCTCGATCGCGGCGTCGAGCCACTCACGGCAGCGCCGGTAGGCATCCAGCTGCGAGCGGGTCGCGCCGCCGACGCAGAACGTGCGGTAGTAGCACGTGCGGTAGCCCATGAACGAGTGGATGATGTCGAAGAAGGCCTGGTCGCCGGGGCGCAGGAGTCGGTCTGAGAACACGTGCGGATGGGGGTTGCAGCGGTCGCCCGAGACGGCGTTGATCGCTTCGACATGCTCGGAGCCCAGCTCGAACAGGAGGCGGTGCGCCTCGGCGACGATCTCGTGCTCGCGCACGCCCGGCCGCAGCAGCTCGTAGATCCGTTCGTAGACCGCGTCGACGATCGCGGCCGCGTGGTCGAGCAGCGCGATCTCGTCGGCGGTCTTGATCGCCCGCGCGGCCAGCATCACCGGTTGGGCGTCCGCGGTCTCGATCCCGGCGCGGTGCAGCGACGCCAGCGTCTCCATGTCGGTCAGGTCGAGTCCAAGCGGCTCGCGCTCGAGCCCGTGCTGACGCAGCTCGGCCACGACGTGGTCGGCGAGCAGGTCGGGTACCCCGGTCGTGCGGGGCATCGCGCCGCGCATGCTGGTCACGCCCGCGCGCCAGCTTGACTCGGGCAGCCACGGCGCGTACAGCTGGTGGTGGCGCGCCGCGGAGCCGAAGTCCCACAGCACCGGCTCGCCGGCGCGGGGCAGCAGCACGCAACGGGCGCTCTTGTCGCGGGCCCACTCGCCGATGTGGGTGCTTGAGACGTAGCGGATGTTGTTCTGGTCGAACAGCAGCACCGCGCCGAGCTCGGACTCGGACAGCGCTGCGCGCGCGCGGGCCAGGCGGTCGCTGCGCAGCTGGGCGTAGTCGACCCGCTGCTCCCAGTCGACCGCCATCGTCGCTCCGCGCGAGGCGATCACGCGCGCCCTCCCGCAGCGTCGGGCGACGGTGCCGGCTCGGTCGCGGATTGCGCATCCGCCAGCCGTGCCGCCAGGTACTCCCAGTCGCGGTTGAAGCGGTAGGAGTGGTTGGCGGGCGGCTGTGGCGACTGGGTCTCCAGCCACCGGACGCGCCCTGGGCCGCGGTTATGAAATGAGTGGACGCAGCCGACCCCGGTCCAGAAGGTGTCTCCGGGTCGCAGTGTGAACGCCTGGTCGCCGGCGGTGGCCTGCACCTCCCCGTCGAGGATGTGGTAGATCTCCTCGAGCGGATGGTCGTGGGGCTGCGCCACGCCGCCGGGCTGGTACTCGACCATGAACATCGTGTGCAGCACCGCCCCGAGCCTCTGGTCGACGAGCATCTTGACGGCGATACCGCTGTAGGCGAGCAGTGCGGTCGCCATGCTGGCCGAGACGGTCGGCGCGTCGGCGGCGGCGCCGAGCTTCAGCTGGTCGACATCCATCTGTCCGGGGTCGAGCCGGAAGAATGTGCGGCTGCGCGGGTCGCGGATGTCGAGCTGCGCGCTGGCCGCCGGCGAGGCGCTGCCCACATCGCCGGTCCAGAACGTGTCCGGCGGGCCCGCCACGCGAGCAACCGGCGCGTTGACCTCGAGCCAGTGGGCGGGGGCGCCGGAGTCGTTTCGCCAGGCGTGCTCCACGCCGACCGGCAGCAGCCCGCACGCGTCGGGGGCGAGCAGGTGAGGCCGTCCTTGCACGATCAAGGTGGGGCTGCCCGATAGGACGTAGAAGCTCTGCTCGGCGGAGTGCAGATGACGGGCGACGCGGCCGTCGTGGTCCATCTCGCACAACGCCAGTCCCGCGTGCACCGCGCCGGCGTCTCGGCCCACGAGCGCCGCCCGTCGCAGGCCGGTCGTGCGCTGCTCCAGGCCGACTGGCGTGGCCGGCTCGGTGTCGGTGGCGCGCAGCACCAGATACTGCCCGTCCTGTGTCGCCATGCGCTTAGACACTAACGTCGCGCCAACCAGGCGTCAAGTAATGCTGTACGACCGTTGGCCTGTACGACGTCACTGTTCAGAGCATCATCCAGCCGGCGTCGACGTTGAGGTTGACGCCGTTGATCCCCGGGTTGAGCACCAGCATCATCGCGGCGTCGGTGACGTCGTCGATCGTCACCAGCCGGCCGGTCGGGGTCCGGGCTAGGGTGCGCTCGAGCACCTCCGCGTTGTCGACCCAGGCGGGGCTGTCGCCGACGATCCCGGGATGGATCGCGTTCACGCGGATCGGCGCCAGCTCGGTGGCAAAGGCGCGCACCATCGTCGAGACCGCGCCGTTGACGGACGTGACCGTGGTCGAGCCGGGATAGGGGCGGTCCTTGGCCAGGCCGCCGAACAGCAGCACGGAGCTCTGGTCGTGCATCCGGCCATGCAGCGTGTGAACGACCTCGGTGTAGCCGACCAGCTTGAGCGTCGCCAGGCGCACCGCGCGCGCCACGTCATAGTCGCGGACCGAGTTGGAATCGCGCTCGACGGCGCTCAGCACGACGTGGTCGACGGGTCCCACCTCCGCCAGGGCCGCTGCGATCTGATCCGGCTGCGCGAGGTCGAAGGCCACCGCGGTGGTCCCGGCGCCGATCTCGCGCGCCACCGCGTCGGCGTGGTCGGCGTCGCGCCCGGTGATGACGACGGGACCTCCGCGCGCCACGAAGCGCTCGGCCAGGCGGCGGCCCAGGCCTCGGGTGCCGCCGACGATCACTGTTGCTTGAGCAGTCAAGCAGCTTCCTCTCTCGTTCGATGTTCAGCGCGAGTGTACGTTCTGGTGCAGACGCAACGCTCGGCGGTCCGCGGCAGCGACCCCCGTGCCCGTCTGACGGCGCGCTGAGCGAGACGTATGTACAGTGCTGGCGGACAGATCGACGTCCTCAGGGCCTCTTAGCCCTTAGCGGCGCCACGATACCAATGGAGGTGGAGAGCATGGCGGGCACAGACAGGATCCTGACGACTCATGCGGGCAGCCTGCCGCGGCCGGACGACCTCGCCGACATGATCTGGGCGAGGATGGACGGCCAGCAGGTCGACGAGTCTGCGCTCGCGGCGCGGATCGACTCGGCGGTCGCCGAGGTGGTGGCGCGCCAGCGCGCCACGGGGATCGATCTCGTGTCCGACGGCGAGCTGTCGAAGACCGGATTCAGCACCTACGTCAACGATCGGTTCTCGGGCTTCGACGGGCGCTCCGAGTTCCAGGCCGACGACGTGGCCGACTTCCCCGAGCTGGCGATGCGCCTGTTCGCCACACCCTCGATGGCGCACGTCGTCTTCTCCAACTGCGTCGGCCCGGTGGAGCTGTCTGACAAGCAGGCGGTTCGCGATGACATCGACCGGTTCAAGCGCGCCCTCGGGGACGCCGACCCCTCGACAGCGTTCATGGGGGCGGTCAGCCCCGGCCAGATCGCGTTCAATTACCCCGACCAGCACTACGGCTCCCACGAGGCTTATCTGGGCGCGCTGGCGGACGCGCTGTCCCACGAATACAGGGCGATCACCGACGCCGGCTTGAACCTCCAGATCGACTCGCCGGATGCGGCGATGGCGGCGCACTGCCGCTCGGTCGGCTCGAGCGTCGGCGACTGGCACACGCACCTGCCGCTGGCCATCGAGGCTCTCAACGCGGCGCTGGACGGGATCCCGCCCGAGCAGGTGCGCTTCCACGTCTGCTGGGGCAACTACGCCGGGCCGCACCACTGCGACGTGCCGCTCGAGCAGGTCCTGCCGGACGTGCTGAAGGTCAACGCCGGGACCATCTACGTCGAGGGCGGTAACCCACGCCACTCGCACGAGTGGCGCGCCTTCCAGGACGTGAGCCTGCCAGAGGACCGGAAGGTGATCCTTGGCGTGATCGACACCAAGACCAACTACGTCGAGCATCCGCGGGTGGTGGCCGACCGGCTCGTCAACCTCGGCAAGGTGATCGGCTCAGAGCGCCTGCTGGCCGGCACGGACTGCGGACTTGACACCTTCATCCGCTTCTCGCAGGTGGACCCAAAGGTCGCCTGGCTGAAGCTGGAGGCGCTGGTCGCGGGCGCCGAGCTGGCGTCCGCCGAGCTCTGAGCCGCCACCGCCCTTGACTGCGGTTGAACACTCTGTTTATGATGGTGCGACGGAGAGTGTTTAGCCATACGGTACGTCGTCGGAGCGGCGTCACGAGGAGGAGAGACATGAACAGCGCCGTCGGATCTCGTGCCCGCGCCCGCGCGGGGATCATCGCCGTGCTCGCCACCGTCGCGCTGCTGGTCGCGGCCTGCGGGTCGTCGGGCAGCAGTTCGAGCGCCCCGGCCGCGGCCCCGTCGAGCTCGGCCCCAGCGAGCTCGTCTAGCGCCGCGGGCGCGTCGACGTCCGCCTCCGCCGCGGGCGCGTCGACGGTCGCCGCGAGCAAGCCGATCAAGCTCGCCTACATGTCGTTCGCGGTCGCCAACAGCTACGACGCCCCGATGCTGGCCGCCGCGCAAGCGGTCGCGTCCGACAACAACGCCACATTGACGGTGTTCGACGCCGCCAACGACCCGACCAAGCAGTTCTCCGAGCTGCAGGACGTGATCGCCAGCGGTCAGTACCAGGGGATCATCACCCAGCCGATCGAGAGCACGAACCTGATTCCGCTGGTCAAGCAGGCGGTCGCCAAGCACATCGCGGTCGTCAACATCGACCAGATCCTCGGGGCGAAGCTGAACACGTTCGCCAAGCAGGTCCCGGGGATGGCCGGCAACGTCACCTTCGTGCCGACCGACATGGGATCCAAGTTCGGTGGCCTGGTGGTCAAGGCCTGCCAGTCAAAGCACGCCAACCCGTGCAACGTCGGCTACATGTACGACATCAAGGCCTCGGCGCTGGATGTGGCGATCCGCAGCAGCTTTGACCAGGCCATCAAAGCCGACCCGTCGATCAAGATCGTCGCGCAGGGCCAGGACTTCTTCACCCCCGCGATGGGGCTCAAGGCGGCCCAGGACATGCTCCAGTCCCAACCGAACCTGACCCTGATCGCTGCCTCTGACCAGGGGATCGAGGGCGCCTCACAGGCCAACGGTGTCAAGAAGGTGATGCTGGTCGGCTACGGCGGCTCGGCGGCGGGCGACCAGGGCGTCGCCTCCGGCGCCTGGTTCGGCACGGTCGCGCAGGATCCGGCCAGCGAGGGTCGGATCGGCACGCAGCAGCTGGTCGCGGCGATCCGCAAGGGGACCATGTCGGCGGCCGTGAACCCGCTCGACTCGCTTCCCGCCGGCGGCGTGATCACGAAGGCGAACGTGGCTCAGTTCCACGCCGAATGGCCGGGCTAGACGCCGCGCACGACTCCGACCCAGTGGCCGGGCCGCCGCCGCGCGGCGGCTCGGCGGCCGTGCAGGTTGCGCTGCGTGACGTCGCCAAGCACTTCGGCGGCGTCACCGCCCTGGCCGGGATCTCGCTCCAGGTACGGGCCGGCACCGTCCACGCGCTGGTGGGCGAGAACGGCGCCGGCAAGTCGACGCTCGGCAAGATCGTCGCCGGTGCGCTGACCGCCGACGCCGGCACCGTGTTGGTCGACGGCGCCGAGGTCTCGTTTCGCTCGCCGCGCGAAGCGCTGCTGCACGGGATCGCAACGATCGCGCAGGAGCTGCTCGTCGTTCCGCGCCTGTCGGTTGCCGAGAACGTGTTCCTCGGCGTCGAACCCAAACGCAGCGGCTGGGTGCGCCGTCGCGATCTTCGCCGCCGCTACCAGGCGCTCGCAGCGCAGGCCGGGTTTGGCCTGCCCGCGGATCGCGCCGCCGGGTCGCTGCGGACCGCCGAGCAGCAGCAGGTGGAGATCATGCGCGCGCTGGCGCGCGACGCGCGGCTGATCGTGATGGACGAGCCATCGGCCGCGCTCAGCGGTCCCGACACCGCGCGCCTGCATCACGTGATCCGCTCGCTGGCCGCCTCGGGACGGACGGTGCTGCTGGTGACGCACTTCCTGCGCGAGGTGCTCGACCTGGCGGACGCGGTCACGATCCTGCGCGACGGGCGGCTGATCCGGACCGGACCGGCCTCCGCCGAGACCGAGGACTCCCTGATCCAGGGGATGCTGGGACGACCGCTGGGGGCCGCCTTCCCGCCCAAGCGCGCCAGTTCGCCGGGCGCTCCGGTCGCGCTCGAGGTGACCGGGCTGACCGCGGCGGGCGTGCAGGGCGCGTCGCTGAACGTCCGCGAGGGGGAGATCCTGGGCCTCGCGGGGCTGGTCGGCGCGGGACGCAGCGAGCTCGCGCGAGCCGTGTTCGGCCTCGACCGTCGCGCCGCCGGCAGCGTCGTGCTCAGCGGCGGCGAGCTTCGCTCGCGCGGCGCGCATGACAGCCTCGCGCGCGGACTGGCGATGATCCCCGAGTCGCGCAAGGAGCAGGGGCTGCTGCCAGGGCGCTCGGTGGTCGAGAACGTCAGCCTGACCAGCCTGCGCGACCACAGCCACGCCGGGGTCGTGCGCCGCCGTGCCGAGCGCGCCGCCGCAGCGGCGATGATGGAGCGCGTGCAGCTGCGCGGGGCGGGACTGCAGTCGCCGGTCGCATCGCTGTCGGGCGGCAACCAGCAGAAGGTGCTGTTCGCGCGGATGCTGATGCACCGGCCGCGAGTGCTGATCGCCGACGAGCCGACGCGCGGCGTCGACGTAGGCGCCAAGCGCGCGATCTACGACCTGCTGGTGTCGCTCGCGGCCGAGGGGATGGCGGTGCTGCTGATCTCCTCCGAGCTGGAGGAGATCCTCGGGCTCGCGCACCGCGTGCTGGTGATGCGCCGCGGCCGGGTGGTGGCCGAGTTGGAGGGCGAGCGGATGACGGAGTCGGCGATCCTGGCGGCCGCCTTCTCGGAGGTGTCCGGCGCGGTGGCCGCGTGACCGGCGGCGAGGGCGCTGAGCTGGACGTCGGGGGCGTTGGCGCCGGCGAGCGGGCCGCGGGCGCCGGTGGGGGGGGCGCGGCCCCCGGTGAGGAGGTCGCGGGCGCCGGCCGGCGTGGGCCGGCGGGACTCGACGTCGAGCGGCTGCGACGCGGCGGGATCGTGCTCCCGTTTGTGGCGCTGTTCATCGTCCTGGCGATCACCAGCTCGTCGTTTGCGACCTCGACCAACCTGCTCAACATCCTCGACCAGCAGTCGGCGACGCTGATCATCGCCGCGGCCGGGACGTTGGTGCTCGTGTCGGGCGGGATCGATCTGTCGGTCGGCGCCGTCTACACGCTCGGCAGCGTCGTCGCCGGCGAGCTCGCCCTGCACATGGCCTCCGGGCCGGCGATCGTGATCGGGATCATCGCGGGGCTGGTGATCGGCCTGGCCAACGGCGTGATCTCGACCGTGTTCCGGATCAACTCGCTGATCGCGACGCTGGCGATGTCGTTCGTCGTCGCCGGGCTGGCCAGCCTGATCACGGGCGGCAACCTGGTCGTGCTGTTCACGCACCCTGGCTTCGGTCAGCTGGCGAGGACCAACTTCCTGACCGTGCACACGTCGATCTGGATCATGGTGGTGGTGGTGATCGCGCTGGGGCTGTTCCTGGCCCGCACGACCACCGGTCGTTACATGTACGCCACCGGCGGCAACCGCGAGGCCGCGCGGATCGCGGGCGTGCGCATCAACTGGGTCCGGGTGTTGAGCTTCACCCTCAGCGGCGGCATGTCAGCGCTGGCGGGGATCATCGACGCCTCGCGCGTGCTCAGCGCCCAGTCCACCGACCAGAGCGCGCTGACGTTCACCGTCCTGGCAGGGATCGTCGTCGGTGGAACCAGCATCCTCGGTGGGGAGGGGGCGGTCTGGCGGACGGTCGTGGGGGTGCTGTTCATCGCGCTGATCGGGAACGGCTACGACCTGCTGGGCCTCGATCCGCTGTACGAGCAGATCACGCTCGGGGTGATCATGATTCTTGCGGTCGGGATCGACGCCTGGTCACGCGGTCGGGTCGGCTGAAGGGCCCGGAGCTGGACCGCCGCGCCGGGAGGTAGCGTTGCGCTCGATGAGCGCCAGGGAACAGACCCCACCAATCCGACCCACGGGAGCCGCCGGTCCCAGCGGGCGGATGCAGTCAGAGCTCCGATTCTGGCCCGAGCTGGCGTCCCTGGTGGCCGATCGGCGCTTTAGAGCGCCCGCGCGCGAGGCGGCCCGCCCGGCGGTGCTGCTGATCCCCGGGTTCCTGGCCGGCGATTCGTCGTTGCGGGTGCTGACCGGCTGGCTGCGACGGCGCGGCCACCCGGTGATCGCCAGCGGGATCCGCTTCAACGTCGGCTGCGCCGGGGACCAGCTCGATGCCCTGACGCGCCGCCTGGCGGCGCTACACCAGCCGGCGGTCGTGATCGGGCAGAGCCGGGGCGGCACGTTGGCGCGCGCGCTGGCGGCCCGCGACCCCGAGCGGGTGGCGGCGCTGGTGATGCTCGGCTCCCCGGTCGTCGACCAGCTCGCGGTCGCGCCGGCGACGCTGCGGGCGGTGAGGTCGGTCGCCCGGCTGGGCGATCTCGGCGTGCCGGGCCTGTTCTCGAGCGGCTGCCTCGACGGCCCCTGCTGCGCCGAGTTTCGCTCGCTGCTGCGCGCTCCGCTGGGCCCCCGGGTCGCGTCGCTGGCCGTCTACTCGCGCAGCGACGCGATCGTCGACTGGCGCGCCTGCCTGGACCCCGACGCCGAGTGCGTCGAAGTCGACTCGAGCCACCTCGGGATGGGCGTCAACGCGCGCGTGTACGAGGAGCTGGAGCGACTGCTCAGTCGCGTGCCAGGATCGCTCGCATCGCGCTCGTGAGCGCCTCGGCGCTCGCTGCCGCCGCGTTGTGCTCCCGCCAGGCCACGAAGCCATCCGGTCGCACCAGCACGGCGCCGCCGCCCTCGATCCCATAGGCCTGGCCGAGCAGGCCGCCGGGGTCCGCCAGCCCCTGCTCGCCGCCGACGCGGATCGCGAGCGGGATCCCCAGGGCATCGGAGGCCTCGCCGCCGGCCGTCCGCCAGGCGCCACCCGGGTCGCCGGCCGCCAGCAGGACCAGTTCTGATCCGAACAGGTCAAGCGTCGAGACCGCCGTCCCGTCCAGGGTCAGCTCCAGATGCGGGGCCCGCGACCCGGGGCGAGCCTTGGAGGTGCGCGGATCCTCGTGGGACCCATCCGGGGCGCCAGGCTCCGACACCACGGCCGCCGACTCGTAGCGATACCCGATCTCCATCGAGAAGTCATCGATGATCGGCTGCGCGGTCTCGAGTCCGAGGTAGGGCGCCACGCGGTGCACGTAGCGGGCGTATGCCTGCTCGACGGTCAGCTCGCCGATCGCGCGGCGCTCGGCGTCGTATGTGTCCAGCAGCCCCCGGCCGGCGTGTCCGCGCAGCACGAACGCGAGCTTCCAGGCTAGGTTGTGGGCGTCCTGAACGCCGGTATTACCGCCGAAGCCGCCGTTCGGCGGCACCACGTGCGCGGCGTCGCCGGCGAGGAACACGCGTCCGGCGTCGTAGCGCTCGGCGCTGTCGGCCTCCGCACGCCAGGTCGCGACGTGGTCGATCGTGACCGGGATCTCCGGGACGCCGATCGCGGCGCGCAGCAGCTGCAGCGCGCGTGCCTCGTCGATCGACTCTGCGACCCGCTCCCACGGCGCGGACGCAAACGCGGCGACGACCTCCGGGCGGGCGGTGTCGCCGACCAGGTTGACGACCAAGAAGCCGCGGTTGCCGGAGCGATCGAGGCGGAAGAAGCCGCGCAGCAGCGGATTGGTCACATAGCTGACGCCATGCGGGCGTCCATGCAGCAGCGGCGCCAGGTCCGCCTGCGCCCGGAAGTAGATCGTGATGCTATGCGAGAGCAGCCCGTGGCCATGCATCGCGATGCCCAGCCGGCGCCGGGCGGGGCTGCGGTTGCCGTCGGCGGCGATCACGTAGCGGGTGCGCAGCCGGCGCTCGGTCCCGGTATCCAGGTCGCGCAGCGTCGCGGTCACGCCGCCGGCGTCCTGCTCGAGCGCCGCACACTCCGTCCGGTAGCGCAGCCGGCCGCCGAGCTCCTGCGCCCGCTCGCGAAGGATCGGCTCGAGCGCGTCCTGGTCGATGAACGTGCGGATCGTCGGGCTGAGCTCGTCCACGCCGGCGTTGAGGTTGTCGAAGTAGGTAGCGATCTCGCGCCCGGCGAGCGACTCGACGTTGTTGATGCCGCCGTTGGGCAGGTACTGTTCCTCGGAGCGGCGCCTGACCTGCTGCTCGAGCCCGGCGGAGCGCAGGATCTCCATCGTGCGCAGCTGGAAGTGGCCGGCGCGCGGGTGAATCGCGGTCGAGGCGTGGCGCTCGACGGTGAGGCAGTCGACGCCGTGGCCGCGCAGCAGCACGGTGGCCGACAGACCCACCAGGCTGCCGCCGACGATCAGCACGTCGACGGTCTCGTCGATCGCTTGCTCGGACACTAGGTTGTTCGATCGAGCGCTTGGCGCAGGTCGTCCCAGAGATCCTCGACGGCCTCCAGGCCGACGCTGAGGCGTAGCAGTCCGGGCGCAACCCTGTCGCCCTCCCACCGGGCCCGCGCCTCGAGCGTCGAGGCGACGCCGCCGAGGCTGGTCGCGTTCTCGATCAGCGTCAGCGCGCGCTCGACGGCCAGCGCCGCGTCGGCGTCGGCGACGTCGAACGACAGCAGCGATCCGAACGCGTCCACGTAGCGGGCCGCGACCGGGTCGTCGAGGCCGGGGTAGCGCACGTGCAGCACGCGCGGATGCTCTACCAGCCGGCGCGCCAGTTCGAGCGCGGTGTCCGATTGGCGCCGGGCGCGCAGCGTGAGCGTCTTGAGCCCGCGCAGCAGCAGCCAGGCGGGATCCGGCGCGGCCACTATCCCGGTCGCGGTTCGGAAAGCGGCCAGGCGATCGCGATCCTCGGCCCTCGCGCAGGTCACGACGCCGATCAGTGCGTCATGGTGGCCGGCGAGGATCTTGGTCGCGCTGTGCAGCACGAAGTCCGCGCCGTGCGGGAGCGGGCGCAGCAGGGCGGGGCTGAGCACGGTGTTGTCGACCACGACGCGGGCGCCGCTCCGGTGCGAGGCCTCGATCACGGCGTCGAGGTCCGGGAAGCTCATCAGCGGATTCGCGCAGGGCTCCAGCCAGATCAGCTCCGCAGGCGGCGGCGTGCCCGTTTGGTCAAACGCGACCGCCTCAAGCCCCCAGCGCGCGAGCTCACCGGCGAACAGTGCGAACGTGCCCCAGTAGCCGCCGTCGGCGATCGCGACCCGCGCACCGGGCGCCAGCAGCGCCAGCGCCAGCGCCGTAGTCGCGCCGGCGCCGGACGGGAACAGCAGAGCGTGGCCGCCCTCCAGCTCGCCGAGCACCCGCTCGGCCTCGATCCCGACCGGATGCGCGATGCGCTGGTAGTAGAACGGGCCCGGCCGGCCGTCGACGAACGGCTGCACGGTCGCGCGCTCCAGCGCCGGCAACTGGCCGCGCGCGAGCTGGGTCTCAGGGTGCATCGACCAAGGGTATGCCAGGCGCATGCAGACGGCGCGCCGGGCGGTGGCCGCCGCGGCGGTGGCCGTCAG
>JBOGYE010000346.1:0-5979 GCA_050696635.1 Solirubrobacteraceae bacterium | reverse complement strand
CCGGCCGGAGCGCCGGCGTATCGCTGCCCGCGCGGCTGCCGGTCGGCGCGACCGCGCGGGCGATCGGGGTCGAGCAGTCCAACTCCTCGTTCGTGGTCGGCGACGCGACGGTGCTCAAGGTGCTGCGGCGCCTGGAGCCCGGCGGCAGCCCTGAGCTGGAGATGCTGCAGTTCTTGACCGCCCACGAGTTCCCCGGGATCGCGGCGCTGCAGGGCTTCTACGAGTACGAGGGGCGCGCGTTCTCGTCCACGCTCGGGGTCGCCCAGCGCTACTGCGCCGGTGCGATCGGGGGCTGGGAGCTGGCGCTCGACATCGCCGGCTCCGATCCGGACGGTCTGCTGGTGATGTTGGCTCAGCTCGGGGAGATCACGGCGCAGATGCACAACTGCCTCGGCTCCGACGCCGCCGACCCCGCCTTCAGCCCCGAGGAGCCCAGCGCCGAGTCGCTGTCGCTGCTGACAGCGACGATCGACGAGGACATCGAGCGGATCTTCACCCGCCTGCCCGACGACGCTCGAGTAGGGCCGATCGCCGGCCGCGGCCAGGACGTGCGCGAGCGAATGAGCATCCGCTCGACCGCGGGGCCCAGCGGCCGCTTGATCAGGACCCACGGCGACTATCACCTCGGCCAGGTGCTGCGCACCGCTCAGGACGGCTGGCTGATCATCGACTTCGAGGGCGAGCCCGCGCGACCGCTGCACGAGCGCCGTCAGAAGCGCTCGGCGCTGCGGGACGTAGCCTCGATGCTGCGGTCGTTCGCGTACCTGGTGTCGGCCGCGCAGCAGCTCGGCACCCCGGCACGAGCGGACTTTGAGCGCTCCGCGCGGGCCGCCTTCCTTGACAGCTGGCTGGAGGCGATCGACCCCGGGTTGCTGCCGGCCGGCGAGCCCTCGGTGCTCAACCTGCTCGCGATCTACGAGCTGGAGAAGGCGATCTACGAGCTGCAGTACGAGCTCGAGAACCGTCCCGACTGGCTGCCGATCCCGGTGGCGGGAATCGCGCGGCTGCTGGAGTCGGGGTGAGGGCCGTCGCTCGCGACGAGCTCGACGCGCTGGCCCGGCGCGAGCACCCTCAGCCGCACGCGGTGCTCGGCGCCCATCCGGTGCCGGGTGGCGTCACGGTGAGGGCGCTGCGCCCCGGGGCGCTGGAGGTCTCAGCGGCGGTGAACGGCGGCGGTGATCCGGTCGCGCTGCGCGAGGTCCATCCGGCCGGGATCTTCGAGGGCGAGCTGGCGGGCGCGCAGCTGCCGCTGCGCTACACGCTGCACGTGCGCTATCCGGACGGCGCCGAGCTGACGATCGAGGATCCCTACTCGTTTCAGCCGACTTTCGGGGAGCTTGACCTGCACCTGATCGGCGAGGGTCGCCACGAGCAGCTCTACGAGCGCCTCGGCGCGCACGTGCGCGAAATCGGCTCTGATCCGCCCGTGACCGGGACCGCCTTCGCGGTCTGGGCGCCGGCCGCGCGCTCGGTGTCGGTCGTCGGCGACTTCAACCTGTGGGACGGGCGCGTGCACCCGATGCGCTCGATGGGATCAAGCGGCATCTGGGAGCTGTTCCTGCCTGGCGTCGGCGACGGCGCGCACTACAAATACGAGATCCTGACCGAGGCCGGTGAGCTGTTGGGCAAGGCCGATCCCTACGCCCAGGCGACCGAGCGCCCCCCGAAGACCGCGTCGGTCATCTCCACCCCCGGCCACGAATGGCGCGACGCCGCCCTGCTGGCCCGCCGTCGTCAGGGCGCTCCGCACCGCGAGCCGGTCTCGATCTACGAGGTCCACCTCGGATCCTGGCGGCGCAATACGATCGAGGGCAACCGCTCGCTGAGCTACCGGGAGCTGGCGGTGGAGCTGACCGAATACGTCACCGAGCTCGGCTTCACGCACGTCGAGCTGCTGCCGGTGATGGCGCACCCGTTCAGCGGCTCGTGGGGCTATCAGGTCACGGGCTACTACGCCCCGACCCCGCAGTTGGGCTCGCCCGACGACCTGCGCGAGCTGATCGACACGCTGCACGACGCCGGGATCGGCGTGATCCTCGACTGGGTCCCGGCCCACTTCCCACGTGACGAATGGGCGCTTGCGCGGTACGACGGCACCGCGCTGTACGAGCACGCCGACCCGCGTCGCGGCGCTCATCCCGACTGGGGCACGCTGGAGTTCAACTTCGGTCGCTGGGAGGTGCGCAACTTCCTGATCGCCAACGCGCTGTTCTGGCTGCGCTCCTACCACGTCGACGGGATCCGGGTTGACGCGGTCGCCTCGATGCTGTACCTCGACTACTCGCGCAGGGCCGGCGAGTGGGTGCCCAACCGGTTCGGAGGGCGCGAGGACCTGGAGGCGGTCTCGTTCTTGACCGAGCTCAACGAGGCCGTACATGCGGCCGAGCCGGGGATGATCTCCGCGGCCGAGGAGTCCACGGCCTGGCCTGGGGTTTCGCGGCCGACGTATCTGGGCGGCCTGGGATTCGGATTCAAGTGGAACATGGGCTGGATGCACGACACGCTGGGCTACTTCCGCCACGATCCGGTCCACCGCCGCCATCACCATCACGAGCTGACCTTCAGCATGATGTACGCCTTCTCGGAGAACTACGTGCTGCCGCTCTCCCACGATGAGGTCGTCCACGGCAAGGGCTCGCTGTACTCCAAGATGCCCGGCGACCGCTGGCGCAAGCTCGCCAACCTGCGCTCGCTGTACGCCTACATGTGGGCGCACCCGGGCAAGAAGCTGCTGTTCATGGGGTCCGAGCTGGCGCAGGAGGCCGAGTGGAGCCACGAGCGCTCGCTTGACTGGCACCTGCTCGACGACCCGTCCAACGCCGGGGTGCAGACGCTGGTGCGCGATCTGAACCGGATCTACCGCGACGAGCCGGCGCTGTACGAGCTGGACTCCGAGCCGGCCGGCTTCATCTGGCTGGAGCCCAACGACGCCGATCGTAACGTGATCGCGTTCGCGCGCCGTTCCGAGGGCGACCGGCGATGGCTCGTCTGCGTCGCCAACCTGTCGCCCGTGCCGCGAACGGGCTACCGCGTTGGCCTGCCGCGCCGCGGACGCTGGCGCGAGGCGATGAACACCGACTCCGCGTTCTACGGCGGCAGCGGTATGGGCAACCTCGGCGCGCTTGACGCCGAGCCGGTGCACTGGCATGAGCAGCCGTTCTCGGCCCTGGTGACGCTGCCGCCGCTGGGGGTCGTGTGGCTGGTGCCGGATGGCTGACGAGTACCCGTGGGAGGCGCCGCTGGGGGCGCTGGTGCGCGACGACGGGCAGGTGGAGTTCCGCGTATGGGCTCCGCACGCGGTCGAGCTGGAGCTGTCGCTGGGCGGCGATCGGGTGGCGCTGCCTCCCGCCGGCTACGGCGTCTACGAGACGACCGCGCCCGCCGCCGCCGGCGACGACTACGCGTTCGTGATCGACGGCTCAGAGCTTCCGGACCCATGCTCGCGCTGGCAGCCGCAGGGGCTGCGCGGGCCTTCGCGAGTCGTGGAGCGGCTGGGTCGCCCGGCCGCGTTTGAGCCGCCGGCGCTCGAGGACCTGGTGATCTACGAGCTGCACGTCGGGGCGTTCAGCGAGCAGGGCACGTTCCAGGGCGCGATCGCGCATCTGCGCGAGCTGGTGGAGCTGGGCATCAACGCGATCGAGCTGATGCCCGTCGGCGAGTTCCCCGGCGCGCGGGGATGGGGCTATGACGGCGTCTACATCAGCGCACCGCAGTCCTCCTACGGCGGCCCGCAGGGGCTGCTCGAGCTCGTGACGGCCGCACACGAGGCCGGGTTGGCGGTGATCCTCGACGTGATCTACAACCATCTCGGCGCCGAGGGCACGCGCGCGATCGAGGCGTTCGGACCCTACCTGACGGGTCGCCATGAGACGCCGTGGGGGCGGGCGATCAACTACGACGGTCCGGGCTGCGATCCGGTGCGCGAGTGGGTCTGCCAGAGCGCCGAGGGCTGGGTGCGCGACTTCGGGATCGATGGGCTGCGCCTCGACGCGGTACACGCGATCTTCGACTCCAGCCCGGAGCACATCGTCGCGGCGGTCGCCCGCAGGGTTCACGCCGCCGCGCCGCAGGCGTACGTGATCGCCGAGTCGGGGATGAACGACCCGGTGGTGATGCGCCCACTCGAGCGCGGCGGCTGGGCATGCGACGCCGCCTGGGCCGACGACTTCCACCACGCGCTGCGCGCGCTGCTGACCGAGGAGCGCGACGGCTACTACGCCGACTTCGGCAACCTACGCCAGCTGGCGAAGGCGTTCGCGCGCCCGCACGTGCTCGACGGCAGCTTCTCGGCGTTCCGCGGCCGGCGCTTCGGCGCGCCCGCCGCCGACGTGGAGCCCAAGCGGTTCGTGGTCTATTCGCAGAACCACGACCAGGTCGGCAACCGCGCCTACGGCGACCGGATGCCCGCCGCCGCGCGCCCACTGGCGGCCTTCTGCACCCTGCTGTCGCCGTTTGTGCCGCTGCTGTTCATGGGCGAGGAGTACGGCGAGCTGGCGCCGTTTCAGTTCTTCTGCGACCACATCGACAGGGAGATCGCGGACGCCACGCGCGAGGGACGCCGCGTCGAGTTCGCGGCCTTCGCCGGGTTCGGCGGCGACCTGCCAGATCCGGGCTCGCCGGCGACGTTCGAGCGCTCCAAGCTCAGCCGCCGGCGCGACCAAGGTCTCGAGCGCCTGTACCGGGAGCTGATCGCGGCTCGACGAACTCTGCCGCCGGGGCCGGCGCGCAGGATCGAGCACAACGAGCGCGCGCGCTGGCTGGTGGTCGGGCGCGGCGAGTTCGAGCTGGCCTGCAACTTCGGCTCCGGGCCGGTCGTGGTGCCGTGCAAGGGCTCGGAGGTGGTCGTCCAGGCGGGCGGCGAGGCGCAGCTGCGGCGGGGCTCGCTGACGCTCGCGCCGCTGGCTGGGGCGCTGACCCGATGAGCCGCGAGGTCTGGCTCGGCGGCCCGTTCCCACTGGGCGCAACCTGGGACGGAAACGGGACCAACTTCTCGATCTTCTCCGAGCACGCGGAGGCGCTGGCGCTGTGCCTGTTCGACGACGATGGGGTTGAAGAGAGGATCGAGATGCCCGTGCGACGGGCGTTTAACTGGCACTGCTACCTGCCCGGCGTCGGCCCCGGCCAGCGCTACGGCTATCGCGCCCACGGCCCCTACGCCCCCGCGCAAGGCCACCGCTTCAACCCGGCCAAGCTGCTGATCGACCCGTACGCCAAGGGGATCGAGGGGACCGTGGACTGGGGCGGCGCCAACGTGCTGCCCTACGTGCCGGCCGAGAACGGCGCCGCGGTCGACGACGCGGACCTGGAGATCGACGACGAGGACGATGCCGCTGCGGTCCCGAAGTCTGTCGTCGTGGACGACGCCTTCGACTGGGAGGGGGATCGCCACCCGGAGACGCAGTTCGCCGACACGATCATCTACGAGACCCACGTGCGCGGCTTCACGATGACCCATCCTGAGGTGCGCGAGGAGCTGCGAGGCACGTACGCCGGCCTGGCCTCCGAGCCGGCACTGGCGTACCTGATGGAGCTGGGCGTGACCGCGGTCGAGCTGCTGCCGGTGCACCACATCTGCGACGAGGCGTTCCTGTCCGAACGGGGGCTTCGCAACTACTGGGGCTACAGCACGATCGGCTACCTGGCGCCGCACTCCGAGTACGCCGCCACCGGCCGGCGGGGCGAGCAGGTGCGCGAGTTCAAGGGGATGGTCATGGCGCTGCACCAGGCGGGGATCGAGGTGATCCTCGACGTCGTCTACAACCACACCGCCGAGGGCAATCACCTGGGCCCGATGCTGTCGTTCAAGGGCGCCGACAACGCCGCCTACTACCGGCTAGAGCCCGACGACCCGCGCCACTACATGGACTTCAC
Organism: Solirubrobacteraceae bacterium; assembly: GCA_050696635.1. GTDB lineage: Bacteria > Actinomycetota > Thermoleophilia > Solirubrobacterales > Solirubrobacteraceae > Palsa-465. Next base: position 108 of record JBOGYE010000346.1, on the reverse strand, counting down.
CGGGACCGGCAACTCGCTGAACCCGGTGCATCCGGCGGTGCTGCGGCTGATCATGGACTCGCTGCGCTACTTCGTGACCGAGTGCCATGTCGACGGCTTCCGCTTCGA
>JBOGYE010000345.1:0-3751 GCA_050696635.1 Solirubrobacteraceae bacterium | reverse complement strand
GCGCAGCAGCGCCACCGCTGCCGCGGCCACCAGGAACGTCGCCGAGTCCAGGCCGGCGACGGCACGCCCGCCGACGAGCGCGAACAGCCCGGCACCGAGCAGCGGCGCCACCAGCCGGCCGGTCTCCTGGATCCCCAGCCGCCACCCGTTGATCCGCCGTCGCACCGACTCCTCCAGCAGCTGCGCGAGCAGCGCCCCCTCCGCCGGGTCGATCAGCACCAGTTCGAGCCCGTACAGGGTCATCGCGACGAAGATCAGCCAGCTATCGCCGCCCGAGCCGACGCCGAGCAGGATCAGAACGGATCCGGCGGAAGCGAGGTTGACCGCCACCAGCCAGCGCCGCCGATCGACGCGGTCGACGACCAGCCCGGCCAGTGGTGCCGCCAGCGACGGGGCGTAGACGCACACGGACACCAGCCCGGCGGCGGAACTGCTACCGGTCAGCGACTTGACCCAGATCCCGGCGACGAGGCTCATCGCGCTGTCGCCGATCAGCGAGGCGGCAAGCCCGATCAGGTACAGCCGCGCATTGCGGCCGCCGTCGGCCGTGGCGACGCCCATAGCGAGAGCATCGCAGAAAATCTGCTGCGTGACCACATAGATCGGACCGCCGAGGCCGAACTGCGCCACAATCCCGGGCGGTGACCGAACCGGAGCCAGACGGCATCGCCCGCGGCGACGACGGCGTCGCCCGCTGCTGGTGGGCGGCCTCGGCCCCCGAGTACCGCGCCTACCACGACACCGAGTGGGGCTTCCCGGTCAGCGACGACACGCGCCTGTTCGAGAAGCTCTGCCTCGAGGGCTTTCAGGCCGGCCTCTCGTGGCTCACGATCCTGCGCAAGCGCGACGCCTTCCGGCGCGCATTCCACGGCTTTGATCCGGCGGTCGTGGCGCGGTTCGGCGAAACGCAGGTGACCGCGCTGCTGAACGACGCTGCGATCGTTCGCCACCGCGGCAAGATCGAGGCGGTCATCTCCAACGCCGGCCGGACGGTCGAGCTGGTCGACGCCGAGGGGTCGCTGGCGAGCTACGTGTGGCGCTTCGAGCCGCCCCGGCGCGAGCGCGCCCTCACCTATCCGCAACTGCGGGACCTGGCTGTCACCGCCGAGTCATCGGCGCTCGCCAAGGACCTCAAGGCTCGGGGCTGGCGCTTCGTCGGCCCGACGACCGTGTACGCCTTCATGCAGGCGATGGGGTTGGTCAACGACCACGTCGCCGGCTGCGACGCGCACGCGGCGGTCGCCGCCGCGCGCCATCGCTTCGCGCGGCCGTAGCCGCGGGCCCGGGCGCGCCGGCGCCACTTGGGGCCCACGACCGAGCCGATCGCCGGGGGCGTCTCGCGGGCCCAAACGCGAAGCACATCAAGTTGCGGTTGACAGCACGCCACGGGCTCGCTAAGTTGCGCATGCAAACGATTGCAGTCATGCTGACCGTCCGGATCGGGCGGCGGATAGCGAGCGGAGGGATACAGGAGATGAGGGTCCTTCGAAAGTGCATGGCGGCCGGGCTCGCGCTCGGCGTCGCCGCAGTGGTGGCGGCCTGCGGTGGCTCGTCGAGCTCCAGCAGCAGCGCCGCGACCAGCGCGGCGGGCTCGAGCAGCGCCACTTCCACCAGCGCCGCCGCAGCAAGCAGCGGCACTACCAGCGCGGCCGGCACCAGCTCGGCCACCGGGACGCCGATCGCGATCGGCACGTCGTTGTCGCTATCGGGCGACTTCTCGGCCGACGGGCAGGCGTTCGAGCGCGGCTATCAGCTGTGGGTCGCGGACCAGAACAAGGCCGGGGGCCTGCTCGGCCACCAGATCAAGCTCGACGTCCTGTCTGACTCGTCGAGCCCGTCTCAGGTCGTGACCAACTACCAGAAGCTGATCGGCTCAAACCATGATCAATTGATCTTCGGCCCGTTCTCGTCGCTGCTGACCGTCCCGGCCGCGCGAATCGCGGCACGCTACGGATATGCGTTCGTAGAGGGCTCCGGCGGGGCCCCGTCGGTGTTCGGCGCCGGGCTGCACAACGTGTTCGACGTATCGATCCCGATCAAGAACAACCTAGTCACGTTCGCGCAGTGGGTCGCGTCGCTGCCCGCCTCCAAGCGGCCGAAGACGGCCGCGTACGTGACCGTCAACGACCCGTTCACGCAGCCGCAGCTGCCGGTCGCCCAGAAGATCCTGCAGGCGGCCGGGGTCAAGACGGTGCTGAACAAGGTGTTCCCCGCGGAGGTCACCGACTACACCGCGATTGCGGGCCAGGTGGCGTCAGCCAAGCCCGACGTCGTCCTGCTCGGCTCGGTCGACGTCCCGACCGTGTCGGCGTTCACGCACGTGTTCATCCAGCAGCACTACAACCCGAAGGCGTTGATTGCGACCGCCGGCCCCGACCAGGGCGCGGCGTTCGTCAAGGCCGTCGGCGCAGGCAACGAGAACGGGATCTTCGTTCCCAACGGCTGGTACGGCGGCTTTAAGAAGGCCGACTCGCGGCAGATGGTCAAGGAGTACATCGCCAAGTACGGCGGAACGGCGTCGGGCGTCAACGCCGACGTCGCCGAGGCGTACGCGGTCGGCCAGGTGCTGACGCAGGCGGTGCAGGCCACGCACGGCTTCAACCAGGCAAAGATCATCGCCTACCTGAAGAGCGGAGTCACCCTGAACAGCGTTCAGGGACCGGTCAAGTTCGACCAGCTGGGCGAGAACACGGCCCAGAAGACGCTTACCTTCCAGTGGCAGAACGGCACCCTGGTGCAGTCGATCCCGACGTCAACCCCAGGCTCGACGCCGCCGCAGTATCCGAAGCCGGCCTGGAAGTAGGGAGCCGGACGCGTGTCGAGCACCGTCCTGATCGAGGCGATCATCGATGGGATCCTGACCGGCGGCGTGTACGCGCTGATGGCCGCCGGTCTGACGCTGATCTTCGGCGTCATGGACATCATCAACATCGCCCAGGGGATCATGGTGGTGCTCGGCGCCTACCTCAGCTTCGAGCTGTCGGTGCACCTGGGGATCGGGCTGCTGCCGGGGCTGGTGATCACGGTGCCGGCGCTGTTCGTGCTCGGCGTCGGGATGGAGTGGGCGTTCATGCGGCGCCTGCAGGAGCAGGACCGCACGCAGATGTCGATCCTGATCACCTACGCCGTGGCGATCGTGATCGAGGGGATCCTGACGGCGATCTACGGGGTCGACTACCAGCAGCTGCAGGCCTCCTACGTCAACAGCTCGGTGCACATGCTGGGCTTCTACCTGCCCGACATCTACCTGATCGGGTTCGCTCTCGCCGTCGTGCTGCTGGCCTGGTTGTACTGGGCGCTGTACCGGACGAAGTTCGGCCGCGCGGTGCGCGCCTCGCTGCAGAACCGCACCGCGGCCGACCTGATCGGGATCGATGTCAACCGGGTGCGCACGATCTCGGTCGGGGTCGGCGTAGCGGTCACGGCCGTGGGCGGGATGGTGTTCGGGGCGACCAACGCGTTTAACCCGAACACGGGCTATGACCTGATCTCGAGGCTGCTGTCGATCGTGATCCTCGGCGGGATCGGATCGATCGGCGGCGCGATGGCCGGTGCCGTGTTCCTGCTGGTGATCAACGACATCGTCTCGGTCTGGTGGTCGCCGACCTGGGCGCCGCTGGTGTATTTCGCGGCGATGGTGATCGTTCTGTCGATCAGGCCACAGGGGATGTTCGGGCGGACGACGGCGCGGGCACAGTGAGCGTGGAGGAGACCCAGCCGGCCGACGCCGACACCGTCGCCGCGGCAATGC
>JBOGYE010000344.1:0-10756 GCA_050696635.1 Solirubrobacteraceae bacterium | reverse complement strand
GTATCCGCAGGGATCGCTGTTCTCCCAGACGGTCGGCTACTGGACCGGCGAGGCCGGCAACGCCGCCGGGCTCGAGGTGGTTCGCAGCAAGGCGCTCGAGGGCCTCCACAGCCAGCTGAGCTCGGTGTTCGGGCCGCTGACGAGCGGCCCGCAGGTGGGCGACGACGTGTACACGACGCTTGACCCCAAGGCCCAGCAGGTCGCCCGCTCGGCACTCGCCGGCCGAGCCGGATCGGTGGTGGCGCTGGATCCGAGGACCGGCGCCGTGTTGGCGATGTACTCGAACCCCTCCTACGACGACAACCATCCCAAGCCGACCAAGGCCTGCGCCGCGGTCGCCTGCCAGCTCGATCGCGCGACCCAGGGCCAGTATCCGCCGGGCTCGACCTTCAAGATCGTGACCGCCACGGCCGCGATCGACTCGGGCCACTACACGTCGAGCTCGATGGTCAACGGCGACTCGCCGAAGACGATCTCCGGCGTGCCGTTGCACAACGACGGTAACCAGAGCTTTGGGGATATAACGCTGACCAAGGCGCTGACCGACTCCGTCAACACGGTCTGGGCCCAGGTCGCCGAGAAGGTCGGACGCCCGACGATGACCGAGTACATGAAGCGCTTCGGGTTCTACTCCAAGCCCCCGATCGACCTGCCCGCCGGCGAGCTGAACTCCAGTCGGCCGTTTGACTTCAAGGGGCGCCCGTTCAAGCCGGGCAGCCCCAACGAGGACATCGGCCGGATCGGTATCGGTCAGGGCGGGCTCGAGGTGACGCCGCTGCAGATGGCGATGGTCGCCTCCGCCGTCGCCGACGGCGGCAGGCTGATGACGCCCCACCTGACCGACAGGATCGTCGATCCCACCGGGCGCACCGTGCAGACGATCGCGCCGACCCTGTACAGCCAGGTGATGAAGCCCTCGACCGCCGCGCAGATCAACCAGATGATGCGCACCGTCGTCGACGAGGGCACCGGCACGCCGGCCAAGCTCGGCTCCGGGGTCGCGTTCGCGGGCAAGACCGGGACCGCCTCGGTCGGACCGGCGGGGCGCGGCGAGACCCAGCCGTGGTTCATCGGCTTCGCCCCGGCCCAGGCGCCGAAGGTCGCGGTCGCGGTCACGATCGAGCGCACCAACGGCCAATTCGGCGGCCAGGTCGCGGGCCCGATCGCCAGCGCGGTCGTGCATGCGCTGCTGGCGGAGGGCAAGTAGTCAGGTGGCCGAGCCGCTGCCCAGCGCGCTGATCGACGACCGCTACCGGGTGCTCTCGCGGCTGGGCTCGGGCGGGATGGCGGATGTGTTCCTGGCCGAGGACCAGCAGCTGGGGCGCAAGGTGGCGCTGAAGCTGCTGCACCGCCGGTTCTCGGCCGATCCGGACTTCGTCGAGCGCTTCCGCCGCGAGGCGCAGGCCGCCGCCGGTCTTCAGCATCCCCACGTCGTCAGCGTGTATGACCGCGGCTCGTTCGACGACACCTACTTCATCGCGATGGAGTACCTGCCCGGGCGCTCGCTCAAGCAGTTGATCCGCGAGCAGGCGCCGCTCGAGCCGACCCGAGCGATCGGGATCGCGATCCAGATCCTGGAAGCGGCACGGTTCGCGCACGGCCGCGGCGTGATCCACCGCGATCTCAAGCCCCACAACGTGATCATCGACGAATCAGACCGGGCGAAGGTGACCGATTTCGGGATCGCCCGCGCGGGTGCCTCCGACATGACCGAGACCGGTTCGATCATGGGCACCGCGCAGTACCTGTCGCCCGAGCAGGCCCAGGGCCATGTGGTCGACGCTGCCTCGGACCTGTACTCGGTGGGCGTGGTGCTGTACGAGATGCTGACCGGGAGGGTTCCGTTCGACGGCGAGTCGGCGGTCGCGATCGCGCTACAGCACGTCTCGCAGGCGCCGGTCCCGCCGAGCGCACTGAACCCCGCGGTCGGGCCCGAGCTTGACCAGACGGTGCTGTGGGTGCTGAACAAGAGCCCGCTCGACCGTCCCGCCTCAGCCAACGAGCTGATCGGAGTGCTGGAGCACTGCCGGACGGCGATCGATAGCGGCGACGGCACCGAGCACACCGCCAGCATGGCCGCCGTAGCGGCCGCGACCGGCCGGTCGCCCGGCTCGGCGGCGGCGTTGTACGCGGGCAGCGCCGAGGCCGCCCGCGAGGGCGAGGATCGGGAGGGCTCGGGCAGGCTCGTGGCGGTCGTGCCGCCCCAGGAGCCCCGCCGGCGCGGCTGGGTGCCGTGGGCCTGGGCGGCGTTGGTGCTGTTGCTGATCGCGGCCGCGGCGGCCGCCGCTTACCTGCTGACGCGGCCCCGCCAGTACGCCGTGCCGGACGTGCGCGGCGAGCAGATCAGCGCCGCAAAGCGCGTGGTGGCGGCCCGGCACCTGCACGCCGACACGCTCGGGCAGGCCAGCAGCCGGACGGTCGGGACGGTGGTCGGAGAGGTGCCCGGGCCAGGCACGCGCGTGGATTCGGGCTCGATCGTGACGCTGACGGTCTCGACCGGGACCGGCGATGCGACCGTCCCGGCGGTCGAGGGCCTGACCGTCGCGGCCGCCACCCGGGAGCTGCGCCACGCGGGGCTGAAGGTCGCCGGGCCGGTCTCCGAGGCCTCCGCGAGGGTTCCCGCTGACCGCGTGATCCGCACCGATCCCGCCGCATCCAAGGCCGCCCCGCGCGGCTCGAGCGTGACCCTGTTCGTGTCCTCGGGCGCGCCGCCCGTGAAGGTTCCGGCGGTCAAGGGCGAGACCCAGACGACCGCGGCCGCCCAGCTCGGGAGCGCTGGCTTCCTGGTCAACCCGCAGCCCAAGCCGTCGGCCTCGGTCGCGCCGGGCACGGTGATCGGCCAGTCGCCGGCGCCGGGGACCAGCGAGCCCAAGGGCACCACGGTCACGATCACGGTCGCGGAGGCGCCGTCCACCGCCACCGTCACGCCGGTGGTCGGCGATCCCGCGTCGGGCGCCGCCAGCGCGCTGCGCGCGGCCGGGTTCAGGGTCCGCCAGACCAGCCAGCCGGTGACGCGGTCGGCGCGCAACGGGATCGTGGTTCGCCAGAGTCCGGCGGGCGGGTCTAGCGCGGCCAAGAACAGGATCGTCACGATCGTCGTGGGGCGCTACACGCCGCCCCCCTCGTCGTCGAGCTCCAGCAGCTCCTCGTCGTCGAGCTCGAGCAGCTCCTCATCATCGACGACCACCAGCCCGTCGACCACGTCGAGCAGCTCCAGCGCCCCGGGCGGTGGCGGTTGAGCGCCACTCGCGTCGCCGTGCTCAGCGGCGGCCGATCCTCCGAGCACGAGGTCTCGCTCGCCTCCGGCGCGTCGGTTGCCCAGGGGCTGGCCGACGCGGGTTACGCGGTGGTGGCGATCGAGATCGGCCGTGACGGGGTCTGGCGTCGCCGCGGCGAGCCGGTCACCGTCGCGCTCGGTGCCGGGCCGGAAGGGATCGACGTCGTGTTCCCGGTGCTGCATGGTCCGTTCGGCGAGGACGGCACGGTGCAGGGGCTGCTGGAGTGCCTGGACGTCCCGTACGTGGGGGCGGGCGTGCTGGCATCGGCGCTGTGCATGGACAAGATCGCGTTCAAGCGCGCGATGGTCGCGGCCCAGATCCCGCAGGTCGCCTACAGGGCGCTGCACGAGCGCTCTCACGCCGACGACCCGGTGGCATCCGCGCGGGCGGTCGCGCAGCTCGGCTGGCCGGTGTTCGTCAAGCCGGCGCGGCTGGGCTCGTCGGTGGGGATCGCACGCGTGGAGGGGCCGGCGCAGCTCGACGCGGCGCTGGCGGCCGCGTTCGCGCACGATCCGAGCGTGATCGCCGAGGCGTTCGCCGACGCGCTCGAGGTCGAGTGCTCGGTCCTCGGCAACGGCGATCCGATCGCGTCGCAGCCCGGCGAGATCCTGCTGGCGGCGGGCGAAGACGCCTGGTACGACTACAAGGCCAAGTACACGCCCGGCGGGATGGAGCTGATCGTGCCGGCGCGGATCGCTCCCGACAGCCGAGAGCGGGTCCGCGAGCTGGCCGTGGAGGCGTTCGTCGCCACGGGCTGTGCCGGCCTGGCGCGGGTCGACTTCTTCGTTCTGCGCGACGGCGACGTGCTGGTCAACGAGCTGAACACGATGCCCGGCTTCACCCAGACGAGCGTCTACGGCTCGCTGTTCGCCGCCAGCGGTGTTCCCTACCCGGAGCTGCTGCACCGCCTCGTGGAGCTGGCGCTCGAGCGTCACGCCGAGCAGCGCCGCCACCGCTACTGACGCTCGCCGCGCCACGTCGAGCGCGGAGGATTGTCCATTAACTGCGGCATACGCTCAGAAAATGGACAACCCTCCATCCCTGGGTCCTGGTGGTCCCGGCGGCTACCCCGTGTACAGCGCCACCTCGTTGATCGCGACCTGGTCCTGGTTGCCCAGATCGGTGATCCACACCAGGTAGTAGCGATAGCGGTGCCTGCCGGCGCTCAGGCGAACCGTCTGCGAGCCGCTAGCCGAGCCGACGCTGCCGACCGGCGTCCAGCCGCCGGCGCCGTTGACGAACGTGTTGGGGTTTGGCTGCACGGAGCTGGCGTAGATCGTCGCCTTCCAGCCCGGGGTGGCCGTTTGAATTCGGATCGACCCCGCGGGAACGCCGGCGCGCGCATCGACGTACAGCCCGACGCCCGGCTTGTCCAGCGTGTTGCCGCTGTAGTGCTCCGTCGTCCAGGCGGTGCTCGGATTGCCGTCGATCGCCAGCGCGTCCTGTTGAGGGTGCTGGTTCTTGGGTCCGCTCGGCGCGTCGGGGTTGTAGTCGTGCGCGCAGGTGGGGCACAACGCCAGCGCGTGTGGGCGGGTCTGCGCGGCAGGGGTCGACCGTGCCGGCGTGCCCGCGCGATGGTGGCCGGCCGGCGCCACGAATAGGACCACGCCGACCACCACCGCCGCCGTCACCGCCACGACCGCCGCCAGCCCGAGCACCGCCAGCCAGCGCCCGCGGCGCACGCGCAGCGGCACCTTCCGGCGCGTAGCCGCCGGCAGCGTGCGCAGCACCGCCGTGGTCTCGGTAGTCGCGCTGCCCGATCGCGAGGCCTCGATCGCCAGCACCTCCCCGAGGTCGGCGATCATCTCGGCGTCGTCGACATAGCGCTCGTCCAGGCGCTTGGCGGTCGCGGTCTCGACCACGGCGGCCAGCGCCGCCGACACCTCGGGCCGGCGCACCCGGACGTCGGGCAGCTCCTCACGGACGTGCTTCATCGCCACGGCGACCTGGTTCTCGCCGCCGAACGGGACCTCTCCGGTCAGCATCTCGTACAGCACGATCCCGAGCGAGTAGAGGTCCGACTGGCCGGTGGCCGGCTCCCCCAGCGCCTGCTCGGGCGACACGTAGTCGGTCGTGCCGAGCACCCTACCGTCAGCGGTCAAGCCGTCCTCCTCCAGCGTGCGCGCGATCCCGAAGTCGGTCACCTTGGCCGAGTCCTCGGCATCGATCAGCACGTTCTGGGGCTTGACGTCGCGGTGCACGATGTGGTGCTCATGGGCGGCCCCGAGGGCGCGCGCGATCTCGATCGCGTACGCCACCGCCTCGGTGATCGGCAGCCGGCCCAGCCGCCTGATCCGCTCCTTCAGCGTCTCGCCCTCGACGTACTCGAGCACGATGTAGGGACGGCCGTCGTCCTCGCCGGCGTCGATCACCCCCACGATATGCGGGTGCGAGAGCTGCGCGACCGCTCGCGCCTCGCGGCGGAAGCGCAGCAGCTGATCCGAGTCCGTCGCGATCTCGCGGTTCATCAGCTTGACCGCCACCTGCCGTTCGAGCCGCTCGTCCATGGCGCGGTACACGGTCGCCATGCCGCCGCCGGCGATCCGCGCCTGGAGGCGGTATCGGCCGCTCAAGGTGGTGCCGAGGAGAGCGCTCATCTGGCCTTCGTATTTTGAGCCACGCGCCGACGGGCCGCGGTCAGAACCGCGCGGTCCGCAGTCGGCGCAGTCGGCGAACGATCAAACCGGCCAGAGCTACCCGATAGCAGGCATACGGAAGCAGCGAGCGATCGCGCTCGACCTGCCCGATCAGCCACGTGCAGGCGAGCGTCGAGGCGAACGATGCGGCGGCGCCGGCCGCGAACGGCGCCGCGGCGGCGCGTGGCAGTCCCCGCCGCGCCAGGCGCACGCCCATCAGTGCAGTCGCGCCGCCGATCACCGGCAGCGCGGCGTATCGTGACAGCCGGTTGGCGTCCTCGCGGGTGAATCGGCGCGCCCGCGCCGCCGCCAGCGTGGCGCCGTTGCGCGACACGCCGGGGATCAGCGCGCAGGTCTGCGCGACCCCGAGCCACAGCGCGTCGGCGACTCCCGCCTCGTCGGCGGCTCGTGTCTGCGCCGCGCGGTCGGCCAGCGCCATCGCGAGCGAGCCGCAGATCAGTCCGGCGGCGACGGTGGCCGGGGTCCCGGTTCGCCGCTCGATCTGCCGCTCGAGCGCGTAGCCCACCACCGCGGGGGGGGCGAACGACAACAGGATCAGCCCCGCGCGCCGCCCGCTCAGGTTGCGCGCGGCTTGAGACACCTCGGCGCGCAGCGTGATCAGCAGCGCCGCCGCGGTCCCAGCGTGCAGCGCGACCTCGAACGCCTTGCGCAGCTCCGGATCCGAGTGGGCGCGACCGTCGGGTCCGTCCGGTCCGTCCGGATCCGCATCGTCGCATCCGAGCAGCCACGGGATCGCGGTGACGTGTCCCGAGGAGGAGATCGGCAGCAGCTCCGCCGGCCCGTGCAGGGCCCCCAGCGCGAGCGCCTGAACGAGCGTCGGTGCGGTGCGTCGCTCAGTCCGACAGCGCATCGGCGGCCGGGGCGGGCGGCGGGCCACCGCGCCGCCCGCGGATCAGTCGCACGATCAGGTACGCCAGCGCACAGGCCAGCACCACGGCGCCGGCGTAATCGACGTACTCCAGGTGATGGCGCCAGCTCTGCCACTGGCTGCCGACCTCGCGCCCGAGCACGCCGAGCGCGGCGATCCAGATCAGCGACCCGAGCGCCGTCAGCGGCAGAAAGCGTCCGAACGGCATCTGCGCCACGCCGGCTGCATAGGGGAACGCGGCCCGGATGAACGGCAACAGGCGCGAGACGAAGATCACGGGCGCGCCCCAGCGATCGAACCAGCGGTGCGCGCGATCAAGTCCCGAGGAGGAGACGTGCAGCTTCGAGCCCTGGCGGTCGAGCAGCTCACGCCGGCCGTAGAAGCCGATCGCGTACGCGATGCAGGCCCCCAGCACGTCGCCGACCGCGCCGGCGATGATGATGCCCGGCAGCGACAGCTGCCCGCGGAACACGTCGAACCCGGCGAACAGCATCGTCGGCTCGGTTCCGGGCACGCCGATGACGCCGGTCATCAACGTCAGCAGCGCCACCCCTGCGAGACCGAGGTCCGCGATCAGGTGGGTGGCGAAGGTGACCAGCGGCCCGGTGAGCGATGCCAGCAATAGCGGCATGGCCGCCTAGGGTAGCTGCCTTCCTTCAACGAACCGTTGCGGTGTTCTAGGGTGGCCCTTCATGCCCGTCCCCCTGTTCGATAACGAAACCCCGCTGGCACCGCTGCGGGCATACGCGTTGGAGCGGATCGGCGCGGTCGTGCACGCCGGCCGGTACGTCCTCGGTCCCGAGGTGGCGCAGTTCGAGTCAGAGCTGGCCTCGTATCTGGGGATCCGCCATGCGATCGGGGTCGCCAACGGAACCGACGCGATCACGATCGCGCTGCGCTCGCTCGGGGTCGCGCCCGGCGACGACGTCGTGGTCCCGTCGTTCACGTTCTACGCCTCGGCTGAGGCGATCGTCAACGCCGGCGCCCGACCCGTCTTCTGCGACGTCGACCAGGACACCCGCAACGTCACCGTCGACACCGTCCGTGCCGCGATCACCACGCGCACCACCGCGATCGTCGCGGTCGACCTGTTCGGCGTGCCGGCCCCGATCGACGAGCTGCGCGAGCTGGGTCTGCCGGTGCTCGAGGACGCCGCCCAGGCGGCCGGCGCGAGCGCGTCCGGGCGGATGGCGGGCTCGCTCGGCGACGTCGCGACGTTCTCCTTCTACCCGTCAAAGAACCTCGGCTGCTTCGGGGACGGCGGCGCAATCACGACCGATGACGACGGGATCGCAGAGCTGGCGCGGGCGCTGCGCTTCCACGGTTCCCATGACAAGCAGACGTTCGAGTACGTGGGCTTCAACTCGCGCCTGGACGAGCTGCAGGCGGCGATCCTGCGGGTGCTGCTGCCGGCGCTCGACGGCTGGTGCGACGGGCGCCGCGCAGCGGCCGACGCCTATCTCGCCGCGGGGTTGGCCGAGCACGTGTCCGTGCCGAGCGTTCCGCAGGGCACGATCCCGGCATGGCATCTGTACGTCGTCACCCATCCCCGCGCCGACGAGCTGGCTCACGCGCTCGGAGCGGCCGGGGTGCAGTCCCGCGCGTACTATCGCCGCCCGCTGCACCGCCAGCAGGCGATGGCGCCCTACGTCGTTGACCTCGGGGCTCTGCCGGCGACCGAGCAGCTGGCGGCCAGCAACATCGCCCTGCCGATCAGCCCGGTGCTGAGCGAGGCCCAGGCGCGCGAGGTCGTGGCCGCGATCGCGGCCGCATTGTGAGGCGAGCCGTTGTGAGGCGAGCGTCCGAGGCGAGTGCGTGCGCGTCTGGGTCGACCTGACCAACTCCCCGCACGTGCTCGTGCTGCGCCCGGTGATCGAGCGCCTGCGGGCCGCAGGCCACGAGGTGCAGGTGACCGCGCGCGACTTCGCCCAGACGCTGGCGCTGTGCGAGCGTTTCGGGATCGAGCACGCGGCGATCGGCCACCACGGCGGCGCCGGGCTGATCGGTAAGGCCCGCGGCCTGGCGTCGCGCTCGGCGCAGCTGGCGCGGTGGGCGGCCCGCAGGCGCTTCGACCTGGCGATCGGTCACGGCTCCAACGACGTCACGGTCGCGGCGGCGCTGCTGCGGATCCCGTGCTCGACGACGTTCGACTACGAGTGGGCGACGGTCCAGCACTCGATCAACTGCCGGCTGGCGAGCGCCGTGGTGATCCCCGATGCGATCCCGCCCGAGCGCATGTACCGGTACGGCGCGCGTGGCAAGCTGCACCGCTACCCCGGGCTCAAGGAGGAGTACTACCTGTCGGACTTCGAGCCTGACCCGGCGGTGCTCGACGAGCTGGCGCTGGACGGCGCAGCGCCGATCGCGGTCGTGCGCACCCCGCCGGCGGTGTCGCTGTATCACCGTTTCGAGAACGACCTGTTCGGCGCCGTGCTGGAGCGGCTGCGCGGTGCCCAGGCCGTGGTACTACCGCGCACCCCGGCCCAGCGCGACGAGCTGACGCGCGCCGGTGGCTTCGTCGTCCCGCCGCGGGCGATCGACGCGCAATCGCTGATCGCGTACGCCGATGTGGTCATCTCCGCGGGCGGGACGATGAACCGCGAGGCGGTCGCGCTCCGGACGCCGGTGTTCACGGTCTTCGAGGGCCGGCCGGGAGCGGTCGACGAGCGGCTGATGGCGGAGGGGCGCCTGCAGCGGCTGGCGCGGGCGCAGGATCTGGAGCTGACCAAACGCGATCGCTCGCTCGACGCCGGCGCGCGCGTCCGGCGCGATCCGGCGATCCTTGGCGAGATGCTAACTGCGCCCGCGGGTGGACTTAGCTAGCCTCAGCGCTGCCTCGCTCTCCCCGGCGCGGACGGCGTGAGTCACCGCGGTCATGCCCGCGCCGTCCAGGTCTTTGCGACACCCTCAGGGTCGTGCTAACCGAATCACAGCCCCATCCCACGACGCCCGGGCCGACGCCGCGGCCGCGGTGGCGCTCGCACGCCCGCCGATACGTGTGGTGGATCGTCGCCGTCGTTCTGTTGATCGCCTCGGCCGCGATCGTGCGCTGGGCCGGGACGCGGCCGGGCTATGACCCGTACGGCTGGATGGTGTGGGGCTGGCAGACGCTGCACCTGTCGCTGAACCTCGGCGGGGCGCCGTCGTGGAAGCCGATGACCTGGCTGTTCAACGTCCCCTACGCGCTGTTCGGTCACTACGACCTGTGGCTGTGGATGACGACCGCGGTCTGGATCACGCTGGGCGGCTGCATCTGGGCCGGGCGGATCGCGTTCCGGATCGTCGACCGGGCCGGTCGCCATCGCAAGGCGGCGATCCTGGCGGCGCTGTTCGCGGCGCTGGGGCTGCTGGGGATCCAGGACAACCAGGGCTACAGCTATCTGCACTACTTCCTGTCGGCGCAGTCGGACCCGCCGCTGGCCGCGCTCTGCCTGGCGTCGATCGATCTGGCGATGATCCGACGCTATGGCTGGTCGCTGGCGGCGCTGACGCTGGCCTCGCTGGGGCGCCCGGAGGCGTGGCCGTTCATGCTGGTGTTCCTGATCTGGGCCTGGCGCCACGACCGCGAGCTGGTCAAGTGGATCGTGGCGGCCGGAGTGCTGTTGCTGGTGCTGTGGTTCGGGGTGCCGACGATCACCAACGGACGGCCGCTGCTGGCGGCGCAGCTGGCCGAGCACTCGCCGCGGATGACCCACGGCTCGGCGATCCTCGGCACGATCGGTCGCTTCAGGTACCTGAATCTGTGGCCGGTGTGGGGCTGTGCCGGGCTCGGGGCGCTGTGGGCCGCGTACCGGCGCAACCGAGCCGTGCTGGCGATGTTCGCCGCCGTGCTGGTCTGGATGGTGGTCGAGGTCGCGTTCTCGGTCCACGGCTTCCCGGGGCAGCCGCGCTACATGTTCGAGCCGGCGGTGGTCTCGATCACGATCGCGGGGATCGCGTTCGGCTGGCTGCTG